>NZ_CP020814.1:608333-966666 GCF_002109385.1 Halalkalibacter krulwichiae | reverse complement strand
TTTAAAAGTTTTTCAACAGCAGTTTGATCGTGGTTTTCATATATTGTATAGGCAATTCCATCCATTCCAGCACGTGCTGTACGTCCTACACGATGAATATAGAAGTCCAAATCTTTCGGTAAGCCGTAATTAATGATATGAGTTACCCCTTTAACATCAATCCCACGAGCAGCAAGGTCTGTAGCAACTAAATATTGAACTTTTACTTCTTTTACAAGTTTCATCACTTGTTTTCTCTGCCTTGGTTGCAGACCTCCATGAAGACGTTCAACATTTAACCCTGCTTGTGTCATTGCATCAGCAACTTCATCCGCCTGTTCTTTCGTGTTTGTAAAAACGATTGCTAAATATGGATTAATCGATTGAGCAATTTCGACTACAAATTTAATCTTCTCACGATGCTTCAGCGGAACGATACGATGTTCAATCTTAGTTGCTGTAACATGTTTTGGTTCCACTTGGACATGGCGAGGATCAGTCATATATTTCTTGAGGAAAGGTTGTAGTTTTTCTGGTATCGTTGCCGAGAAAACCATCATCTGTAAATCCTCTGCCATCCTTGAAGCAACCTTATCTACATCAGCAATAAAACCCATATCAAGCATTTGATCAGCTTCGTCCACAACTAGCATTGAAGCTGTATAAACTTGTAAAGCTTGATCATCCATTAAATCACCAATTCGTCCTGCCGTACCAATTACAATATGAGGTTGAACCTTCAAGCTTTCAATGGCACGAGCCCGATCCGTTCCACCTACTAACAATTTAGCATGAATCTGGTCATTCTCAGGACAAAAAGCAATTAATTTCTTTAACTCATCAAATAATTGCCCTGCTAGCTCTCGAGTCGGTGCAGTGATCACTGCCTGTACTTCACTTTTTTTCGTGTCAATCCGATCTAAGATTGGCAACAGGAATGAAAGTGTTTTCCCTGTTCCTGTTTGTGATTGCCCAATAACATCTCTCCCATTTCGAATTGCTGGGATTAGCCTTTCTTGTATATCAGTGGGCAGTGTAAACCCTTGCTCACTTAGTGCCTCAATTAAAAAAGGCTGCAGTTCAAATCTTTTGAAATTTTCTGCTATCATCTTAATAATCAACTTCCTTCCGAGTTCCTTGTGCAATAGTTCATTTTATCATACTTTGACAGTTTAAAGCTATTTTCGTTGCTTTTTATATCTTTCACCGTAAAAGCTTCTCATGCATATATCTACATATAAAGACCATTTAACTGTATTTATTTTTATTTTTCCCCAAAAAAACAGCCAGTACACTTTTAATAGGATTGATTTTTTGAAAGGAGACTTTTACATGCAGCCATTTTTTGGACCACCATTTAGCTCAATGCCAATGCAGGCTCCTCTACAAGGCATGTCACAAGCAGGCACAATGTTTTCTGGAGTTCCGATGCAATCTGCGATGACAGGCTTAGGAGGTCAAGCAATGAGAGGAGGAGGTGGCTTTCTTTCTAGATTACTTGGCGGACTCGGAGGCGGTCTAGGAGGGGCACCAACTGCAGCCTCTGGACCTATGATGGGAGGACTATCTTCAGCAGCTTCAGGTGGAGTAAATCTTGCAAATATGTTAACGAATGCACAGAAAGTATTAGGTTTAACACAGCAAGTTCTTCCTATGATTCATCAATATGGTCCACTGATTCGAAATGCTCCAGCTATATTAAAGATCATGAGAAGTAACAACTCAACTGACGAAAGCTCCTCATTTAACACTGATGAACCAGAAACATCAGTAAATGCAACCTCAGAACCTATTCATACCTCTGAATGGAATAATAATGAGGTAGAAACTACTCACATACCGATTGCTGAAGTAACCGAATCCGAGCCTATAGATTCAGTAACAAATTCTCAAAGAAACATAAGTCGGCAGAAGTCTGGTACTATGTTCAAACCAAAAAAAGTTGATGGTATTCCTTTACCAAAATTGTATGTTTAAACAAAAGTAGGGTAAACTAACTACCGCGAACACATTTTCCAACATTTTTTATTGACAACAGTATGAGCAAAATAGTAAAATTTACTTTTATTTTCTTTTATGTTATACTGTGATTACTACCCGATTGGAGGAATGCCCATGTTTAAAGTTGGCGATCACGTAGTCTATCCTTATCACGGTGCTGGAACAATTCAAGACATCGAAGAAAAAGATGTGTTAGGAGAAACACACTCTTATTTTATTCTGAATTTTCCACTAGTTGATGTGAAACTTATGCTTCCAGAAACTAAAATCAACGATTCTGGTTTACGTAAGGTGATAGAGCAATCAGAGTTAGATAATCTTGTAGATGCATTACAAAATGGACCTGAGATCCCCCTTCTACAAGTCACTTCTCACGTGAGACCGAAAATCTATTGAAGAGCGGGAGCATCATTGATGCAGCTCATCTGATTTCTTCTCTTTCAAAGAAACAAACAGAACGGGCAAATGGCCTCCACATCCAAGATCGTAATCACTTACAAAAAGCTCGACAAATGATCGCGAGTGAGTTAGTTCTCGTCAATGATATGACAGAGGAGCAAGCATACGAATTCATTGATGAAGCACTTAGCGAGTTAAAAGAAGCGTAAGGATTGTCAGTGATTAGAAACTCCTTTATACTAAATAATAGGTTAAGAACATACACCATTCGTATTAACGAATGGTGCTATTCTTTTTAAAAGAACACTTAATGTAGTTCTATTAGTAGGAGGCCTTTCATGAACGTTAAGAAAATTTCTCCAAGGGGATATTGCTATGGTGTTGTTGATGCAATGGTATTAGCTAGACAAGCTGCAGCTAACTTGGATTTACCAAGACCGATTTATATTTTAGGTATGATTGTTCATAACAAGCATGTAACAGATGCTTTTGAAGATGAAGGGATCGTTTCATTAGATGGTCCAAACCGCGTGGAAATTCTTAAGCAAGTTGATAAAGGAACTGTCATTTTCACAGCGCACGGTGTTTCACCTGAAGTTAGGAAACTTGCGAAGGAAAAAGGGTTGACCGTAGTTGATGCAACATGTCCAGATGTAACACGTACACACGACTTAATACGTGAACAAGTTGCGAATGGATACGAAATCATCTATGTAGGTAAAAAAGGTCACCCAGAGCCAGAAGGAGCAATCGGCGTAGCACCGGATGCTGTTCACCTTGTGGAATCAATTTCTGACGTTGAAAGTTTATCAATCGAAAATGACAAAATTATTATCACAAATCAGACAACTATGAGTCAATGGGATGTAAGTGAAATCATGAAAAAGGCAATGGAATTATTCCCTAGCGCTGAAGTGCATAATGAAATTTGTCTTGCAACTCAAGTTCGTCAAGAAGCTGTTGCTGAACAAGCAAAAGAATGCGACCTAGTCATTGTCGTAGGCGATCCTAAGAGCAATAACTCAAATCGTTTAGCTCAAGTATCAGAACAAATAGCAGGAACAACAGCTTACCGAATTGGTGATCTCTCTGAGTTGAAATTGGAATGGTTAAAAGGTGTACAAACTGTTGGTGTAACATCTGGTGCTTCAACCCCCACTCCAATAACAAAGGAAGTTATCGCTTTTCTTGAAAATTATGACTCAGAAGATGAATCAACATGGGAAATCGAACATAAAGTAACACTCAAAAAGATACTTCCTAAAGTGAAACAAAAATAATAAAAATATTAAGGCCCATGATTAATCATGGGCCTTTTTGCGAGATCTAGAAAAAAGGTAAAAGGCGACCTTTTTTCTTTTAAGTCAATTCAAGGATGTTGCATTGGCTTCTCTCTCTGCGCGGTCTCTGAGAAAACCACTCAGAGCCCTTAAGACCTGGCAGCGGTTCCGCTCAATGCTACGAGATCTAGAAAAAAGGTAAAAGGCGACCTTTTTTCTTTTAAGTCAATTCAAGGATGTTGCATTGGCTTCTCTCGCTGCGCGGTCTCTGAGAAAACCACTCAGAGCCCTTAAGACCTGGCAGCGGTTCCGCTCAATGCTACGAGATCTAGAAAAAAGGTAAAAGGCGACCTTTTTTCTAGATCTCTTATACAAATTGGAAGGGGTCGGTGTTTGGTTTTGAGGCGATTACTTTTGTTTGGTAGTTTTGTTTGGTTAGATATTGTTCTAAATAGGATTTTACGCCTTCTTTCATAATCTTTTCGACGTTGTGACCTGGGTCAACGATATTTAGGCCGTCCATCATAGCATCGTGGGCAACATGATAATAAACATCACCTGTCACAAACACATCTGCTCCTTTAAAGATTGCTGTGTTCATATATTTATTACCATCTCCACCTAGTACAGCAACTTTCTTTACTCTCGTTTGTAAGTCGCCTACGACGCGAGCTCCTTTAACATCAAAAACTGCTTTTACATGGTCTGCAAATTGAGCAAGAGTCATTTCATCTTCCAATTCCCCAATTCTTCCTAATCCTAATACTTCTCCTTTATTATCTAAAGGAAAAATGTCAAAAGCTGGTTCCTCATATGGATGTGCTTTTAAGATAGTTGTTATGATTCTTTTTTGAAGGTGGCTCGGGATAATTGTCTCGACCTTAACCTCTTCCACAAACTCCATTTCTCCTTGATGACCAATATAAGGATTTGTTCCTTCCTCTGGCTTAAAAGTTCCCGTCCCCTTGCTGTTAAACGTGCAATGACTATAATTACCTATATGACCTGCCCCCGCTTCTCCTAGAGCGTCTCTCAACTGTGTAACATGTGTTTCAGGAACAAAGACAACGACCTTTTTCAAATCAACAGATTGAGTAGGTGAAAGCACTTCCGTTCGCTTCAGTCCGAGTGCATCAGCCATCATGTCATTTACTCCACCTTGAGCCACATCTAGATTCGTATGAGCTGCATAAATTGCGATATCATGTTTAATTGCCTTTTCTACAATTCTTCCATGCGGTGTCCCAATATCAATTTTCTTTAATGGTCTAAAGATCAATGGATGGTGAGCTATAATGAGATCAACCTGCTCCTCAATCGCTTCGTCCATCACGTTTTCCAATACATCAAGGGCTATTAACACTTTTTTTATAGGCTTATTTAATGTTCCAATCATTAAGCCATTTTTATCACCTTCAACTGCATAAGACTTCGGAGACCATTGTTCAAAGTATTGAATAATCGCTTGACCATTTATGTATCTACTCATTTTATTACCTCCTCAACCATCTGAATTTGCTCTCTTAACTCGTTTCGTTTTTGCTTTACTTGATCTGTTTCAGTTGCTTTTTCGAATTCCTGTAATATTCTTTTCCAGTTAGCGATTTCATAACTCCACTTCTTTTTAAACGTCTCATTTCGTTGTTGAATTAAGAAAGGTCCAAGTAAGAGCTTTTCCTTAGTTTTTTCTGCATATAATTCTGTATCGTCACCAGGTTCAGCTACAAGTATTTCATAGATTTTTTCATCTTCTTCAATTATCTCTTCCGCTATAAGTAACCATCCATGTTCCCTTAACCATAGCCTAATTAGATCTGCAGAGACATTGGGTTGTAAGATTAGTTTTTTTACACCTATTAACTTATCCTTTCCTTCATCAAGAATGGTCGCAATCAATCCTCCTCCCATCCCAGCAATCGTAATCGTATCAACTTCCCCTTTTTCTATTACAGCTAAACCATTTCCTTTTCTAACTTCAATGCGGTTTTCTAAATTTACTTTTTCCACTTGTTTCTTCGCTGACTGATAAGGTCCTTCATTCACCTCTCCAGCAATCGCTGTTACTTTGTCATCTTGTATGCATAAGTAACAAGGTAAGTACGCATGATCAGACCCAATATCAGCTATTTTTGCCCCATTCGGAACGTAATTGGCTACTCGAACGAGCCTCTCGGATAACTGCTTCTCATTCATTTTATCACCCTACATTATATTCATTTTATTTCATACTACTCATAAAAAATATTAATTTCAACTCTATAGCCATGCGTGACAATTTAGTAAACTAAAAGAAAAGACGAGAGCGCCATCACTCTCGTCTTCAAACTATTATTCAGCTCCTGCAAGAAGGTACTGAGCAATTGCATCGGCTTCAACATCATTTAAGTTAGAAATAGCAGGCATCGCACCATATCCATTTAAAATAATGTCAGTGATTTCTTCAGCAGAATAAACTCCATCTAGGTCTGTCAGCGCTGGCCCAGCACCACCAGCAAGATCTCCACCGTGACAGCCAATACATGACTGTTGAGCAAGTTCTTGTCCAGCTGTAACTGGATCTTCAAATTCTGTTACTTCTTCTGTTCCCTCTGCTTCATCTGCATTCATTGCTTCACGTTGGTTCAGCCCTACAAAAGAAAGTGCTATCATAAGTAAGATTCCAACAATTGCAGTGACAGCAAAAGGTAAAAGTGGTCTTCCCTTCATCGTCATATCCTCCTTTACGTTATATCGGATCAACACATATCGTCAAACAACTATGTAGACGTTAAAGATTCCCTTATCATTCTACTTTATATCATCCTTAATGAAAAGGGCTACTTATTGATTTTGCTTTTTTTGTCACTCTTTTAACGAAAAAGAAAAATCATTATTAAAAGTATAGCTAAAATAGCTGATATCGTAAAGATTCGCATAGACCATTTCCGGCCAACATAGAACCAGGTAAGGGCATGCCCGATTATTGTCATTAGTAAATAGAATGAGTTATCTGTCAATACAACAACAATGTTAATCGATAACAAAAATAAAATAATGGCCGAAATGATAGAGTATAAACTAAATAAAAGGGTATTTGGCGTATTTTTAGCAATTATGATAGTTGTTAACAGAATAAAACTGATGCTCACTATTTGCATTGCTAAGGAAAAATCAGTAAAATAAATGACAAGAACTGCTAAAAGAAATAAAAGTTTTACGGCTATCAATAGATAAACACTTTTAACGTTTATCTTAGATTGATTTGACTCATCTTGTATTGTTCTCCTTCGGAATAAAGCGTGAGAAGAAAATCACAGTAATGGTCTGGCAAGAGCTTAGACTTTTTCCAATATTGAATTTCTCTAATAATAATCTCTTTTCTATGCTTGTCCATCCTTGCCTCCGCACAAAAAAAATCAAAAGGCCTGTTCTCAAAATCAAAATGATTTATATTGAACAAGACCAATTTGAATTAATAGCTAGCGATCTAAAACGTTTAAATAAAGCTCTAAATTTTATTCAAGGAAGTCTTTTAATCGCTTGCTTCGGCTAGGGTGACGAAGTTTTCTTAAAGCTTTCGCTTCAATTTGACGAATTCGTTCACGAGTAACTCCAAATACTTTCCCAACTTCTTCTAAAGTTCTAGTCCGTCCATCATCAAGACCAAAACGTAAACGTAATACATTTTCTTCTCTATCTGTTAAAGTATCAAGAACATCTTCTAATTGTTCTTTTAACAATTCATAAGCAGCTGCATCTGAAGGAGCAAGAGCTTCCTGATCCTCGATAAAATCACCTAGGTGGGAGTCATCTTCCTCACCGATTGGCGTTTCAAGAGAAACTGGTTCTTGAGCAATCTTTAAGATTTCTCGCACTTTATCTGGAGTTAAGTCCATCTCTTGAGCTACTTCTTCCGGTGTAGGCTCACGACCAAAATCTTGTAGAAGCTGGCGCTGAACTCGAATTAATTTATTAATCGTTTCAACCATATGAACCGGAATACGAATTGTCCTGGCTTGATCGGCAATTGCACGAGTAATCGCCTGTCTTATCCACCATGTAGCATACGTACTAAATTTATATCCTTTTTCATAATCAAACTTCTCAACAGCTTTAATAAGCCCCATATTTCCTTCTTGGATTAAATCCAGGAATAACATCCCACGACCTACATACCTTTTTGCGATCGATACAACAAGACGTAAGTTAGCTTCAGCTAGTCTTCTCTTCGCTTCTTCGTCTCCCTGTTCTATACGTTTGGCAAGCTCAATTTCTTCCTCAGCTGAAAGAAGGGGAACACGACCAATTTCTTTTAAATACATACGAACAGGATCATTTATTTTTATTCCTGGCGGTACACTTAAATCATTTAGGTCAAACTCTTCTTCATCCTTTGCTGCTTGCTGGAGATTCGGAACATCGTCTGTTTCATTCAGAACTTCAACCCCTTGTTCACCAAGGTATTCGAAAAATTCATCCATTTGATCTGAATCCTGATCAAATGCAGCTAGTTTCTCTGTAATTTCTGCATATGATAGGACCCCACGCTTTTTACCTATCTCCACTAATTGTTCTTTTACTTGATCGATGGACAATTCACCTTCTGCTAATGGGCGTAGTGGTTTATCTGCCATTCGATCCCCTCCTTCCATTGTTCAAAACCAAAGCCTCTTGCCTCGTACATTTCTGTTAAAGTTCTTGTTTCATACGGTTGATCTCCATTAACAACTTTGCCGCTTGCAGTGGATCTTGTTCCCGTTTCATTTCAAGTTCTTTCTTCTGTATTTGTACCCGCTTTGGATAAGTTTCAATCTGTTTCATATAGTCTTGAATTTCTTTCTCGTGATATTCTTCATTTACCGAAAGCATTCCAAGCTCTGCCGCTATTCGAATCAGCTTTTCATCTTTTAAGCTTTGGATGAACAGACTAGGGTTAGCTTCATTCCCTTCTCCATAAAAGGCATAAAGAAAAGCAGCAATTGCTTGATGTTCCTCAATGTTAAACGCACCACCAATCTGCTCTTGAACAGTTTCGGCTACCTCAACATTTCTCATCATATGCGCGAGCAACAATCGTTCGGCATTTTGATAAGCTGGTAATAACTTTTTAGTCTCAAACGACCTGCGGGGTGTAACTTTCTTTTCGGAAGAGTAAGTCTTTTCTTTCCTATTAGCCCGGTAAATTTGGTATTGTTCTTGTTTTAAAGCTTCAAGAGACAATGAAAATTCATCAGCAATTTGACGCAAATAGTGGTCTCTTTCTACCGCTCGAGGAAGCGATGAGATTTCAGAAAGAACCTCCTCAATATAGCGCATTCGCTCCGATTCATTTGCTAAATTTTTCCCGCGACGTAAGTAACGCATTTTGAAAGACATAAATGTCAAGCTTGCCCCTATTACATCCGATTTAAATCGATTAGCACCGTATGTACGGATATAGTCATCGGGGTCTAAGCCCTCAGGCATATCAGCAATTTTAATTACACAGCCTGCCTGTTCTAAAATATTTGCAGATTTAAAAGCTGCATTAATTCCAGCTTGATCGGAATCGTAACAAATGGTAACTGTTTCAGCATTTCGCCTTATTATTTTAGCTTGTTCTTCCGTTAGAGCAGTACCAAGAGTAGCAATAGCGTTTGAAAAGCCAGCTCCCCAAGCAGCTATTACATCAATATATCCTTCAAATAAAATGACCGTACCTTCCTTACGTATAGAAGGTCGTGCTAGATGCAAGCCGTATAACGTCTGTCCTTTATGGAAAATCGGTGTATCAGCACTATTTAAATACTTTGGTTTCTCATCAGATATAGTTCGGCCCCCAAAAGCAATTACCCTTCCTTGACCATCCCATATCGGAAACATAAGTCTGTTTCTAAAGCGATCAAAATATCCATCCTTGGATTCTCTTTCTCCTACTAACCCCGCCTCAACCATTAAATCAAGAGAATATTGCCGCTTACTTAAAATCGTTGTAAGAGAGTCCCAGCGATCAGGAGCAAATCCAATTTGAAATCGCTCAATCTGTTCCCGAGTAAATCCTCTTTCTTTCACGTAATTACGTCCATCTGCTCCTTGCTCCGTTAATGTAAGAACATGATAATACAGCTTTGCAGCAATCTCATGAGCAGATTTCATTCGTTCGCGAGGCCCATCTGCAGGCTTTGTTGCCGAATTAGCTGATTCAGGCAACTCGATATTCAATTTTGTACCTAATTTATTAACAGATTCAATAAAGGTAATCCCTTCAATTTCCATTAAAAAGGAAAAAACATTACCGCCTGCCCCACAGCCGAAGCAATGATATAACTGCTTATCAGGTGAGACAGAAAATGAAGGTGATTTTTCACCGTGAAAGGGACATAATCCAATATATTGTCGACCTTGCTTTTTTAGTTGTACATAATCACTTATTACTTCGACAATATCTGATGAGCGTCTAATTAGATCAACCTTCTCATCTGGTATCCTTATGCTCATTATGTCATCACCATCTTAAGTCTTTAAAATTCGAGCTTTTTTGCGAAGATCCTTCTTTTTTTGAGAGAATTTTTGACAATTGGTTAATAAATTTTAAACGATCCTCTTGTTGAAAGGCTTTAGGCCCTTTTGTTTTTCCACCCATCCTCCGCTGTTTCTGTGATAAATACCGTGCATCAAGCATTTGAACGATTGTATCTTCGTTATAGAGTAATCCCCTAGGAGATAATGTTTCAACCCCTTTTGATAACAAAATCGAAGCAAGAGCATGATCTTGGGTCACACATACGTCCCCTTTTTTGACATGATTCATCAAATAAAGATCTGTAGCCTCTTTTTCATTATCGACAGTGACAACTTTTACTGAAGACGGCAATGTTAAGAAATGGGAGTAAGAAGACACAAAGACCATCTTTACTTTGAATTGCTCACAAACTTCCACTATTTCATTTTTTACCGGACATGCGTCAGCATCAACATATACTATTCGAACTATATGATTCATATTAGTTGAATTCAACATCCCTCTCAAAAATCCTGCTATCATTTTAAAGAATTTCGTAGATATTTGTCGAACGAAACAAATGCCACTTGATTTGTTTTTTTATCCTTACTATCATTACCAAAAAACGAAGAAAAAGTCTTGACTTTTAAAATTTATTTGTTCTTTTTTTCTTTATGACAAAAAAAATTCTCTAGAATCACAATTCTTTATTATACGCAAGTTTTGCTTTCTTGCAAAGCATTTAGTCATTCTTGGTCATTTTATGAAGTAAAATGGTTTATCACATACTTAGAGATAAATTACTTTTCCTGATTTTGTTTTCACTAAAAAAGAGCACCTTGTTTGCACAAGATACTCTAATCAATGATTATTTTTTCAAGAACATACTCGAGATTAGATTAGCCGTTTCCTCTACTGCCTTATTTGAGACATCAATAACAGGACAACCAATCCTATCCATAATTTTCTCTGCATAAGCTAATTCTTCTTTAATTCTATCAAGATTAGCATAATTAGCCTGTGCTTTTAGACCAAGAGCCTTTAAACGTTCAGCCCGAATATCATTAAGCTTTTCAGGGCTAATCTTTAACCCTACGCACTTTTTCGGTGAAACATGAAACAACTCTTTTGGAGGTTCAACTTCTGGTACTAGTGGGACATTCGCTACCTTTAAACGCTTATGAGCTAAATATTGAGACAATGGTGTTTTGGAAGTTCTAGAAACACCAATAAGTACGATATCTGCTCTCACAATCCCTCTTGGGTCTCGACCATCATCATATTTCACTGCGAACTCGATAGCTTCAACTTTTCGAAAATAATCTTCATCAAGACGATAAATTAATCCCGGTTCATATCGAGCTGATTTATTTGTTAACTGTCCAATCTTTTCTATCATTGGACCGATTATATCTACTATTTCTACCTCAGCCTCTTTAGCTAAAGCTGTCAGGTGGTCTTTAATCTCTGGAACAACTAGAGTAAAGGCGATTAGTGCCTTCGCTTTGCTTGCCAGAATGACCACCTCTTCAATTGTTTGCTTATCTTCTACATATGGAATTCTTCGAACTTCGAGTCCTGCACTACTGAATTGACTAGCAGCTGCTTTAACAACGAGTTCAGCAGTTTCTCCAACTGAATCAGAAACGACATACACTACAGGACGCTGCTTAAACTCTTCCATTCACCTTCCCCCTCCTTACTACTCAAATTCCTTAAATCACTTCGTCGTTAGCTAAATCAACAAGTAGCGCTGTAATATTCGTTTTCGTAATACGACCAATTACTTCAAATCCAGATCCACGGTCAACTTCTTCAATAATTGGTAAACCATCAATTTGTTTATCAATTAATTTATTGGCCACTTCAATTATTAAATCTTCTTTCTTGCATACAGTTATATTAGGCATTCTCGTCATAATAATACTTACAGGGATAGATTCAAGCGCTTGCTTTCCTAAACTTGCACGTAATAAATCTTTTCTTGAGAGTACCCCAACTAACGTATTATTTGCATCGACTACGAATAGCGTGCCGACATCCTCAAGAAACATCGTACAAATCGCATCATAAACTGAAACAGATTGCTGTACGACAACAGGACGTGACTGATAATCATTAACTGTAATATGTTTAACTTTATCTGCTAATAGTTGACTACCAGATTTTCCGGTATAAAAATATCCAACACGCGGTCTTGCATCTAGATATCCCGCCATAGTAAGAATTGCTAAATCGGGCCTTAACGTAGCACGAGTAAGAGATAGCTGTTCTGCTATCTGTTCACCCGTAATTGGACCATTATGCTTTACAATTTCAATAATTTGTTCTTGCCGGCTTGTCAGTTCGATTGGATTTCACCATCCTTAGCACCCAAAGTGCTATACTAATACGAGATTATTATATACGAATGAAAGCCCCTATGAAAAGTGATATCACTCATTTTTTTGTTTTTATTAATTTAGTATAGCTTAAATAGGATGAACTTAATGTACGATTAAGCAAAAACAATCGCTTGAAATTGAGCAAATGATCGAATGATTTCAGCCAAGGCACTCATCTGATTTAAGCGGTTATTACGTAATTTTTCATCTTCAGCCATTACCATAATATGATCAAAGTATTGATTAATCACAGGTTCAGAACTTGCAAGTGCATCATACGCTTCCTGTACATTATTTTCTTTTAAAGCTTGCTTAACCTTAGAAGACAAATCAATATACAGCTGATAAAGTTCGTTTTCCTCGTTTTTCTCGAATAACTTTGGATTGATTTCTCCTTTATCAGTAACTTTTTTGGATATATTCGTAACACGACTTAATGCTTCTACAACCTTTTTGAACGATTCCTGCTCTCTCACTTCAGAAATTAACAATGCTTTTTTAATGATTGTCGGTACATGACCAATTTCATTAGTTAACACTGCATCAATGACATCGTATTGTACCCCTTCTTCTTGTAACAAAGCTTTAACTCTTAATCTAAAGAAATCAATAAGATCTACTTTGATTTCTTCTGTTTCTCTTTTTAATAAATTTCGACTTTCTGCAACTTCTAAACTAATTTCAAGCAGTTGCTCTACTTTTACATCAAGAGAGTAATCTTTAACCATCTGAACTACTCCAGCTGCCTGCCTTCTTAAAGCATAAGGATCTTGAGAGCCCGTCGGTATTAAACCAATTGCGAAACATGTAACAATTGTATCTAATTTTTCAGCTAAACTTACAATGGTAGCCGCTAATGTTGAAGGGCTATTGTCGCCTGCAAATCTAGGTTGATAGTGCTCATTAATTCCCTTTGCTACTTCATTCGGTTCTCCTGCAAGCTCCGAATAAACCTCACCCATTCGGCCTTGCAGTTCTGGGAACTCGTACACCATTTGTGTGACAAGGTCAAACTTTCCTATTTCAGCAATGCGACTAGCGGTTTGCTTAGTGTTAGCATCAACCAAAAGCAATTCAGTAAGCTTATTTACACCTTCTCCAACACGGCGTACTTTGTCTCCAATTGAACCTAATTCTTCATGATAAACAATTTGCTCTAAACGCTTAAGAGCATCGTTAATAGCTAATTTTTGATCTTCACTATAAAAGAATGCAGCATCCGATAATCTCGCTCTTAAAACCTTTTCATTACCCTTTGAGACGTTTTCTAAATGCTGATGATCACCATTACGAACAGTAATGAAATAAGGCAATAACTCACCTTTTTCATTCTCGACAGGGAAATAACGTTGATGCTCTCTCATTGATGTAATTAAGACTTCTTTCGGAAGCGTCAGGAAATCTTCGTCAAAACTCCCAGAAAGCGCAGTCGGGTATTCTACAAGATGTGTAACTTCCTCTAGTAGATCCTCATCAATTGGGACAATCCATCCATTTCCTTCAGTCATTGCCTCAATTTGATTCCGAATTGCTATCTTTCGTTCATCAGGATTTACTAGTACATATTGGCCCAATAAAGCTAAGCTGTATTCTTTCGGTTCTGAGATTTCTACTTCTTTTCCCAAGAATCGATGTCCATACGTCTTCGCACCTGTTTCAATTGATGTAATTGAAAAAGGAACTACTTCCGTACCATACAAGGCAACTAGCCATCGAATTGGTCGAGCAAAACGAAGATCATTGCTTCCCCATCGCATGTTTTTAGGGAAATGCAAAGATGTGATTATATCTTTTAAGGCAGGGAGAAGTTCCTTCGTTTTCTTCCCTTTAATGAATTTCTTTGCAAAGATATATTCAACACCTTTTATTTCTTTAAAGAATAAATCATCTGTATTTACCCCTTGGCCTCTCGCGAAACCAACTGCCGCTTTAGACCAATTTCCTTCTTCATCAAATGCTATTTTTCTTGCTGGACCTTTTGCTTCTTCTTCAATATCTGATTGATTCTGTTCAAGGCCATTTATTAAAATTGCCAATCTCCTTGGTGTTGCGAATGCTTCAATACCTTCATATTGTAGGCGTTCTGCCGATAACCAAGCCTTTACCTTTTCTTCTAATTGATTCATTGAATCTGTTACGAAGCGGGCTGGTAACTCCTCGAGCCCAATTTCTAATAAAAAGTCTTTATTAGCCATTGATTTCTCCCTCCTTCTTTTTCAACATAGGAAAACCAAGTCTTTCACGCTCATCATAGTAAAGTTTCGCTGCTGCTCTCGCCAAATTTCTTACACGTCCAATGTACCCTGTACGTTCTGTAACCGAAATTGCTCCTCTTGCATCAAGAAGGTTAAAAGTATGTGAGCATTTCAAGATATAATCATACGCTGGAAAAACCAGGTTTTCGTCTAACGCTCTTTTGGCTTCTTGTTCGTATGTCCCAAAAAGAGAGAAGAGCATTTGACTGTCAGAAACTTCAAATGTATATTTTGAATGTTCATATTCAGGTTGTTTGAAAATATCACCGTACGTAAAACCTTCTACCCACTCAAGGTCAAATACATTTTCTTTATCCTGGATATATGAAGCAAGTCTTTCAAGGCCATATGTTATCTCTGCCGATACAGGGTTTGCTTCCAATCCACCAACTTGTTGAAAATACGTAAACTGCGTTATTTCCATTCCATCTAACCAAACTTCCCACCCTAAGCCTGCACAGCCCAGTGTTGGATTCTCCCAGTTATCCTCTACAAAGCGAATATCATGCTCTAAAGGGTTAATTCCAAGAGCTTCTAAGCTTTTTAAGTACAGCTCTTGAATATTAATTGGAGAAGGTTTCATAATGACTTGGAATTGGTGATGTTGGTAAAGTCTATTTGGATTTTCTCCATACCTTCCATCCGCTGGTCTTCTAGACGGCTCGACATATGCAACATTCCAAGGCTCCGGACCAATCGTACGCAATAAAGTAAATGGGCTCATCGTTCCAGCCCCTTTTTCCGTATCATACGCTTGCATAATCATACAATTTTGTTTCGACCAAAATTCTTGTAAAGTCAAAATCATATTTTGAACATTCACTATTTCCTACCTCCTCAATTCTTGATATGATGCATTCACATGTTAAAAGCATAAAAAAACCCTCATCCTTATGTCCAAAAAGACATAGGGACGAGAGTTTTTCCCGCGGTTCCACCCTAATTATTGAAGGTTAGCTTCAATCACTTTCAACGAATGTGCTCCAGAATGCCTTCTTTACACGTTTGAGCCCTAGCTCTCACCACCCTAGGTTCGCTTTCTCAAAGATGTGTAAATACTCCTTTCCTTCTATGCACCATATACTATTATTAGCATCATACTTAAATTCAACTTCACTGTCAACACACGATCAATCAAACCCCATTCTTTGCATTTGTTCTAGAAATCTTTTTGATTTTAAACGCAGCCCAGAATATTCATCGTAGTAAGCAGAAATTACTTTCTCTAGCTCTTGCTTCGTTTCTTTTTTTAACGAAATTTGGCCAAGCCTTGTTAAATCAATGTAATAGAACAATCTTAATAAACGAGCAGCATGACTTGAAAGCTTGAATGCTCTTTCATCTTTATATAAGCAGCTTCTACATAAAAAACCTGCATGTCGAATCGAGAACGCTATAGGTAACTCTTGAGAACCACAACTTACACATTGATCTAATTCTGGTTTGATTCCAGCAACAGCTAGCATTTTAAGTTCATATATTCTTAACAACACTTCCGGGTCTATCCCTTCATCCAAATAATGAAGAGTTTGATAAAGCAATTCGAAAAGGAAAGGATTTCTTTGACTCTCTTCTGTTAACTTATCTGTTAACTCAACTATGTACGATCCATAAGAGGCTAAAAATAGATCGTTTCGTACCTCTCGAAATGAGTTTGTTATATCCGCTTGATTTAACTGTCCTAAGCCAGAACCTCTCTGAAATACAAAAGTTCCATACATGAATAGTTGAGAAGCAGCCGAAAAGCGATTTTTCGGCTTTTTTGCTCCTCTTGACATAACACCAATTTTTCCTAATTCTCTTGTGAATAAAGTAACTATTTTATTTGACTCTCCGTAATCCGTAGTCCGAATTACTATTCCCTCAACTTTATGAATCATTTTCTTTCACCACACATCCTTGTGAGGTGTCAACATACGACTAATGCGTCGGAGCGTCTGATATTTCCATCTCCTGTACGTCTTCTTGTCCGAATTGTTCCTCTGAATCGCGCTCTAGTTCTTTCAACAATAAATACGTATCCACATTACCTGTCATTGAAAAGACTTTCCATGAAAAATCGAGCATATCAGAATCCACCTTTCTTCTTCATAAGACTGCAACGCTCTATACTTGTATGATGACCTTCTTTTCTGAAATCATGTTATGGAAAAATTGCTAATTAAAAACCCTTGACTTTTTCACAATCTCCAAAACATGTTGTTATCATTATCATAAGCTTTCAAAGTAAAAAAAACAATGGATATACGCCCAATGGACGACAGGACTAACATCGACTTACTATGTTCAATTTTATTAAGGGTAGTAACCTTACAGCAATAATCTTTCAACTGCTACCTTAGCTTAGTGAGAGAAATAAAAAAGGTATTTCAAAAGGGTCAGAAACCCTTTTGAAATACCTTTTAATATTCATCTTCACGGAAACCAAAATCACGTAAATGAGCAGCTTTATTCCGCCAATCTTTTTGAACCTTAACCCATATTTCTAAAAACACCTTTGAGCCAAGTAAAGCTTCAATATCGCCCCTAGCTCTTTTTCCTACTTCTTTTAACATTGAACCTTGCTTACCAATAATAATCCCTTTTTGAGAACTGCGTTCAACGATAATTGTCGCACCAATATAAACTGTATCACTATTGTCACGTCGTTTCATTTGCTCAACATTCACAGCAATTGAATGAGGAATTTCCTCTCTTGTTAGGTGCAATACCTTCTCACGAATAAGCTCACTGACAACAAATCTTTCTGGGTGGTCTGTCACTTGATCACTCGGATAATATTGCGGGCCTTCCTCTAAGTATTCTGTAATCTGTTCCATTAATGTCGGAACATTATTCCCTTGTAGAGCTGAAATAGGAATAACTTCTTTAAACTCATGTTTATTTCGATACGTTTCAATAACTTTAAGTAACTCATCTGGATGGATTTTATCGATTTTATTAATTACTAAAAAAACAGGGGTTTTTGTTCCCTTCAATCGCTCAATAATAAACTCTTCTCCAGTTCCAAATGCTTCAGCAGCATCTACCACATAAAGAACTAGATCAACCTCTCTTAAAGTATTTTGAGCGACTTTCATCATGAAATCACCTAATTTGTGCTTAGGTTTATGAATTCCTGGGGTATCTATAAACACAATTTGTGCTTCATTATTAGTAAAAACACCTTGAATTTTGTTTCTTGTCGTTTGGGGCTTGTCCGACATAATTGCAATTTTTTGACCAATCACATAGTTTAATAAAGTTGATTTCCCTACATTAGGTCGCCCAATAATTGAAACAAAACCTGACTTAAAGCCTTTTTGATTATTATTCATTCATATCCTCCGCTGTAAATGCTCCCGGTAACAAATCTGCTACCGTCATTTCTTCTATATCACCCTTTAAATTAGTAAGTATAACATTTGTATCTGCCCCGCACAACTCAACCATTACTTGGCGACATGCCCCACAAGGCGGTACTGGTCGGTCTGTCCCTGCAACAACTGCAACCATCTTCACCTTACGATTACCTTCTGAATAAGCTTTAAACAATGCTGTTCTCTCTGCACAATTCGTTAACCCATAAGAAGCATTTTCAATATTAGCTCCCAAGTAGACCGTTCCATCTTCCATTAGCAATGCTGCACCTACTGGAAATTTTGAATACGGGACATAGGCCTGTTCTCTTGCTTTTTTAGCTTCTTCAATCAATTGTTCTTTTCTCAATTATTTTCATCCTTTCTTCTTGAACGAACATGTACAACCATATTGTTATGGTCCACTTCTGTTTCAATATTATCCATTATTGCTTCCGGATCTGGAGGAACAACCACACCACCAGATATAATAAATTTCAATCCTTGTTCAACGGTCATATTTAAGACAATAACATCTTGCTGCGGAACAAGAACTAACCAACCAGAAGTAGGATTAGGAGTCGTCGGAAGAAATACATTAATACATTCTTTGGATGTCACTCTTTGTACTTCACCTTTTGATTCACCTGTTTGAAAACCGACGGTATAAAGTCCTTTTCTAGGATACTCAACTAATACAACATTCTTAAATGATGAGCGCTCTTGAGCAAATGCGTGAATAACTTGTTCAACCGATGTATAAATAGAATTTGCAATAGGGATTCGTCGGAACGTCCGATCTATTGTGCCAAAAATTTTAATCCCTCTCCCTTGAATTCTCATCGCTCCTACCCATGTAATTAACAAAATCGTCAAAACAAATCCAATTCCAAGTAAGCGTTCAGAAAAAGGTGTGTACACACCAAGAAAATAAATTCGTCCTTCCTCAACGGTAATAACGTTAATGGCTTTTAAGAAATCAGTTATAAATGAGCCGAGAAAGGCGTCAACTAGGCCAAATAAGAATTGAATAACATAGATTGTTGCAATAGCCGGTAACAAGAAGATAATCCCAGCTATGATATTCTTCTGAAATCTTTTCCACATATTCGTGGGAGCTCCTCTCAACCAATCTCAATATTCGTTCAAAACGGTTATTAACATAATTCGCCCTCTAGGACGCTATAAGAAACAATGACTTACCTACGGGTATCGGCTACACTCTCTGCTTTAATTCTTTCAAAAAGGCAATAATTGACCTTTTTGAAAGAATTGTAATATTGGTGGAAGGAATAAGAGTAAGCCTATAATGACGGCAAATAAGCAATAAACAAATACTGCTGCAGCAGCAATATCTTTGGCTCGTTTAGCTAATGGGTGAAAATCTTTTGTAACTAAATCTACCGTTCGTTCAATAGCTGTATTCATTATTTCCAGTGAAAACATTCCTGCAATCACTAAAAGTAAAATGAGCCAATGATTCAAAGGTAATTGAAAAAAGTAGGCTGCTACAAGAATACATACCGCTGTTATCAGGTGAATTTGCATGTTCTGTTCGTTCTTCAAAACATACATTAATCCTTCTGTTGCATATTTAAATGACCTTAATAATCTTCTGAACCCTTTTTTATTCCTATCTTGTAAGCCCATAAGCTGATAAGATGTCCTCTTGCCTTGAGAACATTTCCTTCTCTTCGGCTTCTGTCAAATGGTCGTAGCCAAGTAAGTGTAACATCCCATGAACAGTTAAGAAGCCTAATTCACGATTAAATGTATGTCCATACTCTTCAGCTTGAGATTTAATATGACTTAATGAAATAATAATATCTCCTAGAACGTTGGGCATGTCTGGATCTGTCTCGATTGCAAGTTCATCTTCACTTTGTTCATTTAAAGCAAAGGAAATCACATCTGTCGGTGTATCTTTTCCTCGATAATCTCGATTGACTTCTTGAATTCGGCGCTCATCTACAATGGTAATAGAAACCTCAACTTCACCTTTTAATCCTTCAAGCTCTGCTGCCTTTATAATTACCTCTTCTACAAGTTTTTGCTGCTCGTTTGAAAGTTCATTCGTTTCATCATGAAAATCAACTGTTACGTTCATGCTTCTTATCTCCTTTACCTTTAACGTCCTCCGGGTACTCAATTCTTTGATGAAATGTACCTTTAAGTGTTTCACAGATTGACACAGCCACCTGGTCTAACTCCTTTAGAGTTAAATCTGATTCATCAAATTGTCCATCTTCTAGTTTATCTTGAATGATTTTTCTTACTAGTGTTTCAATCTTATCCGGAGTCGGTTTTTGAATAGTACGTACTGCCGCTTCAACACTATCTGCAATTCCTACGATCGCAGAAACCTTTGTTTGCGCTTTTGGTCCTGGGTACCTAAATTGTGACTCTGGTATTTCCTGTTCAGATTCTTTGTTTGCTTTATGATAAAAGTACTTTAATAAAGTAGTACCATGATGTTGCTCAGCAATATCAATTATTTCCTTTGGCATTTTATATTCTCTTAATAAGTCTGCCCCATCATAAGGATGAGCAATAATAATGGTTCTACTTAACTGAGGAGAAATCTTATCATGCGGATTTTCCATTTTCATTTGATTTTCAATGAAAAAGTGCGGTCGTTTCGTTTTACCTAAATCGTGATAATAAGATCCGACACGAGCTAATAAGCCATTTTCACCTATAGATTCACATGCAGCTTCTGATAAGTTCCCAACAACAACACTATGGTGATACGTTCCCGGAGCTTCAACAAGAATCTTTCGAAGCAAAGGGTGATTGGGACTTGATAGCTCAATTAATCGAGAGGTTGATAATATCCCAAAGCCCGCTTCAAAAAATGGCAACAATCCTATCGTTAAAACAGCTGCAATAAATCCTGAGAGAAAAGCAAACGCCATATGCATCCCAATTTCCACCCAACCGATTTGCACCATTCGCATAAACAATAGCGATAAAACCGCAATCATATTCACAAATGAAATAAATAGTCCAGCCCTTAAAATCCGAGACAACCGGTTTGATTTACTAAGAAAGTACGCTCCAGCAAATGAGCTAAAAAGAATATAGAACCCATAACTGAAATGAAAAGTACCTACTGTTTCATTGTTGAATACAATACTCCCTATGACAGCAAACATGATACTCGTAAACAAAGCTACACGTGTATGAATTAAAACGGTTATGAGCATAGCTCCTATTGATACTGGTACAACAAAGCCTACGCCTTGAACCTCTAGCCCTTCTAGCAGACTTGTGATTTTCATTATTATAACGGTCAAGATAAAAATAATTGTAAACATCAGCAGATGACTATTATTTTTTTGTACCGACGTTTGCGCTTCATTAAGGTAGTACGAAAGCATGCTTATGATTAGTCCTATTAGAATCGCTAGACCTATATAAGGAAACACATTAAACGAATCATCCAATAGACCCACAACTCTTAATTGCTCATAAATGTCGTGATTAATCATTTCCCCTTCTTTTACAAGAAGTTGACCTTCTCTTATTAGAACTGGTTCAACACTTTCAGCCGCTTCTTGTCTTAATTGATCAGTCGCATTGGCATCATATATATAGTTAGGAATAATTGCAAATTCAGCGACCTCTTGCATCGCTTCCAGGAGATTATTACTAACAGTTGATATTGAGATTTGGTTTCTGACTTCTTCTTTAGCTTCCGGTAAATCACGAGTAGAGATTCTTTCACTCATGATTTCATACACAGCATTCGTTGTTGTTTCACGCGCAATTTGCAACTGTGAATCACTTGCTTGTAAAAATGTTTCTAATGTTTGATCAGATATATCATTGCTTGTCCTAGGAGATAAAACTTCTTTGACAAACTCAACTTGATCTGACAAAGCATCATCTGCCTCTCTCTCTTCTTCAGGACTAGCGCCGGTCTCTTCATCTTCATCCACTAATTCCTCTGTTCGAACTTGGTTGACCAAGTCAAAAATGTCATGAATTTTTCTTACTTGATTTTGAGAATACTCTCTTTTTAATTCATAAACAGGACCTACTTCATCTACAGCAGCACTTCTCCGTTCTTCTGTAGCTGTTTTATGTTCAACCGTTATGGGAGATCTTATATCATGGTCAGCCACTTGTGATAATTCAATTTCTAATTTCTCAGGAATCACATTGCCAACCAATAAAATATAGAGAACTATCCCTATCGTAAAAAAGAGGATACTCCTTATGTAACGATGATCCCTGACACGCTTCCACCAAATTTGTTGATCAATGGATGACTGTCTTCTCAATGTTTTCACCTCACAATCGTCAACTTTTTCATTTATAAAGGAAGAGGCTGTCTCAAAAAGGTCGCTTGTTTGACCTTTTGAGACAACCTCGAAGCAATAAGTGTAGCCGCTTCATTACCGTTTATGATTTTCTCTCATAAAGGTGCCTGTACTACGCTTTATCATGCTTTTGGGACAGCCCCTCCTATTATCGCCTCTTGGTCAAGGCTTATCATCCATTCCTTACTTACGTTACTTTCTACTCGTTCTCATTTGGATCCTCTTCATATGCTTGTAAAATCTGCTGTACAAGTGTATGGCGGACAACATCCGATTGCTGCAGATAAATAAAGGCAATTTCTCGGATATTAGATAAGATTTCAATCGCTACCTTTAAACCTGACTTCTTTCCTCTTGGTAAATCAATTTGTGTCAAGTCACCATTTATAACCATCTTTGAGCCAAATCCTAATCTAGTTATAAACATCTTCATTTGCTCTTTTGTCGTGTTTTGAGCTTCATCTAAAATAACATATGCATCATCAAGCGTACGACCACGCATATAGGCTAGAGGAGCAACTTCAATCGTTCCTCTTTCCATTAGACGGGCTGTTTGCTCAACTCCCAACACATCATGCAGTGCATCATATAACGGTCGTAAATAAGGATCAACTTTCTCTTTAAGGTCACCTGGCAAAAAGCCTAAACTCTCTCCCGCTTCAACCGCAGGTCTTGTAAGTACAATACGTTTGACATGCCCTTCCTTTAACGCTGTAACAGCCATAACAACAGCCAAATACGTTTTACCAGTACCGGCTGGTCCGATACCAAAAACCATGTCTTTCTTTCTTAAAGCACTTACATAATGCCTTTGGCCAAGTGTTTTTGCAATAATCGGTTTACCTTTTACATTTGTTGCTACTTTTTCATCATATAATTCCAATAACTCTTCAAGTCTGTTTTGTTCTGCTAATTGAATTGCGTATACTACATCACGCTCAGATATTGAGATACCTTTTCGGATTAACTGAATTAAGGTAGCAATAACATTGCCAACGATTTCCGTCTTCTGATCTTCTCCAGTAACTTGTACCTCTTCACCTCGTGTGACAATTGTAACGCCTAGCAATTCTTCCATTCTCTTAAGGTGTCTGTCATGAGGTCCAATCAGCGCTTGTGTCTCATTGGCATTCTTGACTTCTAGCTGTATTGTTTTCGTTTCTGTCAATAGACTCAGTCTCCTTGAATAATCGGCTGCTCCGATGTAATATCTTCTATTACTTGGTAATGTATCCTTAAGTTAACTTTACCATTCTCCACGTCTTCGTGCAAAACTTTTTCACCAATGATTTCCGCATCCTTCGGTAAATGTTTCCTAAGATCATCACGCGCTCTTTCTCTTGCGGCTCGAACTGCTTCTTCCTTTGTATACGTTCTCTCATATTGTGAAGTTTCAAGTAATTCAACCCTTTTGTAAGATATAGGCATAGTCCACTTAAAAAATTGAAAAGGACGTTGATGAGTGAATTCGGTGAACTCCGGAAACTCTGTTTTCCCAAACCCCCAAATAGGTATATCTAGTCCCCATAATTCAACATAACTTTTGACTTTCTTTTCCCCAGTAAGAGTTGTAAAAAGAGTATCAAGTGGAACAGACACGTCTGACTTGTACCAAATCTCGCCAAGAACGACTGCCTGGGCTGGTACTAATTGTTTTTCTTCATCTTCTGCATCTTTTTTTCCAATATAGCCCGAAACAAGCCTATCTCCTTTTCGAACAAAATCATTAGGCTTAACTTCCGCTTGCCCGTGTTCAACAAATATTTTATGAATGATTGCTTTCTTTGATGCAACTAGGTGCCTTGGACTGTAACGATCAGCTTCCTCAGGTAACTGCTGTTCAACAACCTCAAACTCATAGGTCGTCCCTTTTTGACGTACTCCAACCCAAGTAGCTCCTTGAACTAGCTCTGTTACATCACGCTGAATTAACTCTACACTTGGTAACGAGAATTGAAAGGTACCTCTTTTGATCCCCATTTCGGACACAACTTGCCTCAATTCGTGTTCCACTTGAGGAGAGGCCCCTTTAATTTCAACATTCCATACCATATTTGATAACACAAACATCACAACTAAAAAAGCAGCAATTCCTGCAACAAAACCGGACCTATTTAGTATCCGTTTGAGTAAGAAGGGCACCCCTCGCCTTTGTACAAAAGTTACTTTACAACTCGTTTGTCTTAATAATGGACGGATTCGCTTGGCATCTTCAACATCCATATAACATACAATTCGTTTATCACCAATTCTTTTAATTTGCCAAATTGAAATATCATGTTCAATACACCTATTTAAAAAGCGTTCCGGATAATCCCCATCAATTCGTACTCGCACATAACCATTTAGATGGTTAGTCCAATAATTATTCATTTTTATGTTTTCCCCCTTCCAAACACCTGTATACTTAAACAAGTTATTCTTTGTCTACTTTTGTTTTTCATCTAAATACACCACCTCGTCAATACGTCCCTCAAGCAACAATTCCTCAGGCAATATTGTTTTAATAACAAAGTGGTCACCTTTAATTAACAATTGACCCTGCTTTAATAACAAGCGGAGCTCTTGATTCGAGAATCGTAAAACACCGCGATGGTTTTCAATATATATATGTAGTTGACCAATCATTGTAATTCGCGGCAGGTCCATCATGACATCAGCAGGAAGTTGCATTTGCTTTGTCATCCAATCTTTCATTTGTTGTCTCACTTTTTTCATGTTGTGACCCCCTCTCTTTAATCTTTATGTTCAACAATTCCTCGTTATCACAACGAATCGTTGAGAAAGAAAGAATTTATTAATCTTGGTAACCTTTTCAAAAATAAGACACAAAAAAGCAGTACCTAATAGGTACTGCTTACTTTTATCTTCTTTTTGAAAAAGTCGGATGCGGACGCTTTGCTCGTGGACTTCCAAGCACTTCTGCCCATACAACAGCTTTCATCGCCTCTTTATTTGATAATCGATTTAAACCTAAATCTAGCTTATCATCAGAAGTGACCTCTGTTTTTGGAACATTACGTATTTCCTTAGTTTGTCTAGATGATCTTTCCCTTTTACGACGCATTTCTTCATATTGTTCCTGTAGTTGTTGTTGTCTACTCGAAACTTCTTCAGAAACTGTAGATAAAGAAGGTTCAATTGATTTAGCTGTTTGAGTCGGTTGCGGCTCAGGTTCTCTTTCTTCTTGCTTGAAAATTTCACGCCAATCAACCTGCTCTTCTCTTTGCTCGTTTAAAGGTGGTGAATGGGGACGCCTTTTTCGCTGATCTTGACTCTCTTGCTGGTTGGCGCCACTTAACCTACCGAACATACTTATAAGACCACCTATCACAACTGCGATAAATACAATATTCTGCATGATAAGATCAATAATCTGATCTAATGACATCATCCATTCCTCCTTTCAAACCTTTGGGAGGATTCATAATTAATTATTTTTTGGATTACTTGAGTCCTCATCAGTCGCCTTGCTAATCGACCCACGCATATCCGTATCTGCCATGATATTTTGATAGTTCATATAATCCATAACACCCATATGTCCTTGACGAAGTGCTTCTGAAAGTGCCATTGGAACTTCCGCTTCCGCTTCTACAACCTTAGCACGCATTTCTTCAACCTTCGCCTTCATTTCTTGTTCTTTCGCAACAGCCATCGCACGGCGTTCTTCAGCCTTCGCTTGAGCAATCTTCTTATCTGCTTCCGCTTGGTCTGTTTGAAGTTCTGCACCGATATTCTTACCGATATCAATATCTGCAATATCAATTGATAGAATTTCAAATGCAGTACCTGCATCTAGTCCTTTTGACAAGACAGTTTGAGAAATCATATCAGGATTTTCTAATACCCTTTTATGGTTTTCAGCTGAACCGATTGTAGATACAATCCCTTCACCAACACGAGCAATAACTGTATCTTCACCCGCACCACCGACTAAACGATCAATGTTGGCACGAACAGTAATACGAGCCTTTGCTTTCACTTCAATTCCATCCATCGCTACCCCCGCAATAAATGGAGTTTCAATTACTTTCGGGTTTACACTCATCTGTACCGCTTCTAGTACATCACGACCCGCTAAGTCGATTGCCGCTGCACGTTCAAAGCTAAGATCAATATTAGCACGTTGAGCAGCAATTAACGCGTTAACGACACGGTCAACATTACCACCTGCAAGATAGTGCCCCTCTAATTTCGAAGTACTTAAATCAAGACCTGCTTTAACAGCTTTAATTAATGGGTTAACAACACGTGCAGGAATAACACGACGTAACCTCATCCCAACTAATTCAAAAATCCCAATTCGAACTCCTGCTGCTAAAGCGGAGATCCAAAGCATTACTGGTACAAACGTAAATAATACCGCAAGTAAAATTAATAAAACCGCAAGACCAATCAACAAACTAATGCTCCCAGCATCTAATGCCATAATTCATTTCCTCCCTTTTTAATCTTCTTTTACTTCTCTTACAACAATACGAGAACCGGCTGTATACACAACCTCAACTTTCTTACCCTGTTCAATATAGCCTCCCTCAGAGATAACGTCAAGGCGTTCCTTTACAAAAACGGCTGACCCTGATGGTCGAAGAGGGGTTAAAGTTTCTCCTATTTGCCCCAAAAGTTCTTTTCTTGTTTCATTAGTAATATAGCCTTTTTCAGTACTTGTTGAATCAGTATGAATGACTTTGCGCATCGGGCCACGATGACCAAAGTAACGGAATATCAGAATCGCCGCTACTGTGGTAATGACTAATGCAATCGCTATATAAATTATCATTGAAGCCGTCGAAAAAGATGCGAGAAGCATCCCCCAATGATTGCTCCGATTCCAAGCAAACCAAAAATTCCAAAACCCGGGACAAATATTTCAACTATAATTAACAAAAAGCCAACTACAAACAAGATCATCGATTCCCAACCTGCAAACCCTGCAAACATATGACCAAAGAAAAATAGCAGCAATGCAGAAATACCCATAATACCAGGCACACCAAATCCAGGTGAATACAGCTCAAGAACAAGACCTAGGCTACCAATTGATAATAATATCGGAATCACAACGGGATGGGTTACAAAACGTGCAATTTGCTCAGAAAAGCTAACTTGCATTTCTATTTCAACTGCATTTTCAAGCTCTAAATATTCAAGCAGTTCTCCTCGATTAGAAGCAATCGCTTCTGCATAACCTACTTGCATCGCTTGTTGGGCCGTTAAGGTAAGTAACTCCCCTTCAGGCGCATTTAATTCCGGTAGGTCAATACGATTATCAGCCATCGCTAATGCGTATTGCGGATCGCGACCATTTAATTCAGCAGCACTGCGCATTTCTGAAAGCCAATAGGATTGAGTTTTTTCTTCAGCCGCGTTTCCAGCTCCATCAATTACCGCTGCAGATCCCATAGTCGCACCAGGAGCCATCACAATTTCATCTGTATTTAACGCGATATATGCACCAGCTGAAATAGCTTTGTTCTTTACATAAGTAATGACCGGTATATCTGTTTCTTGAATAAGAAGTGCAATATTACCAGCAGCATCTACTGCTCCTCCTGGTGTATCCATCTCGAGAATAATATGAGAAGCACCTTCCTCGATTGCATTTGCAAACGAGCGGGCCATAAATGCCTCAAGGCCTCTTTCAACCGTTTGTTCAACTGGAATATAATAAATTAGCTCCTCACCCGATGCTTCCCTTTCACTGTGTACCATCGTTTGTAGCGGAATCAGTAATAAAGCTAAGATCACAAACGTAAAGGAAAAAAATAACCTCCAACGTCTAGTTGCCATACGAAACCTCCCCTCTATTGCTATGTCCTTTTTACGAAAATTAGCGTCGAATGGTTTCACTAATTCCCAAAAAATTTATAACTTTTTCATATAAATCTTATCATGAGTGTAGACCGAAACACTAGTAAAGCTGTTAATAATCTACTGTAAACTCGAAAGTCCCTATTATAATGCCAATTTAGAAATAATGATAAACAACTATCTTCAATAAAAAAACGTCTCATCTCTATAAGTCAGAGATGAGACGTTTATGTCATTATGATAAATGTTGTTGTACAAGACGATTCACAAGACCACCATCAGCTTTTCCTTTAACCTTAGGCATGACTGCTCCCATGACCTTACCCATGTCTGCTTTGGTTGAAGCGCCTACTTCAACAATTGTTTCTTTTACAATTGTCGATACCTCTTCTTCAGAAAGCTGTTCTGGCATATAGTCCACAAGTACGGCAACTTCTGCACGCAACTTGGAAGCTAAATCTTCACGGTTAGCTTGTTCAAACTCATGGAGGGAATCCTTGCGTTGTTTCAGCTCGCGATTAAGCACCGTAAGGCTATCATCGTCCGTCAACTCACGTCCAAGCTTAATTTGCTCGTTTTGCAATGACGACTTTACCATACGGATGACAGAGAGTCTATCCTTTTCCTTGTTCTTCATCGCAGTCTTCATATCCTGATTTAAACGTTCAAGAAGATTCAATGAAAGCACCCTCTCACTTCAATTAGAACTTACGTTTTCTTGCTGCTTCAGATTTCTTCTTACGCTTAACACTAGGCTTTTCATAGTGCTTACGCTTTTTAACCTCAGCCAACGTTCCTTCTTTAGAGAGTGATCTCTTGAAGCGACGAAGTGCAGCATCAATCGATTCGTTTTTGCGAACACGAGTTTCTGCCATTTAATTTCCCTCCCTCCGAAACAACCAACTCAGGACGTACAGTCTATGTGATTGCACGTCTTTTTGAATTATAATATATAGCTTTAAAAAGGTCAACCAAAAAACTACGATTCCGTTATTTTGAACAAGATGCCTATTAGCGGCTAAATTGCTCTGGTAAACCTCCTCTTGTTATTTGATAACCACTCATAACTTTGAATCATTTGTCTTCATGCGAAAGACTAAGTTGCTTTTAATCCATTCAACATAAAATCAATATAAATCGTCGAAACTGTTTTTTCGTCCAGTTCACCTTTAGGATCAAACCAATGATAACTCCAATTCACAGCACCAAGAATCGCTAATGAGACAATGTTAACATTTAAGTCTTGCCTGAATTCACCTGTGTCAATACCTTCTTGAATCACGTTGTTTAACCCTTTTCTAAACTTATCTCTTTTACTAAAAATATCTTTTAGATGCTCTTCATTCAGATGTTGCATCTCTCTGAAAAATACTCTCGCACTTTGTCCGTGCCCTTCTATATATTTCATAATCATGTAAACAATTTGATATAACTTTTCCTCTGTTGATAATTTCTTTTCTAGTATTTCTTTTTGACCTAGTATTAAGTCATCTATATAACGGAGATGGATTTCCATTAGAAGCTCTTCTTTACTTTTATAATAATAATAGAATGTACCTTTTGTAACACCAAGTGCTTCTACAATGTCTTGAATAGACGTTTCTGTAAATCCATTTTTCCCAAACAAGTCTATACTTGTTTCAACAATTTTCTCCTTCATGCTGCATTCCTCACAATCTCTCTAAAATCATCCGCTTTAGTATAACATAAATGGCCGAATCACTTTCTATCGATTCAAGAAAGAGTTAGAGTTTCCCCCTGTTTTCCTTTAAAAAGTTTAGTATAGTCTAATATTCCACAATAAATATTTGAATTTAGTCATGCTTGTATCCATTTGTCCATAGATTGATTATGAGAGGTGAATCACAGTGGTCAAAGAACTATTTTCATTATTAGCTGTTTTTATCGCACTATTCTTATTCGGTATGGTTGTGATGAGAGCAGGTCTATTTCAATTAGGACAAGCGCGCTTTCAGGAGTTTCTACATCGATTAACGAATTCAGCGTGGAAAGGTATGATTGTCGGAGCCATTGCAACAGCTATTCTTCAAAGTAGTTCAGCTATTATTATCATGACGGTAGGACTGGTTGCAACAGGACTTCTTGCTTTCAGACACTCGATCGGGATCATTTTAGGAGCGAATATTGGAACAACTATGACGACTGAGTTACTTGCTCTTGATTTATCTATGTTCATCATCCCGTTATTGTTAATCGGGTTAATTGCCCTGTTAATGCCAAGTACAAAGGCTTATTCACTTGGTTGTCTATCTTTTGGTTTGGCATGCATATTTATAGCAATGGATGGACTTGAAAAATTAGCCTATCCACTAGCTTCTATTCCTTCTGTTCATTCGTTCTTCGATCTTACAAACGAACATCAATTGTTAGGAGTTGGTATTGGAACAATTCTAACGGCAATTATTCAATCAAGTACAGCAACGACCGCTATCGCTATGGGATTTATGACCGATCACGTCTTAAATCTTCAAGCCGGTATTGCTATTATGTTAGGTGCTAATATAGGAACATGTATTACTGCGTATTTAGCCAGCATCGGGTCAGGACGAAGTGCAAAACTTGTTGCTTATGCAAATATTTGGTTAAATGTCTTTGGAGTTCTTTTATTTATTCCACTTATTGGCTGGTTAAGTTCTGTTGCAATTAGCCTCACTTCCTCTCCTATGATGCAACTTGCACACGCAAGCTTAATTTTCAATGTAGTTTGCTCTTTTTTAATGCTTCCAGTTGCTACATATTTTGCAAGATTTGTGGAATGGTTGCATGTAGAAAAGGCATAAAATAGGGGACGTCCTATAAGGTATGTTTTAACCTTCTGGGACGCCCCTTTTCCGTTAGTTCTGATATGATTGAGATTGGTTACTCATGTCCATCCCTTGTTGAGTTTGCATTTGTTGTAACTTTTGAAGTTCTTGTTGCTGCTGTTGCTGTTGTTGCGTTTGTTGTTGTAATTGTTGCTGTGATTGATTAATTTGTTGCTGCATTTGATTCAATACATTAATGGATTGAATCGATTGGCTGACTCCGCCTAACATCTGTGTAGCTTGCTGAATAGACTGTTGCAGTTGTTGAAAGGCCTTTTGTTGCTGTTGTTGTGCTTGTGTGCTAATTTGTTGCATTTGTTGAAGCAATTGATCCGTTTGTTGTTGATCTTGGTTCGATGCATTCATAATAGAGCTAGCTTGTTGCTGACTTGATTGAAGTTGACTTAATGTCGACTGCATTGTTTCTAAGTGTCCTCTTAAAGGGTTTAATTCTTCACCAATCTCTTCTTCCGCTTTGCGCTCTGCAACAGCTTCCACAACGTCTTTTGTCGTTTTTTCCATAGCAAACTCCTCCTTAAATGCATTCTGATTAGGTACATTTTGATTAGGTCGATCAATAGGAACTGGTGCCGGTGCCGGAACGCGTTTCGTTTTCATGAAAATAGTCAACGCTAATACGGCAACAAGTCCAAGCATAAGGAAGAATAACATTCCATCGATGGTAATGCACCTCCAAAAAAAGCCCTATCCTAAATGAAATTTATAGGACACGAGTTATTATAATCTTAATTCATCATTATATTTGATTTAGACCATGCCAATATTATCTAGCCAACCAAAAGGTAATTGCCGCCTGTGAATGATCGTAATCTTGAATGGGAACAGTACAAATAGATATAAGGAGGTAGATGAACGTGGAACAGATCGAACAACTAACACAATGGTTAGAAACTCATAAAGGATCAACCTTGCAAATTCGAAAGGAAGAGTTAGCAACAGGCCTACAACACATAAGTGATATAGATCAAGTAACTCTTAACCTTGACCATATTTCACTTGTAACGAATGAAGGTAGTATTGATGATTATATTCCCGGTAACGAACTAATCCTCCACGGCGAAGGAACTATTCAAAGTACTGAAGGAACAGCAAATTTGCCCCAAAATGCATATGAAATACCTCTTACTGGAAACGTTACTACTTCAAAGGGGACAAGCGGATTAAAAGTTGAAACAGAAAAAGCAATATATAATATTATAAAAACGATCTAGCAACAAACTTACAGATAAAGGAGTTATATTCTAACCACCTTTATCTTTTTTATTTAAAAAATAATTCGAAAGTTAAGAAGGGATTAATCCAAAAATAGAGAATGTCTAAGTAATACTTTAATTCGACAAAAAGAGGGGAAATATGAACGGGCTATTATTCGATCTACAAATCTTTTTATTAAACCTTACATTTATATTTCTTCTTTTTTTTATTTACCATAAATACATGGAGGGAAAAATTAATCGAGTTTCAAATGAAATTTTGATTGCAATTATATCATCCTTATCCATTATCCTATGTATGTCTTTTACGTTTTCACCACATCCTGGTTTTATATTCGATTATCGCCTAATTCCTTTAATCATCGGTGCCCTATATGGCGGGAGGAGAGTTGGATTATTCCTTCTTCTTGTTATCCTAACGTATCGCTTCATGATTAGTTATGATAGTGGCTTTTATTCTTCACTTGTTATTTATAGCTTACTTTATTTCATTTTATTTTTCGTATCTCCACTTTTCACGAAATCAACACAACAGAAAAGAAAATTAACTCTTGCCTTAACGACTCATTTTATTGGCGTATTAATATTATTGTCAGTAATTTATCTATTTGGCATCAACTTATCGAGGAATGAATGGCTTTCTCTTTCTAGTTTCTACTTTATGCAACTTATTGTTATGTTCTTATTCATTCATTTCATTGAACGAGCAAAAAAAGAAAGTATCATTTTGAGCGAATTAAAAGAATTAGAAAAGTTAAAAGTTGTCAGTGAGATCGCAGCTAGCATCTCACATGAAGTAAGGAATCCTCTTACAGTTACGAAAGGGTTTCTTCAGTTGTTACAAGACCATAGTTTATCACAAGAGAAAAAAGAATTTTATATTAAACTCTCCTTAGAAGAACTAGAACGAGCAGAGGTCATTATTTCTGATTATTTAACATTCGCCAAACCATCTTTGGAGAACATCGAACTTTTAGAGATTAATAAGGAACTTCAATACGTATTAAAAGTCATAACTCCTTATGCCACAATGAAGGATGTACATATTGAATTTGAAAGATCTGACGAAGCTTTTATTGCTGGGGAGAAACAGAAACTACATCAAAGTTTAATCAATATAGCGAAGAATGGCATTGAAGCAATGCTAGAAAGTGGAACATTAACATTTTCAGTGAAGAAGTTGGAGGGTACCGTTTCAATTTCGATAACTGACGATGGGATTGGAATGAGCGAGGATCAAATTCGACGATTAGGGACTCCATATTATTCCACTAAAACGACTGGTACAGGCCTTGGTACAATGGTTTCCTTTAGTATTATAAAAGCAATGAGGGGGGAAATCTTTATACAAAGTCAATCTGGTCATGGTACCACTTTTAATATCTCCATACCACTCGTAACAAAAGAAGAAACAATCCAACAATAAGGGTGAAGAGAGGGTGTATGAAAAGGTCATTAATAAGCCTTTTGATACACCCTCTCCCTTTCATTAATAATCTGTTGTTGCCGTCTCACCATTTACAATTGAAACACCAGCACTAGCACCAATTCGTGTTGCTCCTGCTTCAATCATCGCTTTTGCTCCTTCTAGATCACGGACTCCACCTGAAGCTTTAACGCCAATCGTAGGTCCGACCGTTTTTCTCATAAGAGTTATATCCTCAACCGTCGCTCCACCAGTCGAGAAACCTGTTGACGTCTTGACAAAATCAGCGCCTGCTTTAACCGCAATCTCACAAGCACGCACTTTTTCTTCATCCGTCAAAAGGCTTGTTTCAATAATAACTTTAGTTAGTGCTTTGCCTTTTGCTGCATCAATGACAGCACGAATATCACGTTCAACAAATTCATAATCTAGATCTTTTAGTGCCGCGATATTAATTACCATATCAACTTCTGTTGCTCCATTTGCTATCGCATTGCTTGTCTCAAATGCTTTCACTTCAGGTGTATTGGCTCCTAATGGAAAGCCAATCACTGTACAAACTTTCACTTCTTCAACATCTTTTAATTGTTCAGCTGCTACTTTTACCCAAGTAGGGTTAATACAAACTGACGCAAACTTATATTGTTTCGCTTCATCACATAATGTTAAGATCTGTTCCTTAGTTGTATCTGCTTTTAATGCTGTATGGTCAATATAATTTGCAATTGATTGAATCAAGTTAAAACATCCTCTCTAATATGTAAGTTGTCCGTACCTCTCTTATCGTATCACAAAATTGCAAAAGATACATCACGCTTCAATACCTTTCCATACCTGTACTTATTCTTCCCACTATTTTCTTTTACATGCCTTTATAAAAAAGCATCAAGGCCCACTTTAAAAAGTGGCACCTTGATGCTTTTATTATCTACCCACAACTGCTTTTAAAGGAACATCGTCCATTACACGAACAAATTCACCTTGATTATAAGGATAGCCAGCCTTTGTAATCTTAACCTTTACAAGCTTTCCAATCATATCATTAGTGGCTGGTACTTTCACTTTTAAATAATTATCTGTATATCCAATATATTGACCGCTATTAGGATTCTCTTTATCTTGTTCCTCTGGAATCACTTCAAGAACTTCTCCTTCAAACAATGAAGCATATTCCTTCGCTAATTGATTCGATAATTCAATTAAACGATGCACTCTTTCATTTTTCACTTCTTCGTCAACTTGATCTTCCATTCGCGCAGCTGGAGTTCCCGTACGCTTCGAATATGGAAAGACATGAAGTTCACTAAATTTATGTTTAGCGATAAAATCAAATGTTTCCTGAAATTCTTCTTCTGTTTCGCCCGGGAACCCAACGATAACATCAGATGTAACAGCTAGTCCAGGTAGCACTTCTTTTAATCGGTCTAGACGCTCTCCAAAAAACTCCATCGTATATTTACGGCGCATTCTTTTAAGAACCGTGTTCGACCCTGATTGAAGTGGAATATGCAAATGACGGACTACTTTTTCAGAACGGTCAATTACATTAATGACTTCATCTGTTAATTGACTTGCTTCAATTGAAGATATACGAATTCTCTTTAAGCCTTTAACTTGCTCTAAATCTTCTAGTAAACGAGCCAAGCTATAATCTTTAAGATCTTCACCATAACCACCAGTGTGAATTCCCGTTAAAACAATCTCCTTGTAGCCTGCATCAACTAATTGTTGCGCTTGCTTAATTACTTCTTTTGGATCTCGCGAGCGCATCAAGCCACGAGCCCAAGGAATGATACAGAATGTACAAAAGTTGTTACAACCTTCTTGAATCTTTAAAGAAGCACGTGTACGATCTGTAAAAGCAGGAACATCCAGTTCTTCATATACGCGAGACTTCATAATGTTTCCTACACCATTAATAGGCTCCCGTTCACGCTTAAATTGCTCAATATATTCCAGCATCTTCACTCGATCCTGCGTACCAACAACAATATCGACTCCTGGAATTGCCATAATTTCAGCTGGTGATGTTTGAGCATAACAACCGGTTACACATATGACAGCATCAGGATTTTTACGAACGGCTCTACGAATGACTTGACGACTTTTCTTATCACCTGTATTCGTCACTGTGCACGTATTAATTACATAGACATCCGACGTCGATTCAAACTCTACTTTTTCATAGCCTTCTTTTTGAAACAGCTGCCAAATCGCTTCTGTTTCATAATGATTCACTTTACAGCCTAATGTATGAAACGCCACTGTAGGCATTGTCTTCACCTCATTAATTCAAAATGGTACGAACTTACAGCAAGTGCATATAATGCAGCTGTTTCGGTACGCAATATTCTTGGACCAAATCCGCAAGGAATGGCACCTGCTTGTTTTAATTGATTTACTTCTTCTTCAGATAGACCACCTTCAGGTCCAATGATACACAGAAGCTTTTGACCTGGAGACAATTCATTTAATACCCGTGCAAGTTGAGCATGTTCGCCCTCTTTCGCAGATTCTTCATAAGCTATAATCACACGATCGAAGGTAGCCATTTCTTTTAATAATTTTGGTAAAGCAAGGACTTGGTGAACTACAGGAATTCTTTCTCGATAGGATTGCTCCGCAGCTTCTTTAGCAATCTTCTCTAGACGTTCGATTTTTTTTCCAGCCTTTTTACGATCCCATTTTACAATTGACCTGGAAGCAGAAAAAGGAATAAACGCACTGGCTCCGAGCTCCGTCCCCTTTTGGATAATTAAATCTAATTTATCCCCTTTAGGTAACCCTTGAGCAATCGTTACCTCTATTGGTAGCTCCGTATTGGGTGTGATTTCTTGTACAATCTTAGCTACAATTTCCTGATCTGCTAGCCTTGTAATGACACATTTAACCGTACGAGATTCATTATTGCTACAAATGATTTCATCATTAATATTCATTCGCATTACACGTGAGATATGTTTAACATCTTCACCTGTAATCACAACTTCATGTTTAGTCATTTGCTCTTTCGCAACAAAGTAACGCTGCATGTTCATCTTCCTCACATTTTATTAATGTAGTGAATACTACGTAAAATAGCTACATGACGAACTGAGTGAGCTAATTTTTCAAAAAAGCATATTCTAGACTTTTATTGCTTACGAGCAATAATCGCTACCCAATCATCCATTTCAATTACTTCTTCAATGTTAAATCCACCAGCTAATAGAGCATCTTTAACCTCTTGTTTCTTACGTTTAATAATACCAGAAGTTATATATAATCCATTTGGTTTAAGAACCGCTGCCGCATCTTGAACAAACCGAACAATGACCTCCGCTAGGATATTCGCTACAACAATATCATATTGTCCATCAACATCTTCTAGTAAGTTATTTTGTTTGACTGTTACGACGTCTTGAACACGATTTAAGTTGACATTTAACGCAGCACTTTCAACTGCAACATAATCAAGATCAAGCGCTAATACACTTTTCACACCTAACTTTGCCGCAGCGATGCTTAATACCCCTGAGCCAGTTCCAACATCTACAACCGTTTCTCCACCATTTAAATATTTATCTAAAGCTTGAATACATAGAACGGTCGTTGGATGTGTTCCTGTCCCAAAAGCCATTCCAGGGTCAAGTTCTATTACCATTTCACCAACTGTAGGTTGATACTCCTCCCAAGTAGGAGTAATAGTAATCGAACTTGACACTTTCACAGGCTTATAATACTTCTTCCACGCAGTTGCCCACTCTTCTTCGTGAACCTCTATCAATTGAACTTTATTATGACCAAGATCAATATCATATAAAAGCAAGCCATTGATTGATTCTTTGATTTCCTCAATAGTTTCAGATAAAAAGCTATTAACAGGGAAATAAGCCTTAATAATAACTCCTTCTTCAGGATAATCATCTGGAGAGAGTTGGTAGATCTCACCGAATTTATCTCCCCAATCCTTTACTAGATCTAAGGGATCTTCTATAACGACACCACTTGCACCAGCTTCATGTAATATATTACAAACCGGCTCTACCGCTTCCTCTGTCGTATGAATACTAAATTCCGACCATTTCATCATAAATCTCCAACTCCATCCTTAGATTGCTATTCTCCCTTAAAGGCGCGTTTTACTTTTGCAAAAAAGCTGTCATTTTGCTCATCAGGCTGTCCGCCAGACATTTGAGCAAAATCTCTTATTAAATCCTTTTCCTTGTCCGTTAGGTTTTTAGGTGTAACGACTCTGATCTTAACATGCTGATCGCCCTGACCACGTCCATGAACGTTCGGAACCCCTTTTCCACGAAGGCGGAAATTAGTCCCAGTCTGTGTCCCAGCAGGAATTTTCAGTTTTACTTTGCCACTCAATGTCGGTACTTCAATTTCATCACCAAGTGCTACTTGCGCAAAAGTTAAAGGCATTTCACAGTAGATGTCATCACCATCACGATCAAAGAATTCATGAGTTTTCACATTAAAGACAACGTATAGGTCTCCAGGAGGCCCACCGTTAACCCCAGCTTCTCCTTGACCAGAAACACGTAATTGTTGACCGTGATCAATACCCGCTGGAACTTTCACACTTATTTTTTTACGTTTACGTACTTTTCCTTTTCCACCACATGTCGTACACTTGTTTTTAATAAACTTACCTGTTCCATCACAGTGATGACAAACGCGACGATTTACAACCCGTCCAAATGGTGTATTCTGTTCTACGTTTAATTGGCCTGCCCCACCGCAATGAGAACAAGTTTCTGGTTTAGTTCCAGGCTTTGCCCCACTACCGGTACAAGTGTTACATGTCTCTTCACGAGGAATTTCAATTTCTGTATCTTTTCCGAAGACAGCCTCTTTAAACTCAAGAGTCATCGTGTATTGCAGATCGGCTCCTTGACGAGGTGCATTTGGATTTCTACGTCCGCCACCACCAAAGAACATGTCAAAGATGTCCCCAAAACCCCCACCAAAGTCTCCAGCTCCACCAAAGCCTTGGTTAGGGTCTGTATGACCAAATTGATCATAGTGCGCCTTTTTCTGAGGGTCACTTAACGTGTCATACGCCTCTTTTACTTCTTTAAATTTATCCGTAGCATCAGCTTCTTTATTTACATCTGGATGATATTTACGCGCTAATTTACGATACGCTTTTTTCACTTCATCAACAGAAGCATTTTGATCGACACCAAGGACTTCATAGTAATCTCGTTTACTCATGTCATCCACTCCCGACTCTATTCCATAACGTTCATCTTATCATCATTTTATTGTACTTCGCAACAAACACAATTGAAGATTCAATATCCTCTTTTTGGTAGACATTCGTAGAAAAAGTCAAAGCCATAAACGCTGACTTTGACTTTTCTACAAATGTTCTATGTTATTTCTTTTCTTCTTCTTTTACTTCTTCGTATTCAGCATCTACAACATTATCGTCTGCTTGCTTCGCGCCAGCATCCCCTGCTTCTGCTCCTTGAGCCGCTTGTGCCGCTTGCTCATACATCTTTGTAGTTAATGCCATCACGATCTCTTGAAGCTCATCTTTAGCCGTACGAATTTCGTCTGTGTTATCAGACTCAATCGCTGCTTTTAGTTTATCTTTTGCCGCTTCAGCCTTTTCTTTCTCTGCCGCATCGACATTTTCACCTAAGTCTTTAAGTGTCTTTTCCGTTTGGAAAACAAGTTGATCGGCTTCATTGCGAAGTTCAACTTCTTCACGACGCTTTTTGTCTTCTTCTGCATTTGCTTCAGCGTCTTTAACCATTTTTTCGATTTCATCGTCAGAAAGACCTGATGATGAAGTAATCGTAATAGATTGTTCTTTATTCGTTCCAAGATCTTTTGCCTTTACATTCACGATACCGTTCGCATCAATATCAAAAGATACTTCGATTTGAGGTACACCACGTGGTGCTGGTGGAATATCAGATAATTGGAAACGTCCTAATGTTTTATTGTATGCTGCCATTTCACGCTCACCTTGAAGTACATGAATATCAACCGATGGCTGATTATCAGCAGCTGTAGAGAAAACTTGTGATTTTGACGTCGGGATTGTTGTATTACGTTCAATTAACTTTGTAAATACTCCACCCATTGTCTCAATACCTAATGAAAGTGGTGTTACATCTAAAAGAACAACGTCTTTTACATCACCTGTAAGGACACCAGCTTGAACAGCCGCACCTAATGCAACTACCTCATCTGGATTTACTCCCTTATGCGGTTCTTTTCCTGTTAATTTCTTAATTTCTTCTTGAACAGCAGGGATACGAGTAGATCCACCAACTAATACGACTCTGTCAATTTCACTTGCTGAAAGTCCAGCATCAGATAGAGCACGACGAGTTGGCTCTAGTGTACGCTCTACTAAATCAGCAGATAGCTCTTCAAACTTTGCACGGCTCATGCTCACTTCCAAATGCTTAGGGCCAGTTGCATCAGCTGTGATGAAAGGTAGAGAAATTTGTGTTTGTGTTACACCAGATAAATCTTTCTTTGCCTTTTCAGCTGCATCTTTCAGACGTTGCATAGCCATCTTATCTTGTGAAAGATCAATGCCATTGTCCTTCTTAAATTGATCGACTAAGTAATCAATGATTACTTGGTCGAAGTCATCTCCACCAAGCTTGTTATCTCCAGAAGTTGCTTTAACTTCGAAGAACCCATCTCCCAATTCAAGGATAGATACATCAAAAGTACCGCCACCAAGGTCATAAACAAGAATTGTTTGATCTTCTTCTTTTTCTAAACCATAAGCAAGTGCAGCTGCCGTTGGCTCGTTGACAATACGCTCAACTTCAAGACCAGCAATCTTACCAGCATCTTTTGTTGCTTGACGTTGTGAGTCATTAAAGTAAGCCGGCACAGTAATAACAGCCTTTGTAACCTTCTCACCTAAGTATGCCTCAGCATCTGATTTTAACTTTTGTAAGATAATTGCAGAAATTTCTTGAGGTGTAAAGTCTTTGCCCTCAACTGCCTCTTTGTAATCCGTTCCCATATGTCTTTTAATAGACATAACTGTATTTGGGTTAGTGATCGCTTGACGCTTTGCCACTTCCCCTACAAGACGCTCACCATCTTTAAATGCTACAACAGATGGAGTTGTACGGTTACCTTCTGGATTAGGAATAACTGTTGCTTCTCCGCCTTCCATAACGGCTACACAAGAGTTTGTTGTACCTAAATCAATACCAATGATTTTACTCATGATTCTTCCTCCAATTCAAGTTTTGCTTAAACCAGCTCTTTTTTATAATAAGTGAAGTTAAGTATCACATAATTGTACCTAAAACTAATAGAACGAGCTTCTCATCGCTCCCAAAATAGGTTATGTAGGATTACGCATTTACTTTAACCATAGATGGTCTTACTACGCGATCCTTTAACTTATACCCTTTTTGTAATTCTTCCACGATTTGATTTGATTCAAACCCTTCCTCTTCAACTTGCATGACCGCTTGGTGCAAGTGAGGATCAAACGTTTGACCAACCGTCTCGATCACTTCAACGCCTTCACTCTTCAATGCTTCTTGGAATTGACGATAAACCATTTCCATGCCTTGTAATAGCGCCTTTGCTTCCTCAGTTTCTGGCTTTACAAGTAAAGCACGCTCAAAGTTATCGATGACAGGAAGCAAAGCTTCGATAACGGTTTGTGATCTATATTTCGCAGCCGATTCTTTTTCTTCACGAGAACGACGACGGAAATTATCATAATCTGCTTGAACACGTAAAAGACGATTGTTAAGTTCAGTAACTTCTGCTTGATGAGATTCTTCAGTAGACAGTTCCTCAGTTTGCTCAGCTTCCTCACTGATCTCTTCTGCATTCGGCTCTTGTTCAATTGCTTCTTCTTCCATTGTTTGTGTTTCTTTTTCTGTCAACTCATTTCACCTCCTAGTAAAATTAAACTAGCTCTATGTAGCATGACAATTAGTAAACTACAACTAATTGTCAATATTACCATTTCTAACCTTGCTGATACAAGTTTGTTAATAGTTTCGTAAGATCCTTTGACAATGTGTCAACAACTCCAATCACCCTTCGGTACTCCATACGAGTTGGACCTAATATACCAATCGTACCCATATGCTTGCCAGCAATTGAATAAGATGCAGTGATCAAACTGCAATTGTCAAAAGCCTCTAATTTATTTTCTTGGCCTATCTTGACTTGTATTCCTGTTACCGGTGTTCGAAGAATTTGGTTCATCGTTTTATCTTCTTCTAACATATTAAGTAGCATTCGTACTTTTTCAACATCGCGGAATTCAGGTTGAGACAAGATATTTGTTTTCCCACTGTAGAATACTTTTTCCTCTTTCTCAATATGCAAAGAAGGGTCAATCATCTTAACAACTTGCTCATAATTCCCTACATGTTCACGTAGTACATCTTTGATTTCAAATTGAAGCTTATCTCTTAACTTATAAAGTGGCACACCCATTAATCGTTCATTAAGAATATTAACAGTTCTTTCTAAGTCAGAAGCATCAATCGACTCGGGAACAACAATCGTTTGATTCTCAACATGTCCTGTGTCTGTTACTAGAATAAGGATAGCCGATCCTTTCCCAAGAGGGATGATCTGAATATTTTTTAATGTTGATTCAAACATTTCGGGTCCCAATACGAGAGAGATATAACTTGTCATATTTGAAAGTACTCGAGCTGAGTGTTGAATGACTTCCTCAACCTCTCGAATTCGCTCTGAGAAAATAGATCTTATGTCCAACTCTTCGTCAGCAGTTAAATGGTGTGGCAATAATAGATTATCGACATAGTAGCGATACCCTCTTTGTGATGGAATTCTACCAGCCGAACTGTGCGGTTTCTCTAAAAAGCCTAATTCCTCTAAGTCTGCCATATCGTTACGAATCGTTGCCGGACTAAACGTAATATCATCTCTTTTGGAAATGCTTCTTGAGCCCACAGGCTCTGCAGAACGGATATAATCATCAACAATAGCATGTAGAATCAACAATTGCCTATCTGTTAACATCCCCTCACCACCTCTGTTAGCACTCACCGCATCCGAGTGCTAAATCTAATGATAAATTATCAAAAAGGCGGCGCTTTGTCAACTAATCGAAGCTCTATTCTTTCTAAAAATAAAAGCACAAAATATGGAATTTACCCGTGAACGATCAAATCAATTATTTCCTAGCTGACTGTCGCTTCATTACTCATCTAAAACGGCAATGAACTGTTCAAAAACTTCATTACTTAACAATAAGCCTTCTTCAGTTATCTTCACTCGGTTATTCTCTACAACTAACAGCCCTCGTTTTTGAAGCATGTCAATTTGTTCACCGAAGCAATCGTCAACCGATCTTCCATATAAACCTTTGAATTCATCACGGTTAACCCCATTACGTTTCCGTAGCCCCATAAACATTGCTTCTTCAATTCGTTCAACAGGAGAAACTTCATGTTGGTTCAAAATAGGAGCTGTATGCGCATCAATTGCCTTTAAATATTTTGGCAAAGGACCGTGATTTTGATAACGAATGCCATTAACGTAACCGTGAGCTCCTGCACCGAAACCATAATATTCTTCATTATTCCAATAAACGAGGTTATGCCTACTTTCAAAACCTGCCTTCGCAAAATTACTAATCTCGTATTGTGAGAAATTAGCCTTTTTCGTTTCTTCTAATAATATTTCATACATCGATATCTCATCATCTTCTTGCGGTAAGATTAATTTCCCTTGACGTTGCCGGTTATAAAAGACTGTTTTCTCTTCTACTTTCAATGAATAAGCTGATAGGTGTTCTACCCCAAGATCAATCGCTTCATGAATCGTTTCTTTAAAAGCCTCCGGTGTTTGACCTGGCAAACCAAACATCAAATCTAGCGATATATTCTCAAAGCCAAGAGATTTACTTCTTGTGACAGCATCTAATACACTCGTACGAGAATGAGTTCTCCCGATCCCTTTTAAAAGCTCTTCATCAAATGATTGAACACCAATACTCAATCGATTAATACCATGTTTTTTTAATACCGCCAACTTATCTTCTTCGATGCTATCTGGATTAACCTCAATCGTAAATTCAATGACCTCTTCAATCGGCAAGATGTTTCTCATACCTTCAAGTAATACATCTAATTGTTTAGCTGATAGGGCCGTTGGTGTTCCCCCACCGATATAAACTGTAGTTAACGCACGAGTCGGCTCTCTCTTTAACGTTCGTTCCATTTCTAGAAGCAACGAGTTGACATACTGATCGACTGGCTGATTTTTTAAGAAAACTTTATTAAAATCGCAGTAATGACATATATGCTCGCAAAATGGGATGTGGACATAAGCTGCTTTAACCAATATTCGTCCCTCCAACTTTTGTAAATTATAATATAAGGATTAAAAAGTAATAACCGCAGGAGTAGTCCTGCGGTTTCATTCAACTTAATCATCCATACGTAAAACTGCCATAAAGGCTTCTTGTGGAACTTCCACATTCCCTACAGCTTTCATACGCTTCTTACCTTCTTTTTGCTTTTCAAGTAACTTACGTTTACGAGAAATATCTCCACCATAACATTTAGCCAACACATTTTTACGGATAGCTTTGATTGTAGATCGGGCGATAATCTTTTGACCAATACTCGCTTGAACTGGCACTTCAAATTGTTGACGCGGTATTAATTCTTTTAATTTTTCAACAATAATCTTGCCACGATCATAGGCAAAATCACGGTGAACAATGACTGATAATGCGTCAACTTTTTCACTATTTAATAAGATGTCCATCTTCACAAGCTTCGATGGCTTATAGCCAATTAATTCATAATCAAATGAAGCATATCCTTTTGTATTTGACTTTAATTGGTCAAAGAAATCATAAACAATTTCAGATAATGGGATTTCATAAACAATTTGTACTCGGTTCTCATCCAAGTACTGCATGTCGCCAAAAATTCCTCGTTTCTTCTGACAAAGCTCCATAACAGAACCAACAAAATCATTTGGAACCATGATTTTCGCTTTAACATAAGGCTCTTCAACAGATTCAATCTTTTGTGCTTCTGGCATGTTTGCTGGATTATCAATCTGGACTTCTTCTCCACTTGTTGTCGTCACTTTATAAATAACACTTGGCGCAGTTGTAATTAAAGTAATACCGAATTCACGTTCAATTCGTTCTTGAATAATTTCCATGTGGAGAAGACCTAAAAATCCACAACGGAAACCAAACCCTAAAGCTTGTGATGTTTCAGGTTCATATTGTAATGAGGCATCGTTTAATTCAAGGCGCTCTAATGCTTCTCGTAAGTCATTGTATTCATTCGTATCAACAGGGTAAAGACCACAGTAAACCATTGGGTTCATCCGGCGGTAACCAGGTAATGGCTCTTCAGCCGGACGCTCTGCACTAGTAATCGTATCCCCGACACGTGTATCGCCAACATTTTTAATTGCAGCTGAAAGGAAACCAACATCCCCTACTGTTAATTCATCTCTTTTTTCTGCTTTCGGTGTGAACACACCAATTTCATTTACTTCAAACTCTTTGCCAGTTGCCATCATTTTAATTTTTTGTCCTGGTTTAACTGTTCCTTCAACAATTCGGATATACGCTACAACTCCACGATATGGATCATAGAGCGAATCAAAAATCAACGCTTTTAAAGGGGCTTCAGGGTCCCCAGTTGGTGCTGGTACTTTCTCAACAACTTGCTCTAAGATGTCCTCAATTCCTATTCCATTTTTAGCAGAAGCTAATACAGCATCTGAAGCGTCAAGTCCGATCACATCTTCTACTTCTTGTTTAACACGTTCTGGTTCAGCGCTTGGCAAATCAATCTTATTAATCACTGGTAAAATCTCTAAATCATTATCAAGAGCTAAATAAACATTTGCAAGCGTCTGCGCCTCAATCCCTTGAGCTGCATCAACAATTAACAACGCCCCTTCACAAGCCGCTAAACTACGTGAAACCTCATAAGTGAAGTCCACATGCCCCGGAGTATCAATTAGATGAAAAATATATTCTTCACCATTTTTTGCTTTATAAGTAAGCTGAACAGCATTTAACTTAATTGTTATTCCACGTTCACGCTCTAGGTCCATAGCATCAAGCGTTTGTTCTTTCATTTCTCGTTCCGTTAATGCACCCGTTTTTTCTAATATCCGATCGGCTAGTGTTGATTTACCGTGGTCAATATGAGCGATGATTGAAAAGTTACGAATCTTCGCCTGGCGCGCTAGTCTTTGTTCTTTATTCATAATTGATCACTCCTACATTCTCGTACAATGTACACTATTGTTGATTATACCAATCTGAGTAGACTCAGGCAACAATTCCTCGTAGTTTCACTCTTATTTCACTTCTTTTAATTTGGGCTTGATTCCCAATCTCCGATAACGGGCATTTGCATAGAGTAAAGTATCCTCTTGAAAGGTGGTTTTACTAAATGTTATATTTTGGAGACTCTATGACTGGAGCTTCATTTGGAACCGGTGCAGCAGGGACTGATTATGGATATGAAGCTGGGCATTCAATGCCGATGACACAATACGGATATGGAATGGATCATATGGGTCCAATAGGAGATTGTGGTTGCGGAACTGGTCATATTGCTCCTGTTTACGGATATGGAATGCCCACTACAGGACATTGTGCCCAGTTTGCAGGAGGAGGCTTTGCCTTAATCGTCGTTCTATTTATTTTGTTAATTATTATTGGCTCTACTTGGGTCTCTCCCCTCGATTAATCTTAATCAAAGAAAAGGCTGTTGAAAGGTGGAGTCGCTTTTCAACAGCCAAAATTTTATAGTTTATTCATTTCCTTCTCCATTTAACACATTGTGTACAAACGACATAATCTGAGTCAATAAACTTCTACTAGCATAATTAAACCCTTCAGCCAATTGACTGCCCATATCTGAAAAAAAGTTAAATCGTTCCGAGTCCTGAACTTTTTGTTTTTTTTCTGCTAGTTCAGCTTGAATATTAGGAATGTACTTTTCTTTTTTTTGATTTCCCCTTCTCCTTGATTGGATTCAATTGATTCTTTCGTTTCTGTTAAAAGAGGTTCTGGCTGTGATATTCCCAGCGTTTCATTTATTTGTTGTACGCCAAATAATGCGCCAAGTAATAACAAAACACCTATTAACAGAGTTCTCACAACCAGCTTTTTCATTGTTTTCCTCTCCTTATTGACCGTCTACTGATTGAGCATTCCAATAGTATTCAGAGAATACTTCAGCAACAGCTTCTGCCGACCGATAATTTTCTTCTAGCGTATTTCCAACTCCACCAAACTCCATTAAAATGGCCCGATCTGATAAATCTTGATTAAAGCGTCCATTTGTTAAGCGTCCTTGTTTTAAAATAACACCACGACTTAATCCTGGGTATTTCTCTTCTAATGAATTATGAAGATCCTCAGCTAATTTGAAATTTTGTTCATAGTTATCGTGATTGCCTCCAATAACAAATACAATTCTGGAGAACTCTTCTCCATTAATCGTTACGGTTGTTCGATCTCTAGGCAAGGAGTCCCGATGCAAATCAAAGAAGAACTCTAAATCTCCGTTTTTGCCCATCGCCTCCTCAACAAGTTCTCTAGAAGCATCATAGGATTTGTTATATTGCCAACCGCGGTCCCTTAACTTTCCTTGTATATCTCGTTTCTCTACTTCAACCCCAATTCCACGCTTTTCTAATTCTTGAGATAATTTCTCCCCTACTAGAGTGATATTGATTTTACTATGATGAGCTTCATCAGGATTATTTGTTTCTAACTCCGGTAAGAAAGATTCATAGTTATGTGAATGTATGATATGGACAACTTGCTTGCCATCTGTAGAACCATGAACTTGCTCCCCTTCTTTTTCAAGTTGCTCTAATTTAGCTAAACTTTCTTTTGTTGCTTCTCTTTCTGCCATAATTACGTCCATTGGAGGAGCTGACTCTACAGGTAAATTCGTATAGTCTGTCCCTTCCCCGGCTACTAGAATCTGTCCATCAAATAACGCAAATCCAGGTAGCTCTCTCCCTAGTAAACTTCGGGGATCATCAGGATTGATACTAGTCGCTACTTGAAAAGCTATATTGGATAAACTTGGTGGCTTACTCCCATCAGGTAAAGCCTCAGTAAAATATTTATTCTCCATCCCCAGTACATGAACAAAGTCTTCTCCTTTAATACCTGTTGCCCACTCATGCACTTGGTTTGATGCGAGTCCATAACCAGGCTCAAATGATGTTAGCATGCCAGTAAAAATAAACAATGCCATGATTGCGATAATTGTCATGACGATTAGTTTTTTTAAGCTCGTCCGATTAATTGAAACCGTGAAGCTGCGAAATTGTTTCTTTTTCATGGCCTCATCCCTTCTCCTACTTTTAAGTTGAGTTCAATTCTTATACTTGTCCACTATTAGATTGTTAGGAGCTTCTAAACCAGTTGTATGCCGGGATAAAGAGTAATAGAACAAAAAAAAGAAAAAAACGCCTCATACGAAGCGCTTTTAGTGACCATTAAGTTTTTGTGTATTTTAAGCGATAATTTCTAGTGAGTATAGGCACCTACATTATCCTGATTAATACTATGGTGCAATGCTGCATTCAGGCCAGTAGCAATGACGTTAGCCATATCGTCAATAAATACATCTACTTCCTTAGGTGTTACCATTAAATTGTGACCTAATGGAGCGAGCACTTCACGAATAAGTTGGCGCTTTTCATTATCTGGTAAGTTCCCCACCATCCCCATAATCGTTTCTCGTTTTGTTTCATCTGGTAAATCATCATCCGTAAGTTTTCTCTGCTCGCCAAATGTCATGCCTGCAGGAGCAAGAGCACGCGAAGGTGCCTTTCCTTCTTTCATTTCACGCCCAAAGTGCTTTAATACATAATCAATGGTATCACTTGTAATCGAAACTGCGTCTACGACAGTTGGTATTCCAACAGCAATAACCGGAATACCCAAGGCATCTTGACTTAGTTCTTTTCGTTTGTTTCCAACACCACTCCCTGGGTGAATCCCTGTATCCGACACTTGAATGGTTGCATTAACGCGTTCAATTGAACGGGAAGCCAATGCATCTATCGCGATGACAAAATCAGGTTTCGTTTTTTCAATAATTCCATAGATAACATCACTTGTTTCAATCCCCGTTAATCCCATAACACCTGGTGTAACAGCACTTACTGGTCGAAAACCTTCTTGCACCTGTTCTGGCGCCAATTGAAATAAATGTCTTGTGATCAGTAAGTTTTCAATTGCAATCGGTCCTAATGCATCCGGAGTTACATTCCAATTACCTAGGCCGACGACTAGACAAGTATCTGTATCCTTAATTCCAATTTCAACCATGAATTCATGAAACTTCTGAGCAAAAACTCGTTCCATTTTCTCTTGGATTTCTGTATCCTTTTTACGTATTCCAAGTGATTCAAAGGTTAGATAATTCCCCTTTTTCTTACCAAGTCTTTTTGCCCCAACTTCATCTATCGACACACGAGTAACAGAAACTCCGTCAATTTCTTCTTCCTTTACCTGTACGCCACTTACATCTTTAACAGGGTTGCCTTTCCTTTCTTCTTGTTCTAACACCATTTGACGAGCTTCAACCGCTAAATCCGTTCGTATTTGATATTGTTCTAAATTAAGTTCTTCAGACATTTAATCCACTCTCCTACTTTAGAATCTCTTGTGATTGTAGTGTTTCCGAGCATGCTTGTTTTCATTCTGGTATTGCTTTTTCCTCTTGGATTTGGTAGAATGCAATTTGTTGTATGTATGATACATGAACAAGAAACGAAACCGTTCATAATAGATGGACCGGGATCAAACCTCAAACACATTTATTTAGGAGGTGAATGATATGCCAAATATTAAATCTGCAATTAAGCGCGTTAAAACAACTGACAAGCGTCGTGCACAGAACATTTCTGTTAAGTCTGCTCTACGTACTGCAATTAAAAACTTTGAAACAAAAGTTGAAGCTGGTGACGTTGAAGTAGCTAAAGCAGCTTTCGTTGAAGCTAGCAAAAAGCTTGATAAAGCAGCTAACAAAGGCCTTATCCATAAAAATGCAGCATCTCGTCAAAAGTCTCGTCTTGCTAAAAAGCTAAACGGTCTTTCTGCATAATAAGCCTGATAGAAAAAAACACACGATCGACTCGTGTGTTTTTTTCTTTACTATTATATTTGGGTTAACTTTGATCCAAAGATGATAACCTCATTAGTAACAATTCTACAGCCAGAGTCTTTTCCATTTTTCCTGACTTAATAGCATAATCTGCATCCGCGGCTGATTCAAGCAAATGCAGTAATTGTTTATCTTGGAATTTATTCACTTGCTGGCTAGCCAACTTTACCACATAAGGATGAAGCTTTAATTGTGATGCTATATCCTTCTGAGAATAGGAGCGACGCCCCATCTCCTTCACTTGATAGAAGATTCGAAGTTGCCTCGCTATGAGAGCAAGTAACTTTAACGGCTCTTCTTTTTGCTTTAACAAGTCATGGTATATTACCAAAGCTTTATCAAGTTGTTTTTTTACTGCATAGTCAATGAGTGCAAAGACATCTTGTTCAAGGGAACGCGCAACTAATAAATCCACTACTTCTTGATCCACAACTCCACCATCGCCAACATACAATGCTAATTTATTCATCTCAGAAACAAGCTGTAATAATTGTGGCCCTAAACGTTCAAGCAACCGCTCTTTTCCACCTGGAGAAAAGGTAAAACCTTTAGCATGAGCTTGTGCATCCAACCACTGCAACAATAATTTGTCATCAAAAGGGGAGCAATCTACTACAGCCGCTCTTTTTTTTAGCTCTTTTGTCAATTTTTTTCTTTCATCTAATTTCTCAAATGGTGTTAATAAAATCAGAATAGATTCAGGCGCCGGGCTTGCTATGTATTGTAATAAACGATTTACATCATGATCTAATTTAGAGTCTTGTTTTTGAGCCGTTACAAGAGAGAATTCTTTAACGATAACGATTTTTTTTCCTCCAAAGAATGGGAAGGTTTCCGCTTCTTCAACCGCAGTATCTAATAACACATCTTGTAAACTATATGTTATAACATTTGGATCATCTTGCGAACCAACTGTTTGCCTAATTATGTCCAACAGTAAGTCTTCCATCAAAAAACTTTGCGTTCCATACATAAAGTAGACAGGTCTGACATCGCCCCGTTTTACTTCTTTTTTTATAGCAATATATGACATATTCTCATTCCTCATTTATTTGGTATAACTACATTAAATATGGGCAAGCTACGCTTTAGATTATTGCTTGTCTACCCACTTAAGAATAGACAATCTCAAAGCACTTGACAAGAGAAATGAAAAAGGATCTAGCCCGAAAATGCCAGATCCCATTTATGATAAACGCCATAAAATAAGACCCCAGGTATTCTTATTTATGACGATAATCATGACCGCCTTCACTATTTATAATATCCTATGCAGTTCAAAACTATAGGTGACAACTCTTTACAGTCATACCAATCAAAAAGTCACTTTCTAACAATTTCTTGAACATCCTAGATTTTGTTCAGGAACAAGTGAATCTACCTAGTATTTTTTCGACCGATCCCGTATACTTAATTTGATAAAGGAGGAATGTCTGATGCATTTTGAAAAAGAAGTACAATGTAAACGAAACGATGCTATTGATTCTGCTGTCGGGTTTATCATTCCTTTTGGTTTCTTTGCTACACTATTTATTATCGCGAATATTGTTGATGTATTTAGTGCTATGTAATCAAAAGAGCCTGACACTCTTAGAAAAGGAGGATGACAGATGTCATCCTCCTTTTTCTTAAGGGTTTAAAGCACTTCGAACTTTTAGTTGCTCTTTGTTTAGCCTTAATTCAATAGCTCCATTTAAATCAGTTCGTAAAACGGGAATTTCAAACTCCTGTAACCGATCGGTTACTTCTGGATGTGGATGTCCGAATCTATTTTGTCTACCGGCAGATATGAGCACTAGTTGTGGTTCTAATTGCTTAACAAAAATTTCTGTTGTCGAAGTCCGACTCCCATGATGACCAGCTTTCAATATATCGACTTCTAACCCCGGATACCTCGAAAGCAGACGCCTCTCGCCTTCCTCTTCAAGATCTCCTGTAAACAAAAAAGAGATCCCTTCGATATTACTATATATAACGATCGACCTCTCATTCAAATCATGTTCTTGTCCTTTTGGGGAAAGGATTGAAAAATAGGCCGCCCCTTGCTCCAACTCATTCCATCTTCAACAAAATGGATTTGCGTACCTTTTTCTATAAAACGGAGAAGGAGATCACGCTCAAATTCTCCTTCAACAGGTCCTTTCCCATATAAAACTTCCTTTACTTTAATCGCATCAACCAAAGCCATCGCACCACCAATGTGATCTAAATGACCATGCGTTAAGACTAACTTATCTAACTTCTTTATCCCCCTTTCTGTCAAGGTAGGGATGACAATATCAGCCCCTACATCAAAAGGCTTTCTCTTGTTTCGCCAATCCTCATTTGTAAACGAAACTGTACCACCTGCATCAATTAAATAAACTGCTCTTCTAAAAGGTAATTCAATTAGAATGCTATCTCCTTGCCCGACATCAATAACCGTTACTTTTGCCTCTGGATTGAAATAAGGCGAACTCAATTGCCAAAAACACAAAAGACCAAAAATTGTAACTGGAGCTACCCACCAATTTCGTGTTCCATTCTCCCACTTTATACATCCAATTAGAATGACACCGTAGAAAGCAGCAACGAAAATCACAGAAGGTCTTCCAAAAACAATAGTTGCCAAAGACCAATCCGAAACCTCAAGTAACAGAGGGTGAAAAGTAGAATACACGAGTTCAAGAACGAGTAAGGGCAAATTAATACCAGCTGGAAGGAAGAAAGAAAGCAAAAATGCTAAAAGGGTTAAAGGTAATACAACTGTTGTGATCACGGGGATATAAACAAGGTTTAGGGGGAGACTCAACAATGAAAATTCAAATGTATGATACAAGATCAGTGGAAATGAAAGCAATTGTGCTAAAAATGTTATGACTATCAATTGTGAAATTGGGTGTTGATACTTCTGTATAATAGTTGGTGCTGAGATGATAAGACCAAACGAGATTAAAAAAGACAACTGAAAACCCAGGTGAAAAAGGGTTAATGGATTAATTGCTAAGTATCCTAGATACACAAGGGAAATTCCTGCTATCGGCGAAAGTTTTTTTCTAAATCGCATGCTAAGCAAAACAACCATAGCCATTATTGAAGCTCTTATTACGGAAGGAGCGGCACCAGCAAAAATAATGTAGACAGGTAAAATCACAATCATAATCTCCATAGCTCTTTCTCTTGCCAGACCAAATCGGATCAATACATAAAAGAGGATAGATACAAGCATTCCAACATGCAAACCTGATACAGCTAATAAATGAATAATCCCAAGATGCTGATACGCCTTGAGAAGATCACCATCTAAGTTGTTACGGTCCCCAAACACTAATGCATTCATAATTCCACTAAAGCTCGGATCCACTTCATCAACTATTCGCATCATATGCTTTTGTCTAAAACGTTGAAATAAATTGAGTAATTCAGCGCGTCCCTGGATACAAGCGATCCCACCCTGCTCAGGTCTCAAAATCCAAATGATATTATGATTTAACAAATATTGCTTATAATTGAACTGACTAAAGTTTGTTGGCGGAAGTGGTTTAGAAAGATCTCCCGTAATCATACAAGCATCACCAGGAGCCAAAGTCTTCATTTTTAGCTGATCTTCTTGATGATAGATAAAAGATTGAACTTGAATCATCTCACCTGTATTACTTTTCAATCTCATTGACATAGAGTCACCATCAATGGTCGGAATCGTCTGAATAACTCCGTAAACATTCTGACTTCCTTCTTCGTAGCTCGTTTGATTTTGCTCAACTGCATTCAACCCTATGAGATAGTATAAAACAAACGGGATCGTTACGAGCAGAACCTTCTCCTTAAAAAATGTACGATGAGTAAAACAAAAAATTAAGAAAGTGATCAAGATACCAAAATACATAGTATTCGGCTCTCGAAGCGCGAGGAATAGACCGAGGGTTGCTGAAATGGGGATGAAGAAGAACAGCGGACTGATCTCCCTCACCCCTTTAAGAAACTTTGAGTAAATAAATGATTTGCTTGCTCTTTTAATTGACGAACTTCTTCTTGTTCAATTGTAAGGTGTTCAAGTTTAGTCAACAAGTGTTCAACAAATTGTTTCTTTTGATGGTGTGTTTGGTCAAGACTTTCCTCATCCAATTCAACTTGCATGATTTCGACACCTGCGTCTTCCAACATTTGTTTGGCATAAGGATGGTTTTTATAATCCTTAGCATAATACATAGACTTAATGCCTGCTTGGATGATTGCTTTAGTACAGTGTACACAAGGAAAATGAGTGACGTAAATCTCAGCGCCCTCTGTCGGAACACCAAATTTTGCACATTGTAATAATGCATTAACTTCAGCGTGAATCGTCCGAATGCAATGATTATCTACGACATAGCATCCATCATCAATACAGTGAGCCCCTCCTGAGACCGAACCGTTATAACCACCTGCAATGATTCTTTTGTCTCGAACAATCGTAGCTCCTACCATTAATCGTGTACAAGTACTTCTTAGTGCCAACAAGTGGCTTTGCGCCATAAAATATTGATTCCATGAAATTCTTTCCATCATTAATTCCTCCTACCTACTATACTGTCAGTTTAGAGAAAAGCTTTTGTATCGTCAATTTCAAAATTAATTTAATGGAAACTTATAGCTTCCTCCAATTTTTCAATTGATTTAGGACCAATACCCGAAATATTGAGTAAGTCATTTATATCTTTAAACGCACCATGCTCCTCACGATAACTAATAATTGCCGCTGCTTTAGCGGGACCAATACCCGGAAGTTGCTGCAATTGACCAGCTTCTGCTCGATTAATTGGGATCTTCCCATTTTCTTCACCCTGAGGCGTTGTGAGATTTCCCACCTCTACGCTACCTTCTTCCTCTCCGACCAAAGGAACATAAACAACCATTTCATCATGTAACAATTGTGCAAAATTCAACTTTGTTTCATCAGCACCTTCTAATAGCCCCCCAGCTTTCTCTAGCGCTTGATGAATACGATCCCCTTCTTGCAACTTATAAACACCTGGACGAGCAATCGCTCCTTTAACATCGATAACAATGTCCCTAACTTCTTCCACAACTTTCATAGATTCCTCCGATCCTCCATTCAAAAACTCTTGGTTTTGTTCATAAAAATGAGCTACTTCAACTTCTTCCTTCGCGCTCCGAAAATGCATAAATAAAATGATCAAAACTAAAAAAACAATGATTACAGCTGTCATTAGTTGTTTTTTTCGGAATATTGTTTTCATCAGGCACACCCTTTTCTAATTTTGAGTTATAATAAGTGATAAACCACCACTTCAAGTGAGAACAAAAGGAGTCGAATGACAAAATGGCTGTACATTTACAAATTGCTGAACAAGTTAAAAAGCACAGAGAAGCACAAAAACAATTTTTAAGCTTAGATGCTGCGAGAGAACGTGCAATTGAAACAGTATTAGATTTAGCAAAAAGTGGAAAAGAGTTTCAGATAACGGAAATTAACCAAATTACAGAAGAAATGAATAAGATTGCAATGAAGTTTCAATTTCCACCACGTAAGCTCGTGACACAAGAAATGATAGAAGATTACGTAAACATGCGCTAAAAAGTCATAACACTGTCCCTTTCTACATACGTTTAGTCATAACGAGTGTTTTCGCGTTTAGACATGAAAAGGAGGGGGCTACATTGAAAATAGGCATCATCGGAACGGGAAGTATGGGAACGATTTTACTTGAATCCTTTATTGAATCTGGTGAAATTTCTCCAGACCAATTTATGATCACAAATCGAAATAGAACAAAAGCTGAGGTTTTGAAGAAGCGTTTTCCAGAGGTAACCATTGGAGAAAATGCACTTGAAGTAGCTCATGAATCTGAAGTTATCTTCATTTGCACAAAGCCTTTACAATTCCCAGAAGTTCTCAATCAAATCAAACCTGCTTGCCACTCGGGTAAATTCTTAATTTCTATTACGAGCCCTATCTCAGTAGATCAATTAGAAGAAGTCACTGAATGCAAAGTAGCTAGAGCGATACCTAGCATTCTTAACCGAGCACTAACCGGTTCTTCTTTATTAAGCTTTGGCTCACGATGCCAGGATGAAGATAAAAAGGTATTAAAGAAATTGATGTCTGCCATTTCAGAACCACTTGTAATTGAAGAAAATATTACACGTGTTTCTTCAGACATTGTCAGTTGCGGACCTGCCTTCTTCAGTTACATCATTCAACAATTCATTGATGGAGCCGTTCGACAAACCAATATTTCTAAGGAAGATGCAACAACTCTTGCTACCAACATGATAATCGGGATGGGAAAACTCCTTGAAAAAGGGCATTATACACTGCCTACACTGCAAAAGCGTGTATGTGTACCGGGAGGAATTACTGGAGAAGGGATTAAAGTCTTAGAAGATGAAATCGGATCGATGTTTGATCATTTGTTCCAGAAAACTCATGCAAAATACTATGAAGATCAAGAACTAATCGTTGATGCTTTTTCTAACAAGTCATTGAAATAGTCAAGTACTATACTTAAAAAGAGAGTGAAACCAGTATAAATGTCGGTTCACTCTCTTTTTAATTCGCACCTTTTCTAAAAAGTCCTGCTTCTATCTCTTTTTTGCACAGAAAAAAATTCGTTCACTTTCATCTGTTGGTTCTACATCTTCAAAATCGGCATTAACGACTATATTCGAAAAGCCTGCATCATGTAGCCACTCTCTATATTGATCAATTGAGTATGTACGTTGCTTATGCAACTCAAAAAAGCGTTGAAACATCCCTATCTCTTCTTCCTCTAAGAAAAAAGTCATTTCGTGTTCTACACTATTGGGGTGCTCACCTTGAAAAGAGTTCCAAATATAGGCCATATTCTCTGCATCTTCCGCAAATGTTTGCCCTATGAAGCCATCGTTGATTTTCGAAATAGAATGCACATCAAATATGAATACCCCACCTTCTTCTAACAGTTGATGAACATGCTTAAATGTCTCAAGAACGTCTTTTTCTGTTTCTAGATAATTTAAGGAATCACAAAAGATCGTTACAATTTCAAATTTCATAACAGACTCAAGTTCTGTCATAGATTGCTGATATAAAGGAGGGGAAAAACCTGCCTGCTCACATTTTTTTTGAGCTAAAGAGAGCATATCAGCAGATAAATCCACTCCTGATACTATTGCACCACTATTGTGTAAACGAACTAGAAATTCTCCTGTACCACAACCGACATCGTAGATCGAAACACCTTTTAAATCCTGTTTTACGTTTCTTTGAAGGTATGCAATCCATTTGTCATATGGGGCGTCTGTCATCAAAGAATCATATAGAGCAGCAAAAGCTTGATAATTCATAATAACTCCTTTAGTGGCTCTATTTTTTTATATGTGTCCAACCATCTCGTTGTTCAATTTTATTCTCTTTCATTAATTTCCCTAATGCCCGTTTGAACTTTGCTTTACTAATTGAAAAACGTAATTCTATGTCTTCTGGTGGTGTTTTATCCCAGTAAGGCATTGATCCGCCTCGCTCCTCAAGAAAACGATAAATCCGTTCTGCATCTTCTTCTTGTTGTTCAGAACGTTTCGGCTTCATTGTGACATTAATACGCCCATCCTCACGAACAAAATGCACTCGAACGTTTACATGCTCACCATAACGTGGCACATCATCCATTTCATCGTTATGAAGAAACGCAATAAAGCCTTCATCTGTAATAATAAGTGCACCTTCATCTAAAAAATGATAGACATAGCCGCTTACGTCCTGATTCATTAATTCTGCCCCAGCTTTTTTTGCATGACGTTCAACCGGCTCACCTTTGACCAGTTTTCCCATTAAGCGCCCTCGCTTATCCCAAGTTAAGGAAAGAGGAAGTTTGTCTCCTGGCTGCGGCCACTGTGAGCGATCATAAGGAAGCTCATCCATCGATAAAAAGAGATCACGTGAAATTCCATTATTAAAAAAGACACCATGTCCAGTTTTTACTTCAACAGCTTCTAACCAAGCAACTTCTCCTATTTTTAATAAAGGCTCTTCCATTGTTGCTGCCAATCTACCTTGATGGTCATGATATAAAAATACTTCAACTCGTTGACCAATCTCTATGCCTTCCTGAGCTTCCCGTTGATGAAGCAAGACATCTGTTTTGCCATCACTAACAAAGTAACCAAAACTCGCCTTTCGAACCACTTCAAGATTAACACTATAGCCTGGTTTAAGCTCCATTAACCTAAAACTCCTGCTAATTCGACTACAGGAGCATCTCCCCATAATTTTTCTAAATTATAATAAGCACGTTCATCTTTATGGAACACATGAACAACGACATCACCTAAATCAATAAGTACCCAACGTGCTTGATCAAAACCTTCTAGTCGTTTAATTTCAATTCCTTTTTCCTGTACTACCTTCTTAAGCTCATATGCAATCGCCTGTACTTGCTTGTCTGAATTACCATGACAAATGACAAAATAATCGGCAATTAAAGATACACCTTTCATATTCAATGCAACAATATTTTCTGCTCTTTTATCATCTATAGCTTTAACCGCCAACTCTAAAATAGGTGTTTCATTCACTACACATCACTTCTCCTTTTTCTTATCTTGAATCAATTGATTATACGTTGCGATTGTTTTTGGAAAAACCGGTTGATTTCGCTTCATTAAAAAGATAGTTGTATTTTTCAACGCTTCAATAATGGCATCATCTAAATTTACTCGGGCTATCTGCCTGACGTCTTCGACTCCTTTAAATTGCCGATTAGGTTCAATATAATCAGCAAGAAAAACAACTTTTTCCAACAAAGTCATGCCTGGACGCCCTGTCGTATGAAAACGAATGGCATTTAATATGTCTTGATCCGTAATTCCTTGCTCATGTTCGACATAATAGGCACCACATGGAGCATGAAGAAGCTCATCACCATAATCCAGGAATGTCTTATCTTCTAGTTTTTCCAGAACGAGCTGTTTCATTTCTTCCTTTTCACGGAACTTCGCATAATCATGAAAGACAGCTGCTAACATCGCTTTCTGTTTATTTGCTCCATAACGCTCTGCAAGTTCCAGTGAAGCTTCTACAACGCCTAACGTATGTTGGTAACGATGTTCAGTAAGGTGGGGTTTGACCTTTAACAACGCTTGTTCTTGGTTCATATAATGACCTCTCTTTCATCAATGCTTCCACTTCAAACGGAACCATAAACGTTATCGGCTTCCCTTCTTGAACTCGCTTCCGAATAAGGGATGAAGAAAAGCCAACTTGTACCATCTCCATTAAAAGAACTTGATCCGCATAACGAGATGCTTTCACCGTACTTCCAGGTCTATGAACCCCAATAAATGTTATTAAATCAAGGAGTTCATCTATTTTATGCCAATGAGGAAGATATTCCACCATATCTCCACCAATTAAGAAATAAAATTGATGTTCTTTATACAATTGCTTTAATTGCTTTATCGTATCAATTGTATAGGAGGGGCCTCCTCTTTCAAGTTCAATCGTGGATACATGAAAACGTTCGTTATGTTTGGTTGCACTAATTAACATATCGACTCGGTCATTATTAGAAGCTAGTTCATTATTCTCTTTATGAGGAGGTACATTCACTGGTATAAACCAAATTTCATCTAATTCAAAAGACACCAATGCTTCTTGAGCAAACAATAAATGACCAATATGTGGCGGGTTAAAAGTACCACCAAACAATCCGACTTTTTTCACCGAATTCCCTCCTCCTTTCGTCTAATAAGATCTAAATTTAAAAGAGAATCAATTGAAATGATTCTCTCCTATAAAGATATTGCTAACGATTAAGACGGTAAAACAAGTTGCTTATTTTCTCTTGATTCTTTATATAAGACGATGGTATGACCAATAACTTGTACGAGATCTGCACCGGTCAATGCAACTAACTTTTCAGCTACTTCATCTTTATCTTCTTCACAGTTTTGTAAAATACTTACTTTAAGTAACTCTCTTGCTTCAAGAGCTTCTTCAATTTGTAATCCCATATTTTCATTAACCCCACTTTTTCCAACTTGAAATATAGGGTTTAAATGATGTGCCTTCGAACGTAAGAATCTTTTTTGTTTACCAGTTAACATGATGGTCCTCCTAATTGTTGTAACACGATTTTTCTCATTTGTATTTCATCTGGTTTTTGTCCAGTCCAATGTTCAAAAGATAGAGCTGCTTGATTGACAAACATTCCAATTCCATTTAATGTTTGTGCACCTTTCGCTTTCGCTTCTTTAAGCAGCTTTGTTTCTAGTGGATTGTAAATTAAATCACTTACAATGGTTTCTTCCTTTAGACGGTCTAGCGAGAGAGGCGATTCGTCTACATTTGGGCTCATTCCTACTGATGTTGTATTAATAATAACGTCAAACTCATTTAACTTTTCTTCCACTACCTGCTTTTCTAATGCTTCAGCTGGGGTATCAAAAGTCGCAGCAAGATCTATAAGAAGCTCAGCTTTTGATATCGTACGGTTCGTAATAGTAAGGTGCCCTATTCCTTGTCGCAGTAACGCAGTGATAATTCCTCTAGCACCACCACCGGCTCCGATGACTAATACCTTCATATTCGCTAAGTCAATCGAGGTTTCATCAAGCAATGACTTCACATACCCTCGGCCGTCCGTATTATATCCGACTAGCTTACCATTTTGGTTGACAATTGTATTCACAGCTCCAATTTGCTCAGCTTCTGAATCAATTTCGTCTAAATACTTCATTACCGCTATTTTATGCGGAACCGTTACATTACATCCTGTAATCTTCAATGCTCTTATGCCTTCAATCGCTTCTTTCACTTGATCTGGATCAACATCAAAAGCATGATACCTTGCTTCAATTCCTATTTTTTCAAATGCATCATTATGAATAATTGGTGACATTGAATGTCCAACCGGGTGTCCTAGGATCCCAAACACTTTCTCCATCTAGCTTCTCCTCCCAAGCATGCAAATTTAACTCTTTATATAATAGATTCTCGAATTGTGACACTAACTCCTTTAGGAGCATAACCTTCTACTTTTAAATTTTGTCCATTAACAGTGACCCACCCAAGTCCTGAAAAAACAATGTCTACTTTATTAGACTTAACTTGAAACGAGTGTTTCACTAATGGAGGAAGTGATTCTTTCGTTTGCGGACCTGGAGGTGTCAACAATTCTCCTAGATGGTTTTGATATAGCTCTTCTGCTTTTTCTTGTTTGGTACGATGGATAGTTAGCTCATTTGAGAAAAAACAAGTAAATGACGTCCGTTCTCCTTGCAAGAAATCGAAGCGGCCTAAGCCTCCAAAATATAATGTCTGTCCTTCATTTAACTGAAACACCTTTGGCTTAATTTCTTTTTTCGGGGTAATTATTTTTAACTCCTGCTTGTCGATATGGTGCGCCATTTGATGGTGGTTAATAATTCCTGGAGTATCAAAAAGCGCTCTTCCATCCTCTAAAGGAATATCAATCATATCTAAAGTTGTTCCAGGAAAGTGCGAAGTAGTAATTAATTGTTCTGTATCTCCACCAAATGTCTTTATCATTTGATTAATAAAGGTTGATTTTCCAACATTGGTACACCCAACTACATAAACGTCCTTTCCCTTTCTTAAACGATCAATCTCTGATGCAACCTCTTTAATTGAGAGTCCTTTTTCTGCACTCATTAACATAACGTCAACTGGCTTTAGCCCAAGTTCTTTGGCTGACTTTTTCATCCAATTAATTAATTTAGATTGTTTTAATGATTTCGGTAGTAAATCAACCTTGTTTCCAACAAGCAATACTTCATTGTTTCCTACGAAACGATGGAGTCCAGGTAACCAACTCCCCGTAAAGTCAAAAATATCAACAACCTTTACAATTAAAGCTTTCTTTTCCCCTAACCCATTTAAGATCTTTAAGAAGTCATCATCGGTTAAGGAGACATCTTGCACTTCATTATAATGTTTTAACCTAAAACATCGTTGACATGTAATAACGTCCCTTTCCAATGCTGATGGTGGCGCATAACCCAACCCTTCTTTATTTTCAGTTTGAATGGCAATCCCACAGCCAGAACAAATCGGTTCTCTTTCTTCCATATTATACCTCCATCTATTCTACCTTAATTCTAATTGTAGTTATTTCTATTTATCTTATTTTGATGTTCCAAATATCACTTAGTTTAAACGGACTTTCCAATGTCTATTTATTATCGCTACTTACCAAACTTTAACTATACATTTCCTCCCTCTTTTTTTCAATACGTGGTAGAAATCATTGTCACTTTTTGCCGCCTCTTGTCACTGATTCAACCATTTTCCTCAATTTAAAAAAGTTTTCGACAAAAAGACACACCTCTCATCAGCTGTGGATAACTTTATACACGTTATCCCCTCATAAACAAAGGGGTTTCATCTGGTAATAAACAGGGAATCAACACCTTATCCACTAGTAAGTGTGGATAAGTAGAACAGTTGTTCTATTTTAAAAGACGTGTTACGATGAATTCACACAAAATAACTTACTAAAATATTCCTATAAACTAATGAATATGCAAGAAAAATTCGACAAACAAAGTAGGAGGAGGTGAACCTGTCGTTTACTAGACAGGCCCATATGCAAAATCTATCAGATGAACTATTAATTGAAACATACTATAAGGCTGTAGAATTAAATTTAAACCATGATTTCATCGAACTAATCCGACTAGAGATTGCCAAACGCTCCCTCTTAGACAAAATAAAACTATCTTCTTAAATAACCTAGTCTCCAGTAGAGGTCTTACTAGAGTAACTATCTGTTACCTCTAACACCTCTTGCTTGGGGGCTTTTATTTTTTTGTTAAGATTGCACAAGAAAAATAAGAGAGGTTTGTTCCTTTTATATTAAAGGACAACCTCTCTTATTTTAAAATTAAGTGCTGTAACAAATCACATATATACGTTTTCTTGTAATTATTGTTCTGTCTAATTTGGAACTCTATTTCCAATTCGTATATATTCTCTTGGTTGAAATGGTGCCATAGGTTCAATAATATGATGATCATCTACTTGCTGGACATTAAAAGCATCTGGTTGATCCAATCCTTTTTCATGTATCGTGCGATTGTTAAACTCATTTGCGTACCAACCACCTGAAAAAAGAATAAGGAAAATACAGATCCCCGCTAGCCCCTTTTGTTTATTATTCATTGTAGTCACTCCTGCAACATTCTTTCGTATGGAAAGAGGTTTGTTATTTATAGAGTGTCGTACCAATGAAGAAAATATACATACTTTTTCCATTTTCACTTGTGCTTATACAAAATAAAAAAATTTTTTTGCCCATTTTCACTCGTTTTCTACATATTTAATAAGTTTTGGAAAAACGGTGAAAGCTAAAGGCGTCTAGGATGCACATGTCTGAAAATTAGGTTATAATTTTTTATGTTGTAATTTTGTTGGATTACAGAACTAAAAAGCAAAAGGGTAAAAAGAGGATAATATTCACAACTTAAGAACAATGAAAGAAAGAAGGAGGTATGTATTTTGACGGTTTTACATTGGGCTACAATCTCCCCATTTTTGTTAGCCATTTTGATTCCTTTTTTGTATAAGTACGCTAGACCGATACATACGGGGTGGTTCGTCCTTGTACTCCCGCTCGGTTTATTTATTTACTTTATTCGCTACTTGCCAATTACATCTGGTGGTGGAGTAGTAGAGTACACCGTCCCTTGGGTCCCTTCTCTTGGGATCAATTTTACTGTTTATGTTGATGGACTAAGTTTACTGTTTGCCTTACTTATTTCAGGTATCGGTACGTTAGTAGTACTTTATTCTATTTACTACTTGTCAAAGAAAACAGAGAAGTTAAACAATTTTTATGTCTATTTACTCATGTTTATGGGTGCGATGTTCGGGGTTGTATTATCAGATAACCTGATCGTACTTTATGTATTCTGGGAATTAACGAGTTTAGCTTCTGCATTATTAATTAGTTATTGGTTCCACCGTGAAAAATCAACGTACGGTGCGCAAAAATCAATGTTGATCACTGTATTCGGTGGTTTATCTATGCTTGGTGGTTTTTCACTTCTTTACGTAATGACCGGTACGTTTAGTATCCGTGAGATCATTGCTAGTGTGGATTTAGTCACAACAAGCTCACTCTTTTTACCTGCAATGCTGTTAATTTTGTTAGGTGCATTTACTAAGTCTGCACAATTTCCATTTCACATCTGGTTACCAGATGCGATGGAAGCTCCTACACCAGTCAGTGCTTATTTACACTCTGCAACGATGGTTAAAGCTGGGATCTACTTAGTAGCTAGACTTACTCCAGTATTTGGAGGGTCTGCTGAATGGTTTTGGATTCTATCCATTTTCGGGATTGTCACCTTGTTTTGGGGTTCCATTTCTGCAGTGCGGCAAAAAGACCTCAAATCAATTCTTGCCTTTTCAACAGTTAGTCAGCTCGGTTTAATTATGAGTTTATTAGGACTCGGGTCAGCATCGCTCTATTATGGGTTTGGATCAGAGACTGGCGAATATTTTACACTGGCAATACTTGCAGCTGTCTTTCATTTAATTAACCATGCAACGTTTAAAGGTAGCCTATTCATGACTGCTGGAATTATTGATCATGAAACAGGTACAAGGGATATTCGTAAGCTTGGTGGATTAATGACGATTATGCCAATCACATTTACAATTTCTTTGATTGGTCTTGCTTCGATGGCAGGTTTGCCTCCATTCAATGGTTTCTTAAGTAAAGAAATGTTCTTTACAGGAGTACTAAGAGCAACTGAGCTATCAATTTTCAACATGGAAACATGGGGGTTATTATTCCCAGTTATAGCATGGATCGCGAGTGTGTTTACATTTGTTTACTGTATGATCATGTTCTTCAGAACCTTTACAGGAAAATTTAAACCTGAAAACTATGACGTTCATGTACACGAAGCTCCAATTGGAATGTTAATCAGTCCAATCATATTAGGATCACTTGTTGTTGTGTTCGGCTTGTTCCCTAATTTACTTGCTTATACATTAATCGAACCTGCTATGGCGGCGATATTGCCAAATCTACTTGCTGAAGGCCAATTTTTCTATGTCGATATTTACCACTGGCATGGCTTCAATGCAGAATTGTTTATGACTATTGGAGTTGTGTTAGTCGGTACTATTATCTTCCTTTCAATGAAGAAATGGTCAAAAACAGCCATTTATTTAAAAGAACGCGATCCACTCAACTTATTCTATGATAATTCATTATCTGGGTTAATTAGTGGTTCTCAGTTCGTAACACGTATTCAAATGACTGGGTTACTTCGTGATTACTTTGTATATATGTGCGTGTTTATGATTCTTTTATTCGGCTATACAATGTATCGTTACGATGCATTTGCGATTGATACCGTCAATGTAACCGGAATTGATCCGTTTATGTGGATCCTATCAATTGTATTCATCGCAGCAACACTTGTTATACCATTTCTAAATAACCGTATGACTTCAGTAATTGTCGTTGGTGTAATTGGATTTTTATTAGCATTATTCTTTGTTGTGTTCCGAGCTCCAGATTTAGCTCTTACACAACTTCTTGTGGAAACTGTTACAGTTGTTTTATTAATGCTTGCTTTCTATCACTTACCAGAATTGCGTAAAGAGAAGTTTAAGCCAAGCTTTAATATTGTCAATTTAATTATTTCGGTTGCTGTTGGTCTATTCGTAACCGTTATTGCTTTTAGCGCTTCTGCTCTTGGAAATGAAGCTGGTTTTGAATCCATTGCAGAATACTTTATCCAAAACTCAAAAGAACTTGCTGGTGGATACAACATGGTTAACGTTATCCTTGTTGATTTCCGTGGACTTGATACTTTACTTGAAGTATTAGTTTTAGGAATTGCTGCACTAGGGGTTGTAGCAATGATTAAATTACGTATGACAGGGAGGGAAGATGTGTGAAGAAACAAATTAAATCAAATGATGTAATGCTTCATACATTAACACGTGTTGTTACCTTCATCATCCTCGCCTTCTCGGTATACCTATTCTTCGCCGGCCATAACAATCCCGGCGGAGGATTCATTGGAGGGTTAATGACGGCCAGTGCTCTTCTATTAATGTATTTAGGCTTTGACATGAAAAGCATGAAAAAAGCTTTGCCATTTAACTATACATCGATGATAGCAGTAGGTTTATTAATCGCCATTGCGACAGGCGTATCGAGTATGCTATTTGGTTATCCATTTCTAACTCAATTTTTTGAGTATTATCAAATTCCAATTTTAGGCGAGACAGAACTAACTACTGCTTTGCCATTTGATCTTGGTGTTTACTTAGTCGTTGTGGCCATTGCCTTAACGATCATTCTAACGATTGCGGAGGATGATGCATAAAATGGAAATTTTAATGTCCATCGTTGTCGGTGTCCTCTTTATGGTTGGAACGTACATGATTTTAACGAAAAGCTTGTTACGTGTTGTCATTGGGCTTATGTTACTATCACACGGTGCCCACTTGTTATTATTGACAATGGCAGGCTTACAAAGAGGAACACCACCGTTGTTAAGTTTAGGGTCTGAAGCTTATAGCGATCCACTACCTCAAGCCCTTATTTTAACAGCGATTGTAATTAGTTTTGGGGTCACGTCATTCTTACTTGTTCTTGCTTATCGAACGTACAAAGAGCACAAAACAGATGATTTAGACCAATTAAGGGGATCTGCTGATGAATAACTTAATTATACTACCGGTTCTAATCCCATTTATTATTGGAACAATATTGATCTTATTTAATAAACAACATACGATTCAGCGCGTAATTAGTGGAATTACTGCTATCGGTATGCTTGCTCTTTCGATTTATTTAGCTGTCTTTGTTTATCAAAACGGAATTACCGTTTTAGAACTTGGTAACTGGTCAGCTCCATTTGGAATTGTCTTTGTTGCTGATATGTTTGCAACTATGATGGTTATTTTATCAAGTATAGTTGGCGTTGTTTGTTTGTTTTTTGCCTTTCAAACAATTTCAGCAGAACGAGAAAAGTTTTTCTTCTACCCGTTTTATTTCTTTTTACTAGCAGGGGTTAATGGAGCTTTTCTAACAGGTGATCTATTTAATTTGTTTGTCTTCTTTGAAGTTATGCTAATTTCTTCATACATCCTGATTGTTATGGGTGGAACGAAATATCAGCTTCGTGAATCGTTTAAATATGTTGCCATAAATATATTCGCTTCAATCTTGTTTATCGTTGGTGTAGCGTATATTTACGCTGTCACAGGGACTCTAAATATGGCTCACATTGCTGAACGAGTAGCTGAACTTGAGCAAGTTGGAGTTATAAATGTAATTGCTGTACTTTTCTTTGTTGTATTTGCGATGAAGGGTGGTTTATTCCCTCTTTATTTCTGGCTACCTAGGTCATACTTTGGACCTCCTGCAGCGATTGCAGCGTTATTTGGTGGGTTACTTACGAAGGTTGGGATTTATGCCATTATTCGTTCGTTTACATTAATTTTCACCCACGATCCAGGCTTTACTCATTTCCTAATTGTAACGATTGCTGGTTTTACGATGATTTTCGGGGTACTTGGAGCCGTATCACAGTTTGACTTTAAACGTATCCTTTCCTATCACATTATCAGCCAGGTCGGTTACATGGTAATGGGCCTTGGAATTTACACACAACTTGCTATTGCTGGTGCAATTTATTACATTGCCCATCACATTATTGTTAAGTCAGCCTTATTCTTATTTGCTGGTGCAACCCAAAAAATAACGGGAACAACAGACCTGAAGAAGATGGGCGGCTTACTGAAGACACACCCGTTATTAGCGTGGATGTTCTTTATTTCTGCTATTTCTCTTGCTGGTATTCCACCTTTAAGTGGATTCTTTAGTAAGTTTCCAATTATATTAGCTGGTTTTGAAGAAGGAAATTATGTAATCGCTGGTGTCGCTCTTGCCGTTGGACTTCTTACCCTTTTCTCCATGATGAAAATTTTCATTTATGCGTTTTGGGGAGAGCAAAAGCATACAGAAGAGCAAGCCAACTTTAAAGTTGGAAAATTATTATTACCTATCGTACCACTTGTTGCGCTGACAATTATACTCGGATTCGCTGCAGAGCCAATTTTCGTCTATTCATTGCAAGTGGCAGAACAAATCCTAGATCCATCGATCTACATCGAATCTGTTCTTAAGGAGTAGTTGCTATGGCCTATCAAATATTATTAAATATCGTCATCGCGCTCATTTGGGCCTTTCTTCAAAATAGTTATACCGGCGTTGATTTTCTTGTTGGTTATGTAATAGGGATCCTGATTCTATTTGTATTAAGGAGATTTCTTAAATTTGATTTTTATTTCCGTCGTGTGTGGGCGTTTATCAAGTTAACGCTACTATTCTTTAAAGAATTAATTAAGGCTAATATTGATGTAATTAAAATCATCCTAAGCCCAAAGTTAAACATTAAACCAGGTATAGTAGCTGTGCCCACGAAACTTGAGACGGATTGGGAATTAACTTTGCTTGCCGCATTAGTCTCTTTAACACCAGGAACGCTATCAATGGATTTTTCAGACGATAACAAGTTTATTTACATCCATGCAATCCATGTTCCAGATAAAGAAGAAATGATCAAGCAAATTCAAGATACGTTTGAACGTGCCATTCTGGAGGTGACGAAATAATGTTTCATACGATTTTAATGATAACTTTAGCAGTTATGTCGATTTCATTATTCGTCTGCTTCATACGTACTGTTATTGGACCTAGTATGCCAGACCGTATTGTTGCACTTGATGCTCTTGGAATTAATTTAATTGGATTTATTGGAATCCTCATGATTGTTCAAGAAACAATTGCTTATTCTGAGGTTATCCTTGTTATTAGTATTCTAGCGTTCATCGGAACAATCGCATTATCTAAGTTCATTGAAAGGGGTGTTGTTTTTGACCGCGATTGAGATCATCTTAAGTATCTTTATTCTATTAGGAGCTTTTCTTAGTCTCCTTGGATCGATCGGGTTAATTCGCTTCCCAGATGTGTATGGCCGTACACATGCAGCAACAAAAAGCGCAACACTCGGCGTTATTTCCATTATGGTTGCAACTTTTCTGTTCTTCCTCCTTATTGAGGGACTCTTTGTTGGAAAGATCTTACTCGCTATTTTATTCGTGTTCTTAACAGCACCTGTAGCGGCTTTAATGATCGGACGCTCTGCTTACAGGACTGGGGTTCCACTTTGGGAGAAAAGTGTGCAAGATGATTTGAAGGAAGTTTATGAAAAGAAACTAAATGAACCTCAATAGTTACTATTTTCTAACCTGGCTATAATTATTGTATAGCCTACACCAAAAGCCTTCTATGAGAATTCTCATAGAAGGCTTTTCTTAGTCTATTGCTTTACTGTTGTCTAACTCGGCGTATTTCACCGCCTCTGCCAATAAATCAACAATGTGAACAGAGCGAATGACTTCAGAGAGGCCTTCACGCTCCACCCCTAACTTCATTTGTAGCAAACAACCTGGATTGGATGTGACAATCGTTGTCGCCTTTGTAGCTTTTGCATGTACCATCTTATGGTCTAGAATTTGAGTAGACATGTCCGGTTGAATAATGTTATAGACACCTGCCGAACCACAGCAGCGATCCGATTCTTTCATTTCTGTAAATTCCACTCCTTCTATTTGCTTAAGCAACTGCCGAGGAGCTTTTCCTGCGTTCATGACATTCCTTAAATGGCATGAATCTTGATACGTAACTATTTGTTCAGTCAGTTTCATCTTAGGCAAACCGACTTCTAACAAAACTGTAGCAATATCCTTTACCTTACTAGCAAAATGACGAGCTCTTTCTTGCCACTCTGCTGACTCATCCTTTAACAGATGGTCATACTCAATCAGTAAGGCTCCACATCCCCCTGCATTAGAAATAATGTAATCAATCTCAGCTTTTTCAAAGGCTAAAATATTACGTTTCGCCAACTCACGAGCTTTTTCCTTTTCTCCTGAATGGGCATGTAAGGCGCCACAACAATTTTGTTCCTCTGGGATGACAATCTCACAGCCTGCTTTTTCAAGCAAGTAAAGCGTCGCATCATTTGTCTTCATAAACATTGTATCCATAAGACAACCTGAAAAGAAAGCCACTCTCTTTTTAACTATTCCAGTTGGTTTTACATGTTTTGGGCGTTGTTTCATCTCGTTTGGTGAGGGGATTTCGGGTAGGATCTTTTCCATCCTTCCCATATTGCCCGGCATTAAATGTAATACTTTGGAACCTCTAACGACCTTCTGAACACCCGATCTCTGATAGAGCCATAACATCCCATTTAAAGTCCTCATACGGTTTTGATATGGAAACAAACCATTAAACACGGATTTTCGTATTACTTTAACTGGAAGACTATGTTTTTTATGTTTATTTAATATATCACGTGCCTCTTCTAGCAAATGACCGTATTTAACCCCAGAAGGACATGCGGGTTCACAAGCTCTACAACCTAGGCAAAGGTTAAGTTGCTTTTCAAAATCTTCGTCAGGGGCCTTTTTGCCATCCACAACAGCTTTCATTAAAGCAATTCTTCCTCTTGGAGATGCTGCTTCACTTTGTTCCGATTCTCCATAAGTTGGACATGAAGGTAAACAAAACCCGCAGCGCATACAATTCATTAATTCATCATAATCCATACGATCCTTAAAATCTTCAGCTATTATGTTGTGGTTTACCTTGTTTTTCATTTTTGAACCACCACCCGTTTTTTCGTTTCTTTTGCAAATAATTTACCCGGGTTCATAATATTATTAGGGTCAAATGCAAACTTTAATGTCTTCATTGCATTAACCCCTTCTTCTCCAAGTTTCCACGCTAAATAAGGTGACTTCATAACTCCTACTCCATGTTCTCCTGTTATCGTTCCACCTAAATCAATGGCTTTGGCGAATATTTCTGCAAATGCTTCTTCAACACGATGCATCTCTTCTGTGTTTCTAGCATCTGTCATACATGTTGGGTGAAGGTTCCCGTCACCCGCATGACCAAAAGTACAAATCTCAACATTATGTTTTTGGGCTATCTCATTAATCGCTCTGACCATTTCTGCTATTTTAGAACGAGGAACAGTAGCATCTTCTAAAATAGTTGTAGGTTTTTTCCGCGCAAGGGCCGACAGTGCAGACCTTCTTGCTGATGTAAGAGCTACTCCCTCCTCAACTGTCTGAGCAATCTGGACTGATTTGGCATCTGCCCGAGTGCAAATATCTGCAATTTCTTTAATATCTCGATCAACCACTTCAATCGGGCCATCTTGCTCGACTAATAGAACAGCTCCGACGTCCGTTGGCAAACCAATTTGAGCAAAGTCTTCAACTACTTCTAGTGTCGCTTGATCGAGAAATTCAAGAGTGGCAGGAATAATTTTATGAGCTACAATCGAAGATACTGCTTTTCCTGCACCTTCTAAAGTATCAAACATGGCAAGCATTGTTTTTTTCGTTTCTGGAATGGGGATCAGCTTTAAGGTGGCTTCAGTTATGATACCGAGCGTTCCTTCAGAACCTACCATCAGCTTTGTAAAATCATATCCAGCAACATCTTTTGCTAGTTTCCCCCCGTCCGTATTACTTCGCCATTTGGTAGGACAACTTCTAAACCAATTACATAATCACGAGTAACTCCATACTTTAACCCACGAAGTCCTCCTGAGTTTTCATTTATATTCCCACCTATTGTCGATATTTTCATAGAACTTGGATCAGGTGGATAGAATAATCCTTTCTCCTCAACGGCTTGAATCAAATCAAGTGTAATTACACCAGGCTGAACGGTAGCTGTTAAGTTGTCTTCATCAATTTCAAGCACGTTGTTCATATGTGTGAATAGAAGGACAATTCCACCTTCTAATGGACATGTACCTGCACATAAATTCGTACCTGACCCTCTTGGAACAATAGGTATTTTATACTCATTACACACTTTAACAATTTGTTGAATTTCCTTCGTATTATGAGGTTTTATAATAGCATCAGGCATTGCTTGATAATTAGGTGTAGCATCATATGAATAAACTACTCGATTCTCCTCTGAATCAAGAACGTTTTTTTCCCCTACGATCGTTGCTAGCCTGTTCCTGACTTCACTTGTTAACATGCTTTCACTCACTCTCCCGCTTGAATTAATATAAAGTGCGCTTTATTCACTTATCTAAGTATAAAAAAAAGAAACGGCTTATTCTATGTATAAATACACAAAATAAATACGTTTCCGTTCTGTTTTTTTATGCTTTTATCTAATTTATTCTTGAAGATACCATAATGCGATAAACATAGTTACTAATTCTTTCGTTTCTTTAAGTTGCATTCCTGTCAGTTCTTGAATACGTTTCAATCGATAATGTAGAGTATTTATATGAATATGCAATGATGCCGCTGCTTCTTTGACTGATAACTGATGATGAAAGTAAGATTGAAGTGTTTCTAGTAATTCGGGCTCTTCCATTAGCCTACCTAATACTTCTTTAACAATTTTTGCTCGAGTTTCTAAACTAATTTCTCCAAGTGCAATTTCTAAAGTTAAAGAATCATAAAATATAATCTTTAGTTTGGAATTTTTTACATTAAGAGCTTGTGATGCCTCTCTATAAGCAAGGTGCAGTGTGCTAGGATGATCGTGCTTTAAACTTATCCCAGCTTTAACAGTTGTAGAATATGCTTGTTCCAATTGTGATGAGAGTCTTAGTAGGAGATGATGAATTTCCTTTTCATTATGAAGTATAGATGAGAGGAGCAATACAAATCGATCGTTGCCCCACCTAACAACAACATCGCTGCTTTCATTCGGTAAAAAGCTACGTATTCTTTCTAACACATCATGCTCTATCCCAGAGGCTGGGAAGACATCCTCGTCTTTTTCTAGTTGAATCAAGACACAATAACGCCCCTCATTCATATGAATGCCAAGAATTTCCCCCTGCTCTTTGAACTCATCTGAAAATGTTTCTGTATGGAGCCATTCATAGACATATGTTTCAAACCCTCTCAACTTCGAATCAAGCCGCTCTGCTGCATACGACTCTTGAATAATTAATTCCGTTAACCTTTGGATTAATTCCCCGTATCTAACCGTTGAAGCTTGTGAACCCGTAATACCAATGACACCAATAACATGATCTTGGAACCGGATAGGCAAATTCAAGCCAATTTTAACCCCTTTTAACCTCTTTAGCTCATTTTCTGTAATGATAAGCTTTTTTTTATGTTTAACGACTTCTTTTCCACCTTCGTGAAAGAAGCCTACTCGACTTGTATCATTACTCGCAATAATAATTCCCTCTGTATTTATGACAATGACTTCTTCTTCAATTACCTTTGAAACCTCATTCACGATTCTTTGAGCAACATGTTTAAGCAACCTCATTTCTTCTCACCTTCGACTTCCATGAGTTCAGCAATTTTCTGACCGACTTTGACCTCTGCATTTTCATGGACTGAGACGTCTTGAATGAGACCATGTTCACAAAGCAAGACTACCGTTGAACCAAAAGAGAAATAGCCGATTTCGTCTCCTTTTTGAAGTTCATTATCTGAATGAGTCACCTCAATTGTATTGACATTCATTGCTCCAACTTTTACTAGAGCCAACTGGCGTTGACTCACTTCAAGCTCAGTAATAAGGCGATAATTTCTTGACAAAGGCTTCTTGCCATACCGGAGACCTAATTCATTTACTGGGTATGATTTACCACCTAATTGCCATTGCCTTATAATGCTTCCAGCAACTGGACTATGAATTCGATGATAATGACTCGGACTTAAGTATAAGATAAAGTATCGACCATTCAAATATGGCTTACTGGCTTCTTTTGATCCAAGCATTTCTTCTATGTTATAAGTTTGACCTTTAACATGGAAGAGTGTTTCATTCTCTAGTACGCCATATTGGGCAACAACACCATCTACAGGACTAACAAAAGCCCTTGAACTTGAATCAACCGGTCTAGCTCCTTCTTTAAGATTTCTTATAAATAATTCATGTAGGTGGCTGTATTGCTTTATTGATTTGTCCATTTCTAACTCATTTAATTGAAATGTTTTAACAAAAGGTTTAATAAAAGGCTTGCTTAGTCTTGATCTTGAGAAGCTTCTAAGAAGGTACGAAGATAGACGGTGATTCGTTAATTCAATACAGGATCTATATAAAGCTTTTTTCAATTTATATTCCTCCAATTACGTGACACGTTCTAGAAGGAAGAGCTCTCTAGCCTCTAGTCGTATCGGAAAACGTATGATATGATATTTATTTAAGAAGATAAAAATTCGATTTGTATATCCACTTACAATCGTGCAAGGAGTCGATGTCATGTTCCTATTGCATCATTTGGATCATACCCTCAAAAAAGTAAAAGGGCAAATCGCGAATGCTTTAACAATCTTGAACTTAGGCCTAGGTGCTTTTGCAATTATGTTTATCTTACAAAATGAATTACGATTAGGACTCCTTTTTATTACGATTGCTGCACTAACCGATCGCTTAGATGGTGCAGCTGCTAGACGCTTTAATAGTACTTCTGAATTCGGAAAACAGTTGGATTCTTTGAGCGATATTATTTCATTTGGAGTTGCACCAGCTTTTTTACTTTATCAAGCAGTTCTTTTTCTATTCGGTTTACCTGGAATGCTTCTCACTATCTTCTTTATTGCTTGCGGCGCTATACGACTCGCTCGATTTAACATCTCTGAAAATCCAGGATTTTTTATAGGGCTTCCAATTACGGCTGCTGGGTGTATTTTAACATTTCATATGTTATTAGTTCCATTTATACCAGCTCCATTTTTCATGTTTGTTCCCCTAATTCTAGGTATTTGTATGATCAGTTCATTCAAAGTTAATAAAATGTAATATTGGTATGGTGAATGAAATGCGAAATTGATGCAATTGATTCACCTTTTTTATTTCTCTAGCGTACATACTTCGTTATAAATGTGACAATTCTCGCATTAAGATTACAAAAATTGACGTTAGATTGTCAAAAAGAGTGAAAAATATGGGTTTACAAGGTTTATTTTCCGTGGAAAGTCTTGACACCACTGGGGTTTCATTATTAAATTAAGTTGGCAGCTTTATTTTTAGCTTGTCGAAAAGACAAGACGTATCAAAAATGAAGAACGAACACTTTGTCTAACAGATGACGTGTTTTTCAAAACAAGGTATGAAAGGGAGTTTTTTTCATGAACAAAACAGATTTAATTAATGCGGTATCTGAGCAAGCAGACCTTTCTAAAAAGGATGCTTCTAAAGCAGTTGACGCTGTATTCGACAGCATTACATCTGCACTAGTTGAAGGTAGCAAAGTTCAATTAGTTGGATTTGGAAGTTTCGAAGTACGTGAGCGTTCTGCTCGTAAAGGTCGTAATCCTCAAACTGGGCAAGAAATTGAGATTCCAGCTACTAAAAATCCAGCATTCAAGCCAGGTAAACAACTTAAAGATGCTGTAAACGAGTAATATTTTTCGGAACGATGAGACAAGCTCTCATCGTTTTTTATTTTTTTCCATTCATAATAGCCCAAATCGAATCATAAATTGGAAAGACTATGCTTGATTGGGGGACATCATGAATTCCTATTATGAGAATGCATTATTCGAACACCGCTTTTGGCTACAAGTACTTGGTGACCACGCTAGATTTATCCGCGATACACTTTCTCCTACTGAGACATTGTTTGTAAAAAAAGCCGTCCAATTCATTGAAGTTTTTGATTCTCTTTTACAGGAGAGTCGACAAGAGCTTTCCATGGAAGATCTTATAAAACTTACTGAAGTCGCGGATACACAAGCGAAAGAAATCCGTTTATTTAAACTTGAGATCATTCGAGAACATCTAACGGGCGATATAAGTATTGGTCTGTCTCCTACTTTTTTAAATCATATGGTAAATGAAGTCGAAGAATATATCCGCGTCTTATCATACTTATTGAAACAACAATCTCCACCTTTATCGCATCCCCTGCATCATCATTTAGTATGGCTTTTGGACGCTGCCGGACATGCAGGCGGAATCACAGATGACCTTGACTTAGTTGAAAAAGAACTAAAAGAAAAAAGTGAGGCTTTCACAAAACGCTTTGAACAGTTCTATATTAAAGCAGTAGAAATGACCGGCTATCTGCGCTCAAACGCCCATCTCTTCCCTGCCTTAGATCGCTTTAATGAGAATGTAAAAATTGAGATTGTCTTATTTAAGACATTCTTAGATGAACTTGAAGAAATGGAAATGAACAATCGCTTACTTGGTACTCTAGATGCATTAATGGCCGATCATATGGCTCGAGAAGAGTGTTATTATTTGCTGAAACTCGCCCAATCTTCTCATCAAGAAACACCTGATTGCGATCCTACAGAACCTCGTTCTAAAGATTAAACGAGGCAATCTGCACAAGACACCTTCTTCACTCTAGAGATCGAGGTGTCTTTTTTACTTTATCTAGATAATTTCTGACTTCCCCTACCATTTTGACTTCTAAATTCTTTTTTCCATAGATTTGAATGTAAATAGTTGTATTAGAATAAAGTTTTAGCGAGACAATCGGAGAATGTTTTTCACACATAGGTATTTTCATTATTATTATGAGATCTATAAATTGGAAGCGGTTAAATTAATAGAATTGGTTGTTTTTTCAGAAAAATAAATTGATTCATTTGTAAGATATTGTTACAATACTATTCATGATTAGATTTTTCTGAATAGTTGGAGGCTTTATTATGTTAACATTTTTTCTTTCAATTGGTTTACTCATTGTAGGATATCTCATTTATTCTAAAGTGGTCGAACGTATATTTGTTATTAACGATCAAACTACAACACCCGCTTATACAAATCAGGACGGCATTGACTATTCGCCGATGCCTTGGTGGAAGGCAAGTTTAATTCAATTATTAAACATCGCAGGATTAGGCCCAATCTTTGGTGCTGTTGCTGGAGCACTTTATGGTCCTGTCGCATTTATTTGGATTGTTCTTGGGTGTATCTTTGCTGGTGCTGTTCATGATTATTTTTCAGGTATGATGTCATTGCGTCACAACGGCGCACAGTTTCCGAGCCTAGTAGGACGATATTTAGGACAAGCAATGAAAATGTTTATTAATGTAGTGACAATCATTCTCATGGTTCTTGTAGCAGCTGCCTTTACTGCAGGACCTGCCCAATTAATTTCAAGTCTTACGCCTTTGTCCTATACAGTTGCCCTCATTGGTATTTTCATTTACTTTTTAATTGCAGCTGTTTTACCGATTAATCGTATCATCGGTAGAATCTATCCAATTTTTGGAGCTATTTTGATTTTCATGGCTGTATCGATTGCTATTGCATTAGTTGCTACAGACCAATCTATCCCTAACCTAACGCTCGAAAATTTACACCCTGGTGATTTGCCTATTTGGCCATTGTTAATGGTAACCATATCTTGCGGAGCGATTTCTGGTTTTCATAGCACACAAAGCCCAATTCTTGCTCGTACGATAAAAAAGGAATCTGATGGTCGAAAAGTATTCTATGGCGCGATGATTGCAGAGGGAATTATTGCATTAATTTGGGCGGCTGCTGGTATGACATTCTTTGGTGGTACAGGTGGTCTTCAAGAAGCATTAGCAACAGGAGGACCAGGAGGAGTTGTCAATGAAATTTCCGTATCCTTACTTGGTACTTTAGGAGGAATCCTAGCGATCCTTGGTGTAATTATTCTTCCGATCACGACTGGTGACACAGCATTACGTTCTTCTCGAATGATGGTTACAGAACTATTTAACAAATACTTTAAGGTAAGGGGACTAAAAGGGATATTCCTAACAACTATCCCTGTTACGATTCCTGCCTTTTACCTAGCAACAATCGATTACACTTTCCTCTGGAGATATGTTGGTGGAACTAATCAATTAGTAGCCACTGTTATGCTTTGGACAGGTGCTATTTATCTGCTACAAGCGCGCAGGTTCCATTGGATTTGTGGAATTCCAGCTCTCTTTATGACAGCAGTTGTTTCTACTTATTTTCTTTACGCTCCAGAAGGATTAGCGTTATCCTATAACCTTTCTTTACTAATCGGGGCTATCATTACGACCATTGTTGCACTTTGGTACGTAGTTAAAATCAAAAAGAGCAAACAAAGATTTATTGAAAATGAAAATGTAGACCATGTTGCTTAATTCATAAAAGGAAGCTTAAATAAAACCTACCAAATAAAAAACATCAGCATCCTTTTTTCACCTTATGAGGCTGCTTCAAAAGTATATATTCCTTTTGAAGCAGCCTTCTCTTTTAGTAAAAATGATTAATTCCACTTCTTTTTGAAATCCTATTACAGAGAACAAACAAGGAGTGATCAACTTGGATTATAAAAGAGCAGAATCTATTCAATCGAATGGGCAGCCCGCACAAACACAAAATCAACAACCAGGTATTGAAAGTCAAATGGAGCCGCTCCCTATTTACGATGACGCAAATTATAAAGGGAGTAATAAACTAAAAGGAAAAATCGCTCTTATTACCGGCGGAGATAGTGGAATTGGTAGAGCCGTCGCCATTGCTTTTGCAAAAGAAGGAGCAAAGCTTGCAATTATCTATCTTAACGAACATGAAGATGCTAATCAAACCAAAGAGGAAGTTGAAAAGTATGGAGGTGAATGTTTACTGATTGCAGGCGATATTGGAGACGAGTCATTTTGTCAACAAGCCGTCAAACAAACGATCGATACGTTCGGGAAATTGGATTGCCTGATCAACAATGCAGCTGTGCAATATTATCAAGAAAACATTGAGGATATAAGCGCATCTCAACTTGAACGTACTTTCAAAACAAATATATTTTCATGTTTTTATTTAATAAAAGCTGCCATGTCTCATCTTAAAAAGGGCAGTACGATAATCAACACGGCTTCCATTGTTGCCTATAAAGGGAACCCTGTACTAATGGACTATTCTTCAACAAAAGGTGCCATGATTGCCCTGACGAGATCGCTATCTCAAAGCATTGTTTCAAAAGGCATAAGAGTCAATGCTGTGGCACCTGGCCCGATCTGGACTCCATTAATTCCATCTTCCTTTCCTGCCGATCAAGTTGCCTCTTTCGGAACAACAAGCCCTATGGGGAGACCAGGTCAACCTTGTGAATTAGCTCCGAGTTATGTTTATTTAGCTTCTGATGACTCTTCCTATGTGACAGGGCAAGTCTTACATGTTAATGGCGGAAGCATCATCAACGGGTAACGAAAATGTTTCAAAAGTTTGGGCGTCTCAAAAGGTTAAACCAGACCTTTTGAGACGCCCTCTTTCTTTACCTTTAGTCATTATTAGAGAATTTTCAAATTCTTCCTTGTCAGAAATAAAGGGATTAGAGTTCATTTTGTCAAATAACTATATAATATAATTATTTAAGGTAGAAAGTAGTGATGACATGCAACCTTCCATTCAATCAAACAGCGAATTATATGATTACCTTGAACAACAGGAATCTCGCTTCATTGAAGAGTGGACCAGTCAAATTTTATTAGATCCCGAAGACCCTTTTAAAGACAATGTCAGCCAAAATGGCTTTAAAATGTTTGAACTTGTTAAACAAACAATTACAGGTAAAGACGTTAAAGAACATATGATTACGTTAGCCGGTAAGGTTGCGAATGAGCGAGTAGAAGCAAACATTAACATTGGAAGTTTTGTCTACAACGTAAATGTCGGAAGAAGTATTATCATTAAATTTATTCTTAAATCAGGAATTGACCTAGAAAATTTAAGTCTAACCATCACTAAAATAAATAATTTATTTGATGACTTTTGTTATCAAGCCGTCACTATGTATACAGATATAAAAAATGAAGAATTGCAACAAAAGAAGTTCCATATTAACCAAGTTCATAAAGATAAATTAGCTATCCTTGGGCAAATGTCTTCAAGTTTCGTTCATGAATTTCGCAACCCGTTAACTTCTATTATTGGCTTTAACAAATTATTACGAAATGAATATCCAAACTTAAAATACTTAGATATTATGGAACTCGAATTAGATCAGCTTAAATTTAGGATTACACAATTTCTACACACCTCTAAAATGGATATTCTAGGTGACAGCAATAAAAAGATGAAGTTAAGAGAGCTACTTGAAGACATCTTAAACTTCCTTTACCCTAGTTTTGTTGATGTTGATGTTCAAACGAACTTATCTATTAGTGAGGACATTGAAATCGAAGCCAATAAAGATGAAATCAAACAAGTCTTTGTTAATTTATTGATGAACTCCATAGAAGCCCTAAGACAAAAAGTGAAGCCCCGAATCATTAATATTTCCGTTGAACAAAATACACACGAAGAGGTCATTATTAAAATATCAAATAACGGACCTACTATCCCTTTAGAAGTTCGCGAAACCATTTTCGAACCCTTCTTTACAACGAAAGACCTTGGAACTGGTATTGGATTATATGTATGTAAAAATATTATTGAAAAACACCAAGGAATTATGACTTGTGATTCAAACGAAGAAGAAACGACTTTTCTGATCTCTTTGCCTGCAAAGTCTAAATAAATACTAATCCCTCATATTCAAATATGGTGGCTAAATGTGATTTTTCATTTAGTCACCTCTTTTTATTACACTGCACGAAATTCCATTACATAATTTAGTATGTGAAATTATCTGTTTATAATAGAACCATACACTTTTCATAGAATTAATGGTAAAATGCCTTTTGTTAAAAAATTAATAGCCTACAGAACGTCAACAACTGTTGGAGGATTTATTTTGATTTTATTATTAAACTACTTAAAAAAAATAACTTATAAACAAATGATCGGATACACCATCTTGTTTTTACTTTTTGCTTCCTCTCTTTTCTTTGTTCACCATAATCATTCTTTTTATGATCGTACGATAGCACAAGTGTTCGAGACAAGTTTAGTGGAAACTACTGAATTAATAGATTTGTATTCTAATGAAGATCAATTATTTATTCAAGAAATAACCGCAGAAGTAAAGAATGGAGAACACAAAGGAGAACGTCTTAAGTTAACAAATCAATATTCTTCTTCTGGTGCTTATGACCAGCAATATCAAATCGGGAATGAATTGTTTGTCTGGATTGATCCTAACACTTTAGACAGCGACATTTTAAATGGAACCATTGAGGACGTAAAAAGGGATAAGTACCTTTTACTGATAACATGGATTTTTATATTTACTTTATTACTCGTTGGAAAAAAGCAAGGACTTTATTCGATCATAAGTCTCATCATTATTGCTTTATTATTATCTCTGGCATTAGATCTATATGTTAGGACATCGAACATTAGTTTAGTTCTCATTTGCGGAATTGCTGTCATATTATTTACCATTATCTCCTTATTACTTGTAAATGGTTTTAATGAAAAATCTTATGCAGCCATTGTTGCTACACTACTAGGAACATTTAGCATACTTCTAATCACCTATATTGTTATATCGTTTACTTCCGGAAGAGGACTACGATATGAAGAAATGCAATTTCTCACTCGACCTCATGAAATGGTGTTTATGGCAGGTGTGCTCGTTGGATCGTTAGGTGCTGTCATGGATGTAGCAATTACAATGTCTTCCTCTCTCTTCGGACTCTATGAAAAAAACAATACTATTTCGAATAAAGCTCTGAAAAAATCAGGGATGGAAATCGGCAAAGACATCATGGGTACGATGACAAATATTTTGTTTTTTGCCTATATAAGTGGTTCTATCCCTATGCTTATCCTTTATCTAAATAATGCCTCTCCGCTTGGCTATACTTTCTCAATTAATCTTTCATTGGAATTGGCTCGAGCTCTAGCTGGCGGGATTGGAATTGTATTAGCCATTCCAATCGGCCTATACATTACTATTTTCTTTATTAATCGGAAGAGGGCAAAACGATGAATACTTTATTAGTACTAGCCATTATTTTATTTTTGTTAATGGTTTGGGTCGGTGGAAAAAAAGGAGCACGTTCTTTCATTGCATTATTTTTTAATTTTGGTGTATTGTTTCTAACCGTTCTTTTTATGTCTAACCCTGGTTCAAGTCCAATTGCTCTGACATTGTTTGCATGTACAGTCATTAGTTGCATTAACTTATTTTATATTAATAATGTTAACATTAAGACGGCTACAGCTTTTGTTGCAACGATTATAACTACAGTTATTCTCCTTATCTTGATTGTCATGATTACAGACCATGCTATGATACAAGGTTTTGGTGAAGAAGAAATTGAGGAGCTTAGCATCTTTTCACTCTATGTCGGAGTTGACTTTGTTAAAATTGGTGCTGCTATGATTATTATGAGTACAATTGGTGCCATTATTGATGTAGCAATATCCATTTCTTCCCCTATGCGTGAAATATCTAATCACAACCCTGACATTACTAGGAAAGCGTTGTTCTTATCAGGATTAAGTATAGGCAGAGATATTTTAGGAACAAGTACGAATACGTTATTTTTTGCTTTTTTTGGTGGATATATGGCCTTACTCATTTGGTATAAAGATTTATCTTACACAGCTGGTCAAATCGTCAATTCCAAGATTTTTAGTGCTGAGATGATTACAATTCTTTGCGCTGGAATAGGAGTAGCTCTTATCATCCCTATTACCTCTTGGATTACAGCCTATGTTTTAGTGAAAGCAAGAGAAAAAGCGTAAAATGAAAGCGAAAGTCCTCCTCCAACTATATGAGGGACTTTCGCTTTGTTTTGGTTAATCATAGATTTATCTGAGTTAGACAATCAATTTTCCCAACTTGAAACCAATTAAGAAACAAATAATCGATCCAACTATACTAACGAATACATATGTACCTAGTTTAGCCCATTTCTTTTTGTTATAGAGTTGTACTGCTTCCACACTAAAGGTTGAAAAAGTTGTAAATGCGCCAAAAAAGCCAATTCCTATAGTTAGATAGAGTGGATCCTCATAAGCTGCTAAAGGAATCGACTTATAATAAATTCCAAAAAAGCCTCCTAGGCCGCCCGCCCCTAGTAAATTAACAATTAACATCGCGATCGGAAAAGGAGGAGACGGAAATCGCTTCATAATGGCTAATCCAAGTAAGTAGCGCGATATTGCGCCAATCGAGCCACCAAGTGCAAGTAAGATTAGATTCATGCTGAATTCACCTCTTTATTTCTCTCTTTTATTTTCTTAGCTAAAAAGCTTCCAGCAAAGTATCCAACTAAAGCAAGCAATATTCCGCCTAACACCGATCCTATTACGTACATAACCGCTTCAAATGGTTTATAGGTTTGAAATAAAAATGTTGCGTCCGCTGCAAGTGTCGACATTGTTGTAAAACCTCCACAAAGACCTACACCTAAGCCTGCTTTTAACCACTCCTTTGGGACATAGACGAGAAACCACGCTGTTAAAAATCCTAAAAGAAGGCTTCCAAAAAGATTTTCGATAATGGTTCCAAATGGATAACCGGTCTCTAACGTAAGAAGGTTCAATGAATAACGACCAATGGTCCCAATGGCTGAACCAACCCCAATAGCAATAAGAGTTTTCCAGTGTTCTGTCACGCTCATTACTCCCTTTTTTTAAAAGTCCAAAATAAGTTGATTTACATCATAGTGTAAATGACCTTTCCTCTAAGAACAACAGCGTAGACATCCAAAAATTTTTTTTGTACTTAGGAGAAATAACTGTTGACAAATTACACCCTATCCTGTAACCTCGTAATTGTTGTTAATTGAATACCTCGTTAGGTGAGGCTCCTGTGCTGGAGATACGCTGCTGCCCAAAAATGTCCAAAGACGCCAATGGGTCAACAGGAACCATCGACATAAGGTGGTTTTTAATGTAGCTGGATTTGTTCCTATGCCGCACAGTGCTAAAGCTCTACGAATGGAGGAAACTGGACGCTTTTTTGCTGTGTCTGTACTTTTATAGTACGATACTGCCTAATTTAGCTTATTAAAGACACCTTCATTCATGAAGGTGTCTTTTTTCATGCCATCTTTAATAGTTTTCTATCAATGTAGGTTAGCCCTTTCTTACCTTAAGCTATCAGATTCACAAATTTGTATTAGCGACATATATTTTATCAAGTACAACTTTTAATCAAGCTAATTGAACTAACTTAATAGGTCCTCGTTAGGTGAGGCTCCTGTGCTGGAGATACGCTGCTGCCCAAAAACGTCCAAAGACGCCAATGGGTCAACAGGAACCATCGACATAAGGTGGTTTTTAATGTAGCTGGATTTAATCCTATGCCGCACAGTGCTAAAGCTCTACGAATGGAGGAATGTTGCGGATTGAAAGCATCGCTAATTAAGCGTGCCCTTATACGCACTTTTAACACCTTCCATTCATGTAAGGTGTTTTTTCTATTTAGTTTTTAAGGAGGTGATGTGGAATGGAAAAGGATAGTGGTCCTGAACCTGAGTCGAAATGTATAAGTCAATCACTTAGAAAAACAATACGAATGATGGGAGTCCATTCCACTAACTTCAACTTATGTGGACTCTCAATTTGAGGAGGATTCATAATGGTTAAATTAAATGAACAAAACCGTGAACAATATGAGCAATTGATTTTAGATACACTTCAAGCTGAAGATCGAAAGCAATTTCGTGAGACATTTTTAGAACTTCACCCAACCGATCAAATCGATATTTTTGTAAAGATCGACGAAGAATCTCGTAAAAGAATATATGATTATTTATCTCCAGAAGATTTCTCACATATTTTTGAAGGCTTGGAAATTGATGAGCAAAAGAACATTTATTATGAGCTAGACGAGAACTATTCTTCAGAGATGTTCAACAATATGTTTGCAGACGATGTTGCTGACTTTTTAGCTGTATTGAAAGGCGGAAAAGCGGAAGACATTTTACTAAAGATGAATCAAGAAGAAGCACAAGACGTCAAAGAATTAATGTCATACGCTCCAGAAACAGCCGGAGCTGTCATGACAAAGGAATATGTAAGTATCTCTTCAACTGATATCGTTTCAAATGTTATTGAAAAATTAAGAAATGAGGCACCTGATGCAGAAACCATTTACTATTTGTATGTAGTCGACGAATTAGAGAAATTAGTTGGTGTTATCTCACTAAGAGATCTCATTACAGCTCAACCAACTGAAGTCATTGAAAACATCATGAGCACTCGAGTCGTATCTGTACAAGATGATATGGACCAAGAAGATGTAGCAAAACTAATTAAAAAATATGACTTCTTGGCTGCTCCAGTTGTATCGAAACAAAATCATTTAGTTGGAATTGTTACGTTTGATGATGTCATTGATATTCTCGAAGAGGAAGCAACAGAAGATTTAGGTGAGATCTCCGCTGCAAAAGGGGCAACTGATGTTAATGTTAGTGCATTTACAGCTGCAAAAAAACGTTCACCATGGATTATTATGCTAATGTTCTTTGGACTTATCACAGCTGAAGTAATTGGCCAATTCGAAGATACTTTAGAAGCAATTGTCTTGCTTGCAGCCTTTATTCCTCTAATTATGGACTCAGCAGGAAACACAGGTACACAGTCTTTAGCTGTAGCTGTCCGTGGTTTGGCACTTGGTACGATTAAAAAAGGTAGCGTAGGAAAGATGATACGACGCGAGTTTGGAACGGGATTAATGTTAGGGTTAATTTGTATGGTTGTGTTAGGGATTACCGTAACAATCATTCACGGTCATTGGATGTTAGCTTTAATTGTTGGTTTCTCTATCTTTTGTACACTTAGTATCGCAACAGTTATTGGTGCAACTGTACCACTTGTTATTAATAAGTTAAAGTTAGATCCTGCTATTGCATCAGGCCCATTCATAACAACCGTTAATGACATTCTTGGTTTACTGATCTACTTCTCTATCGCAACAGCGTTACTTGACTACTTGTAATTAAATATAGACTCATTTTGTGAGCTCTTGATTGAATAGGTTGTGGTGGTTTTAACGGGATGTTTCCTCTGACATACAGTGCTAGTACTATAGGGCATTGAAAATGTATAAAGTATCGTTAGAAAGACACCCTTAATTCTTTTGCTTTTGGGTGTCTTTCGCTTTTATGGGCAATATAAACATGTCAAAAGCAAAGAAGGTGAACATAATGATGAATGAATTTGAATTAGTGCTAAAGTTATCCCTTGCGTTATTTTTTGGGATGTTAATTGGCATTGATCGCCAACTTAAACACAAGCCACTTGGCTTAAAAACAAGTATGATCATTTGCGTTGCCAGTTGTATGATTACGATCGTTTCAATAGAATCATTTCATAAGTTCGCAACTCCAACTTATCACGCAATGGACCCAATGCGTCTAACTGCACAAATTGTAAGTGGTGTTGGTTTTCTAGGAGCAGGAGTAATCTTACGTAGAAATAATGATGTTATTTCTGGATTAACAAGTGCAGCTGTGATCTGGGCAGCATCTGGACTTGGGATTGCTGTTGGTGCTGGGTTTTATTTATTGCCTTCAGTTGCGGTCATTTTATTTATTTTAGCGATTAACTTTATACCATTGGTTATCAAAAAAGTAGGGCCCGCAGCCTTAAGCAAACGTGATGTTCTTGTAAAAGTTGTGATGGAGCCTAATTTTAAAATAACCGAGTTGGTAAAAGCTATTGAGCGCAAAGGGCAAGGTCTTAATCATCATGAAAAGAGCGATATTATCATTCGGAATTTAAAATTGAAAGATCTAGATAATGGCAACCAACAAATAGACTTAAAGCTATCTGCACCTGAAAAGCAATATACGACAGAGATTTATTATCTGTTAAAAAAAATTGATAATGTCATCTCAGTTGAAATTGAACATTAATCCTTCCTAATTTAGAAAGGAGGTACCGCTCATGAAAAAAATAAGCATGAAAAATCGAGAAGAATACACATATTATTTATTTTTGTATTTAAAAAACAAACAAAAGAATCTATTTCGAGAGGAATTTTTAGACTTACACCCTACCGATCAAGTTGAGATTTTCAAACAAATGAGCGAAGACAAACGAAAGAGGGTTTATCACTATTTAACCGCTAACGAATTTGCCAATCTATTTATAGGGCTTAGATTACATGAACAAAAACAAGTTTTCACAGAACTCAAAGATGACTTTGCGCTCGAAATGTTAGGTGAATTACCAGCTGATGAGATCACCGATTTCTTTAATGAGATTCCTAATCACATAACAACTTATTTGTTAAAGAAGATGGAAAAGAGCGAAGCCGATAACATTAAGCTTCTCCGCACGTATAAGGACGATTCTGCTGGTTCCCTTATGACAACGGAATTTATTAAAGTTGCACCTAACGACACGATATCAGAAATAATGAATCTATTACGTTTAGAAGGGATAGATGCCGAAACCATTTATTATATTTATATTGTCAATGATGTAGACAAACTAATTGGCGTCGTTTCCTTACGAGAATTGATAATAACTTCACCAGAAATAACCGTTGATCAAGTAATGAAAGAACAAGTCGTTTCTGTTTTTCCAACAACTGATCAAGAACAGGTATTTACAATAATCAAGAATTATAACCTTTTAGCTGTACCTGTCATTTCATCAGAAGAAAAAATCATTGGCATTGTCACAGTCGATGATGTAATGGACGTAATGGAAGAAGAAACAACTGAGGATATTGGTGAATTTGCAGCTGTTAAAGGAGCTCTAGACCTTGACGTTAGTTCTTTTGTTGCGACTAAAAAAAGGTTACCTTGGTTAATACTATTGTTATTTATCGGTATGATTACAGCAGGACTGATTGGTACCTTTGAAGCAACATTAGCTGAAGTAGCTATTTTAGCTGTTTTTATACCACTTATAGCAGACATGGCAGGGAATACTGGTACTCAATCACTTGCCGTTGTTGTTAGGGGATTAGCGTTAGATAAATTCGATCAAAAGACCGTTTTAGAATTAATAAAAAGAGAGACGGCCACTGGATTAATGATGGGATTTGTATGTGGAGTATTCGTTTCAGGTATTGGAATGCTTATTCCAAACGGTAGTCCAATCCTCGGTTTTACCATTGGTGTATCACTTTTTGTAACAATCCTTTTCTCAACCTTATCTGGTACAATCATCCCTTTAGTAATTAATAAGTTCAAGATCGATCCAGCTGTCGCATCTGGACCTTTTATCACAACGATCAATGACTTTATTGGTTTATTTGTTTATTTTTCCATTGCTACCTCTCTGCTTCATTACTTATAAACTAAGAGAAGAAGTAGCTAGTCATACTGAAGCTCTTCTTCTCCCTTTTTAAATCATTTACATTTCAATTAGTAAGTTATGTTGGAATGTTTATTTTAGCAACCTTATTTTACTTTTTATTATCTCAGGATATACAGGCATCCCCTGTTTAACATTCAAAAGATGCCCGAATCTTACTAACCTTTCCCTTGACTCTGCTTATAAAATTCATGAAATAGCTTCATTAACGCCCTTTTCTCAATTCTTGAAACATAACTTCTCGATATTCCAAGCTCTTTTGCAATCTCCCGCTGGGTTCGCTCTTCTTCTAAATTTAACCCGAATCGTCCTACAATCACTTCTTTTTCCCTATCATCCAACACATGAATAAATTTGTATATCTGTGTTTTCTCCATATTCGTTTGTATTACATCTACAATATCTTCGCCTTCTTCTTGCAGCACATCAATTAAAGTAATCTCATTTCCTTCTTTATCCGTTCCAATTGGGTCATGTAAGGAAACATCCTTCTTAACCTTTTTTAATGCTCTAAGGTGCATGAGAATTTCATTTTCAATGCACCGAGCTGCATAGGTTGCTAGCTTTGTCCCTTTTCCATCAGAATAACTCTCAATCGCCTTAATTAAGCCAATTGTACCTATTGAGATAAGATCTTCTGTATCTTCCCTCGTATTTTCAAACTTCTTTACGATATGAGCAACTAGCCTTAGGTTATGTTCAATTAGAAGGTCACGTGCTTTTTCATCGCCTTCTTGCATCAGTTTTAAGTATTTTCTTTCTTCATCTTTTTTGAGTGGCTGTGGGAAGGCGTTATTCTTAACGTAGGATACAAAAACAATTACTTCTTTAAATAAATAAGAAATAGCTGCAATTAAAGCTGACACGAAATCACCCCCAAATGTCGTTACTTCATCCTTATGTCAACTTGGGCTTGGTCGTGTCTGTACGACTAAAATAAAGTGATTCTTTCTTAATTATTTGCCGACAATCATTCTTCACAACGGAAATGATCTAATGAGTGCTTCTTTTACAAGTTGGATAATCTAAGCGTAATTAATGTTGAAGGAGCCACACATATGTCTATTGATGTTTTTATCATGGGGGAGTCTTTATATTCATTCATTTATTCGCAAATGAATTGATTCCTTCAAATCGAATTCATCGCTTAAAATGGTTTTCCTTTTCTGGAGGGCTAGCAGTTTCTTATGTTTTTGTCTATGTTCTTCCTACCTTACATAAGGAACAAATTTTAGTGAAAAAATATGGTGACTATTTCACAATGGAATCTGAATTATACTTTATTGGTTTGCTTGGGGTTTTAATGTTTTATGGCGTTCAGAAAGTTGTCCGAAAAGCTCAACTTAATGATAAAACTCATAAGGCCCGAACATTATTTTGGTTACAGATTGCCTTTTTTGGTCTATACAATATGTTGGTTGCATACACGGTCATCTCACATAATGTTTTCGGTGTACAGGCCGTATTTTACGGGTTAGCAGTCGGGCTGCATTTTATCGCAGTCGCTCATGACCTATGGAGAGAATACTCAGATATTTATAATCAAGTAGGTCGCTATGTTCTTGCACTGGGAATCGTAGCAGGCTGGATAATGGGAGTAGCCGTTAACTTAACTCCTCTAACAGAATCCATTATTTTTGCTTTCATTTCAGGAGCTATGATTTTAAATGTCTTAAAATATGAACTACCTCCAGATGATGAAGCACACTTTCCGACTTTCGCTACTGGTGTGATCGTCTACACAACGATCACAATGTCGCTAAAGTTCTTTTTTCAGTGGTAACTGTTTCATTCGTTCCTCTTACTCCATCACTTTTCCTTTGGTGTATTCTCGAAACTGCCTTACTATTGATTCTTGGTTTTATTACTATCTAAAATACCAACATTTTGAATGCTTTAACTGCTTTTGGATATAGTAACCATATCAACATTAAATTGGAGGAATAAAAAATGAAAATGCGTTTTATCCTTACCGCTTTTGTTAGCTGTTTAGTAGTGTTAGGTACTATCGGGGTTACTAAAGTTGATGCAGCACCAAATGTCATTGATTTTGAATTAGAAATTGAATTGAAGGATCATACTAAGATTGATATTGAATATGAGGTTGAAAACAATAAAATTGAAGCAAAATATAAAGTACCAGGTTCCGCTACAAAATATGGACAAGATGCACTAGTCATGATTGAACCATTATTGAAAGAATTAAAATTAACCCCAAATGTCAATGGGGCAGAATTAAAAACGCAAACCCTCTCAATCTTTGAGGTAAATGTAAATGATATTGATGAGTTTGAATTAGAAATAAAATTTGATAATGGTCAAAAAGTAAAAATTGATTGATAGTTGTTTCATTTATTACTTCTTGGCTATAGTATAATTTATAGAAATAGGCAGGATAACTGTTCAGCATTGTTATCCTGCCTATGTTGTAATCTTTTCTTGCTATTCACTCTGAACATAAACTTCCTTTTCAAGTGCTAACCGTTCAATAACTTTAGCTAAAAGCAATGTCCGCTCTGTTAATGAGGAAATTTCTAAATACTCTCGATCGCTATGCGCATTCCCTCCAATTGGTCCAAGCCCATCAACAGTCGGGATTCCCATCGCCGAAGTAAACGATGCATCTGATCCCCCACCCGTTTTCGTATCTTTAATTTCTATACCTAACTCTGCACCGACCTCTTTAATTATGTGAAAGAGTGATTCAATCTTTTCATCTTTTAACATAGGAGGTCTCCTCATATCACCAGTGAGTTCAATTTCCGTTCCTTTTACATCGGAGGAAGAACAAACCTCCTCAATTTTGTGCTCGACTTGTTCTGCTTGTTCTAGTGTTGCAACACGCACATCTACATGTCCCGTTGCCGTAGCAGAAACTGTATTCACTGCATCTCCACCTTCTATCATGCCTACATTCACAGAAATCCCATGCTCATGATCGTTTAATTCATGTAACTTTACTATCTTATGAGCCAACTCTTCAATGGCACTTCTTCCCTTTTCAGGTTCTATACCTGAGTGGGCTGCTTTCCCATGAACTTCAATAGTAAATCGTCCACTTCCTCTTCTCTCAGTCACAACTGAACCGTCACGTCTTGCCGGTTCCATAACTAAAGCAAACGACTTTCCTAGCGCTTCTTTCTCGATTAATTCTCGCGAGGTCACAGAACCGATCTCTTCATCACTATTTAAAATTATTTCTACTTGTTGATAGGCACTAGAACCTTTATTTTTCAAATAACGAAGAGCATAAATGACTGCTACAAGACTTGCCTTCATATCAATGACACCAGGACCATAGGCTTTTCCATTGTTGATTGTAAAAGGTCGTTCTTTTGTTGTTCCTTTTTCAAACACAGTATCCATGTGAGCAACAACTAAAATTGGTGGGTGGGGGTTCTTAAGGTGTTTAATAACGAAATGATCTCCAACTTCTTTTTGACTGATTCTTTTCACTTGAAAACCGAGTTGTTCAAAATAGGGAAGCAGTTCTCTTCCCACTCGATCGACTCCTTCTTTATCATTTGAACCGCTGTCCATGTTTACCAATTTTTCTAATAGTGTAAGCATCTCATTCAAATTAACTTCCATCTTACCCTTAACCTTCTTCCTTCTTACTTTATATAATTGTTAAGGATTTTGTAGAAATTTGCAAGTACCGTTTTAGATAATACAAGTAATCTAACTCCTTTGTCACATTTTGTCATTTCCATGGAAATAAATAAAAAAAATGAGCAGTTCATTAAATGAACCACTCGCAATGGGGGGAGAGTAGAGAGAACATTTTGGAAGCTAGGTCAATGACCTTTCCTGTTATTAATGTACCGTACTCTGTTAAAATTAACAGTAACTTTGTTAAATCATCTTACAAGGAATATAAGGATTCCATTTCTAAACTGCCTTTTTAATATATGATATACTGTATTTGCTTATTTACACTTAAAAGATCACTTACTGCTAGTCTTTTATTAGAAACTAAACCTATTGTCTTAATCATAATGAAGGGGAGTATGATTATGAGAAACTTAAAACAAATCGAAAGGCAATTTCAAAAGAGAGAACCAGGCATTTTAGGTGCATCGGAGGCAATGCAGTCAGCTGTTATTGTTCCCCTTGTATTTAACGAACGTAATGAACTATCAATCCTTTTTGAAGTACGTTCAAAAAAGCTAAATAAACAACCTGGAGAAATTTGTTTTCCTGGCGGTAAAATTGATCCTGATGATAAATCAGCTGAAGCAGCTGCTATTCGTGAACTAACCGAAGAGATCGGTGTCAAAGATGAGATTGAAATAATCGCTCCTCTCGATGTATTGGTTACACCATTCAGAGGTATCATTTATCCATTTTTAGGAAAAATCAAAGATCTGGACAACTTAGCAATAAACAAAAATGAAGTTGATCACATCTTCACTGTTCCATTATCTTTCTTTGAAAACTACCAACCCCAAAAACATTTAATGCGTATGAATATGCAGCCTGGAGATGATTTTCCTTTTAAAAAGATCGCCAACAACGAATCTTATTCAGCACGTCATTTCGACTTATATGAATCGTTTTATTACTTTGAGGATTATGTCATTTGGGGTTTAACAGCTAAAATTTTAACTCATTTTCTTGAAGCAGTGAAAGGGTAAAAGATAGGCTGGTGCCTGATCCTTTACCCTTTTATTTCATTATCTATTACTGCTTTTCTTCATAGAGTTCTTTTTGTGCCTTCATTGCTAATCGATGACATAGAACGGCAGCCACTAATGTAACAAATATACCACCAATAAATAGACCTGGCATTGTCATAACTGAACTTTCTGTTGGGATAACTAGCCCTATAAACAGGAAGATACTTAATGACAATAAAATAAACCCATATTGCTTATAGTCACTAACTTTTGCTTCAAGTTGTTTTATTTTATCTTCCATTTATCTTCCTCCTAATCTCCTTTTATTCTATCATCTTTACTAGAATGAAAGCTGATGTAAAGTACACTAATTAAGGAAGAACCTAGCCATAATGGAAGAAGACAACTGTCCTTCCATCTCTATAAATTATACGTTATCATATGTAAAGAGCTTAACTACATATATTGGAGGAATTTCATACTATGAAAAGCATTGTACGCGACATGAGTCTTGCTAAAAGTGGTCATTTGAAAATTGACTGGGTAAAGGAACATATGCCTGTATTAAATCGAATTCGAGAAGAATTTGAAAAAACTCAACCATTTAAAGGTTTAAAGGTCGCCATTTGTCTTCATTTAGAAGCAAAAACAGCCTACTTGGCAAAAGTGATAAAAGCAGCTGGTGCGGATGTGTATATCGCGGGAAGTAATCCTCTTTCAACCCAGGATGACGTTTGTGCTGCCCTAGTGGAAGACGGCATTACCGTTTTTGCTAAACATAAACCAGACCCAGAGGAATTTAAGCAGCATTTACTAATGACACTCGAGGTTGAACCAGATCTTATCATAGATGACGGCGGTGATTTCGTTACACTCCTTCATGCTGAACGTCCTGACTTGATTAAAAATATTCGTGGTGGTTGCGAGGAAACAACTACTGGAGTCATTCGAGATAAGGCACTACAAAAAACAGGAGATCTTCCATTTCCAATGATTGCAGTTAATGACGGCTATTGTAAACATTTATTTGATAATCGTTATGGTACAGGTCAATCTGTTTGGGATAGCATTAATCGTACGACGAACTTAGTTGTGGCTGGTAAGACAGTTGTCGTTGTAGGTTATGGTTGGTGCGGCAGAGGCGTGGCTCTTCGTGCAAAAGGCTTAGGTGCAAAGGTAATCGTAACTGAAGTTGATAGCATTAAAGCAATCGAAGCGTATATGGACGGCTTTGAGGTAATGTCTCTAACTGAAGCTGCTAAAAGAGGAGATTATTTTATTGCTGTAACAGGAAATCAGTACGTGATCAGTCGAGAACATATGGAAAATATGAAGGATGGTGCCATTCTAGCAAATGCAGGACACTTTGACGTTGAAGTCAATAAACATGACCTAGCCTCATTAGCTATCTCAAAACGTGAAGTTCGTCAAAACATCGAAGAGTACGTATTAGAAGACGGACGTAAGCTTTATCTATTAGCAGAAGGTAGACTTGTTAACCTTGGCGCTGGCGATGGCCACCCAGCTGAAATAATGGACATGACATTTTCATTACAAGCGGTTTCTCTTGCCTATATCAATGAGCACTACAAAGAAATGAACAACGAAATTGTAACAGTTCCTTATGAACTTGATCTGAAAGTAGCGAAATTAAAATTAGAAGCACTTGGAATTGCAATTGATTCATTAACAGAACAACAAGAAGTATATTTAGAAAGTTGGAAAATTGACTAATATGGAGTCTTTATCTTAAAAAAACAAGCGTAATGGTTTTCCCAATGCGCTTGTTTTTTCTATCATTAGAAATGATTAGGCAAATTCTTTACTTAAACGATTGACTTCAAAGATTACCCGCTCTTCGTCTACCGTTAGGCACTCTCCATTTTTGATTACTTGCTTGCCTTGTACATACACATCTTTCACATCTCTGCCGCTTCCAGAGTATACCAAATGAGAAACGGGTTCATGTGCAGGCTGATAAAAGGCTTGCTTAGTGTTTATTACAACTATATCCGCTTGTTTTCCAACTTCAAGGCTACCAATTTGGTTTTCTAACCAGATTGCCTCAGCCCCATGATTTGTAGCCAGTCTCAATGCTTTTTCAGCTGGAATTAAAGTGGCATCATTATGAACCCCTTTATAAAGCAATGCAACCTGCTTAAGTTCTTCAAACAGATCCAAATTATTATTGGATGCTGAACTATCTGTCCCTAAAGAAACAGTTATGCCTTTGCTTAACATCTCTGGAACCGGTGCAATCCCGCTCGCAAGTTTCAAATTACTAATAATATTATTTGATACTTTTACATCATATTTTGCCAGTATATCCATTTCCCAATCTTCAACATGAACTGCATGAGCAACCAATGTTGGCTGTTCAAACATTCCTAAATTCTCTAAATGTTTAACAGGACGTTCACCATACTCTTTTACGTTCAATTCTACTTCAGCTCTTGTTTCTGACATATGAATGTGGATCGGGGAGTCCAACTCAGCAGCCTTATCTACGATTTTCTTAATGAAATCAGGTCCACATGTGTACGGGGAATGTGGAGACATCATTGTAGTAATTCGACCATCTGCTTGATTGTTCCAATTCTTTACAAAGTTTGACGCTTCTTCTAATTTACTTTGTCGTAATTCTTCAGAACCAAAACCAATCATTCCACGGCAAAGTCTTGCTCGCATCCCCGAATGATCAACTGCCATGGCAACTTCATCCATGTTATCATACATATCAACAAATGTGGTTGTTCCTGTGCGTAGCATTTCAATGATCGATAAATAAGTCCCCCATTTTGCATGGTCCTTCGTATATGTCGCTTCAACCGGCCACATTTTCTCTTCTAACCATTGCTTTAATGGCAGATCATCAGCATAACCCCTTAACAATGACATTGAAGCATGTCCATGAGTATTTACTAACCCTGGTATTACATAATCTCCCTTTACATCTATTACTTCATCATAAATAGATAGGTCATTGAGCTCTTCGCCTATATATGTAATTTTTCCGTCTTCAAAAGCGACAGCTCCATTTTTAATTAACGTGTTGCTTCGATCCATTGTGATAATGGTACCGTTAACAATTATCTTCTTTGACATGATTTACTCCTTTTTGTAGAGGACAGCAAACAACGTCACCGTCCTCTAAACTACTTACTTTAATACATTCACAATTTATCTGTATGGGTTTGAAGATAGTTGATTCCTTTCAACTGGCATCCAACCCTCACCATCAATCCATTCAATATAGACTTCGTATGGTTGGTTGTGGTTATGCTCACCACTTACAACACCTCTTGCTCTTGTCTCGGATCCACCATTTTCAATTCTCCATACTGTCATATTATGATCAAGTCCAGTCGCATATCGTAATGCCTTTTCCATTTCATTACGATTAGTACTACCACTTGAGAAATTTGGGCTGAATTCAGTCTGCTCTGTGCCTACTGGCTGCCACTCACCATCAGGAACAGGTTCAAGTTCTTCATCAGCTAGTTCATCTTCTTCCTGCTCCTCATTACTTCCTTCTTCTTCTATATTCTCTTCTTCTGTATCTTCTGTTGTAATAGGAACTTCTTGACTTACATCTGATGTATCACGACTAGAATCAGAATCAATAGCTTCCTCTACCTCTTCAGTCATTGCCTCTTCACTAGAGTCATTATCAAAAATGATTTGATAAGCAAAAAATAAAATAAGAATGGTTACAATACTTATCGCTACATTTAATATTTTGTTTATTCGTTTTTTCTTACGTTGCTCATAACGAAATCCTTGCATACTCCCACTCCCTTTAATCTTTCTTTCAGTCATTATACAAGATCTTTTCTCATTAAGCGAGAAACGATCGACCTAGATTTTGACGGCTACATGACATTTCTCTTAAACGATACAAAGAAGCTGCTCTACAATGGAGCAGCTTTCATTTGAACCTAGCGAATATCAATAATTTTGATTTCCATTTCTCCACCAGGAGTATTTACGACTACCTTTTCATTCACCGCTCGTCCAAGTAAGCTTTGGGCCATCGGAGAATCATTGGAGATCTTACCTTCTGCAGGATCAGATTCCGCGCTTCCAACAATTGTATACTCTTCTTCGTCACCATCAGGAAGTTCAATGAATTTAACCGTTTTCCCAAGTGAAACTACATTAGCAGCGCCTTCCTCGTCTTCGATCATTACTGCATTGCGAATCATCTTTTCAAGTTGAGCGATTCGGCCTTCAACAAATGCTTGCTCTTCTTTGGCTGAATCATACTCAGAGTTCTCTGAAAGGTCTCCGAAGCTACGAGCGATCTTTATACGTTCAACGACTTCTTTACGTCGCTCCGTTTTTAAATATTCCAATTCCTCTTCTAACTTTTGCTTACCATCCATCGTCATATAATGCTTTTTTTCTTCTGCCATTTGACTCACTCCTCATCTGCTACTATAAAGATAAAATAATTATTACAAATTCATATTCTATGTAGACTAAAAACTCGGAAATCCGAGTTTTTTTATCTAGCGAAGAAGGTCTAATCTTTTAGACCTTCTTCTTATGCTATTACAAAATTGCCTTCTCTTCAATAATTGCGCGAATTTTTGTCACCATTAGATCAATAGCGACACGATTCTGCCCGCCTTCTGGAATAATTACATCGGCATACCGTTTGGTTGGCTCAATAAACTGCAAATGCATCGGTCTCACAACTGATGTATATTGATCTATTACAGACTGAATTGATCGCCCACGATCTTCAATATCTCTTACTAAGCGACGAATAATCCGAATATCTGCATCAGCATCAACAAATAGCTTTATATCCATCATGTCTCGAAGACGTTCATCTTCTAAAATTAGAATCCCTTCCAATATAATGACATCTTTTGGCTGAATGTCAATAACTTCCTCGGAACGCGTATGAGCAGCATAATCATATACCGGCTTCTCAATCGCATAGCCGGCAGATAACTTTTGCAAATGCTCTAACAATAAATTATTGTCAAATGCTAATGGATGATCATAATTGGTTTTCAAGCGATCCTCTAAGCTTAAATGACTTTGGTCTTTATAATAGGCGTCTTGCTCAATCAATACAATTGATTGTTCATTAAATTGATAGAAAATCTCTTTCGCTACCGTTGTTTTACCAGAACCAGTTCCTCCGGCTACTCCAATAACAATAGGTTTCTTTGACATTACCTTACCTCTTTACGCATCATGTTATTTGGATAGACAGGTTTATCCACTTTAAATCGTATAATTTGCAATGGATGACGTGCTGCATCAATTTCGTTACCGTCCTCATCACAAAGCGTCCCGACTTTCTGGATAAAGTTTGAAATCTCTGGTCCAAAAAACTCAATCTCATCTCCAGGTTTGAAATAGTTACGTTGTTGTAACGTAACGACGGAAGTCTCTTCGTTATAATCAAGTACCAAGCCAGCAAAATCATATTTCGTACGTTTAGGATGTTGACCATACATTTGATCTTCAAAAGATGGTGCTCCTTCAAAGAACTGAGGTGCAAAATCACGGTTTGCACATTTATCTAGTTCATCTAACCATGCTTTATCGATTTGAAAATTATCAGGATCTTCACAATAGGCATCAATTACTTTTCGATATACACTTGTAACTGTAGCGATATAGTGAATTGATTTCATTCTTCCTTCAACTTTTAGGCTGTCGATTCCAGCTTCAATCATCTTAGGAATCGCTTGAATCAGATTTAAATCCTTAGGACTCATTGTATATTGAGGATCGCCTTCTTCAAATAAAGCTTTGTCACCATTTTCATTGGTTTCAAACAAATCATATTCCCAACGACATGATTGACAGCAACCACCACGGTTAGAGTCTCTAGCTGTCATATGATTACTCAATACACATCGGCCAGAATAAGAAATACACATTGCTCCATGAACAAAAGCTTCGATTTCAATATCAACATTTTTCTTCATTTCAAGCATTTCCTCGAGCCCAACCTCACGAGCTAAAACAACACGGTGCAACCCTTCTTCTTTCCAGAACTTCACTGCAAGCCAGTTGCTTAATGATTGTTGTGTGCTTAAATGAACCTCTACTTTTGGCGCAACCCGCTTACATGTTTCTATAATTAATGGGTCAGCTACAATAATGCCTGTTACACCTACATCTTGAAGAGATTTTAAATACTCTTCAAGTCCGTCCATATTTTCATTATGAGCAAAGATGTTTGTTGTAACATATACTTTTGCTCCATACTTATTAGCAAACTCAACCCCTTCTCTCATTTCTTCAAGTGAGAAGTTATCAGCATTTGAACGAAGTCCAAACTCACGGCCGCCAATAAATACAGCATCAGCACCATAATGAACAGCTACTTTGAGCTTTTCCAGATTCCCAGCTGGTGCTAGTAACTCAGGTTTTTTTGTAATGATTCGTTTTCCCTCTTTTGTACGTTCAGCAATTGTCGTCATTATAAGCCTCCTTCCTAATATACCGTTTCTTTAAAGAAGAATCCTGTATCCAACTTCCGATGTACCGGCTGAATCTCTTCTATTTTGTTTAAATATTCTTCTTTTTGCTCTTCGTATGCATCGCGATCCTCAACACATAAATCAATCGCTTCACGATAAAGAGTCGTTACGACTTCCATATACTCAGTTGTTTTCAATAAACCATCAATTTTAAAGCTATCAACTTCGGCGTCAATCATTTCCTCAAGCTCATCAATGATACAAATATCGTTAGGACTCATTATATGAGTACCATTTTCATCCTCGAAGATAGGATATCTAGCTTCTCTTTCAGCATCATAAAGATGTAAATTACGCTCTTTATCACGCTTTTCCACTTCTAAGCTTTTACCTTGGAACTGCATATAATTCCCAATAAGTGTTCGTTTTGATTGAAACATCGCTGTCATTCCGTGAACTTGAACTTCAACCTCAACTTCTGCATTTTCTTTAATCTCAACGATCGCATCCATGTTGATCTCACGTGCTAAAACAGCTCTCTTTGCTCCTTTTGTTCCCCAGTAATTAGCTGTGAACCAATTGGTTGCTGTTTGCTCTGTGTTCCAATGTAACTTCATATCGGGCGCTACTTCACGTGCTACCATTAACACAGCCGGATCACCGAAAATGATTCCATCAACTTTGATCTCTTTTAACATTTCAATATATCCTGCTAATTCACCGACTTTATCGTTGTGAAAAAGGGCATTCATAGACACATACACTTTTTTATTTTCTTTGTGTGCCATTTCTGTTGCTTGTCTTATATCATTAAGTTTAAATTCTCCTGCTAAACGAAGACCAAATTTTTGTTCTCCAATGACGATCGCATCTGCCCCGGCTTGAAAAAGCGTTTGGACTGCTTCTAAATCTTTAGGTGTTACTAAAAGTTCTGGCTTTTTCCCCATTCTGCTCTTTCCTCCTTCTATTGTTTCAAGCTAATAGCTAACCCGTCACCAACTGGTAAAATTCTCGTATCAAAACCCTCAAGCTCCATTAACCATTGATTGTAGCCATCTATCTTTTGAGCTAACTTTCGTAGCCTTTTATTTTCAATGCCTTCCTCAGCTACTAAGCCACGGAAAAGTACATTATCAGAATAAATCACGCCACCACTTTTAACAAACTGACCATACAATTCAAAGAAACGTTTGTATTGTCCTTTAGCAGCATCAATAAATAATACATCAAAAAGGGGTTCCGATTCAAGTGTTTGAACTAATTCAAGGGCATCACCGAAGCGCGCATCAATTCGCTCTGTCATTTGCAAATGGCCAATGTTTTTAATTGCTTCGTTATAACGCTCTTGGTCACGTTCAATTGTAAGAATCTTTGCATCAGGTAGAGCTTCTGCCATTCGTATCGCTGAATAACCAATAGCTGTTCCTATTTCTAAAATTCTTTTTGGCTGATGAAGCTTCAATAATTGAAGGAGACTTTCCATTCCAACTAAATCCATAATAGGCACTTCATGTTCTTTGGCATATTGCTCCATTGCTTCTATATACTTACAGCGTAAAGGAACTAGTTCCTTTAAATACTGCTCGACAGATTCATTTATCATTTTTCCACTCCATTCATTTTTCATAACATAGAAAAGAGGGCGTGTGTAAACACCTCCCCCTTTAGTCTTAATTCTCTTCTTGCGCATCTACCCATTCATTTCGATATTGTTGGTGAATACGGTTGTGTTCCTCATACGTATCACTATAAAGAACTTCCCCACCGTACCGAGCATAAAAGAATAGTGCTGATGTCTCCCCAGGCTTTAAGGCTGCTTGAATAGAGTCTTTCCCTGGATTGGCAATAGGTCCAACAGGAATTCCCGCATACATATAAGTATTATAAGGTGAATCAATTCTTAACATCTCATACGTCGTCATATATTTATGCTCACCGTGAGCATAAGCAACTGTTGGATCCACTTCCAATCTCATTCCTCGCTCAAGGCGATTATGAAGGACACCGGAAATTAAATAACGATCCTCTGATTTTTGTGCCTCTCTTTCAATAATAGAAGCAAGTGTTAATAATTCATGAAAACTATATTCACTTCGGTCAATTTCAATTTGAAATTCGTCATATACCGTTTGCGTACTGTTTAACATTTCCTGAATGATCATTTCAATAGAAGGCTTGCCTTCCATGAAATCATATCGAGCCGGAAATAGATACCCTTCTAGAGGATAACGAAGTTCGGTATTTAAAATTTCATCTGTTAACATTGAGTATTGGCTAATTAGACCATTAATATAATCTCGATCCGTTAATAGGTCAATAACTTCTTCTTCAGAATGATCTGTTTCTTTAGCGATGATTTCTGCAATATCTTCTAACCATCTACCTTCGGGAATCGTAAACATTAGTTCTGGTTCTTGAAGAACCTTCCCATCCTTAAGAGCCTCAATTAACTCATCCATAGACATTGCAGTTGATAATAAATAATCTCCTGCCTGAAAACCGGACTCATTTTGATAACGAACATAATAACGAAAAATCGTTCCATTACGAACAAGACCCTCAGACTCAAGGATTGTACCTATTTGATTAGCCGTTGACCCAATAGGAATTGTAACCTCAATCTCCTCTGGATTATTTTCATCCATTGGTCCAATTGCATTATTTATATAAAAATAAACACTAATAAGAGCGATCGCACCAATAACAACCAAACCAATTAAGCTTAAAAAAACAATTCTCCTAACGACACGAGCCTGTGAAACCCGCTCTTCATATAATTCATTTCGTGGTTTTTCGTTGGAATCAGACATTTTTCTCCTCCTTCCACCGTCTAATTATACTATAATTCTCTAAAAGATAAAGAAAAAAACCAATTCCTGGTTTTGGAATTGGTTTTTTTAAAATATTCCTGGTTTTGGAATTGGTTTTGATAAAACTTACTCTTCATCCTCTGGTTGAAACGTATTTAACATTTCTTCAACCATTTCCCACTCTTCATCCGTCTCAACAGGGAATAGCGCAATATCATCTTCTTCCCCTTCACGATCCTCAAAACGGAAAGCAAATACTTCTACTTCTTCCTCTTCGTCTTCATCAGCTCCAACTGGAGTAACTAAAATGTAAGACTTATTCGTCGCATCAACATGGAATCTAAATAATTCATCAAATAGATGCTCATCACCATTTTCATCAGGAATTACAATACGTTCTTTTTCTTGTTCTGCCATTTAAATTGCACCTCATTTTAATAATATAGGGTATGACACAAAGGAAGTTGACTTATTTTTAGTTTAATTTCCTTTATGATCAAGAAACCCTTGTAGGATCATAACTGCAGCCATCTTATCAATCACTTTTTTTCTTTTCTTTCGACTAACATCTGCAGAAATTAGCATTCGTTCTGCAGCGACAGTCGTTAGGCGCTCATCCCACATCTTTATCGTGCACGCTACATGCTCACTTAATGTATCAGCAAAAGCCTGACTTCTTTCACCACTCGGACCTATTGTACCATTCATATTTTTAGGTAACCCAATGACAACTGTATCAACATTATTTTCTTCTACTAATGCTACAATTGCTTGAAAATCCTTCTCTGGACTTTCTTCGTCTCTTCTAAGTGTAGAAAGACCTTGGGCTGTCCATCCGAGTTCATCACTTATTGCTACACCAATTGTTTTTGTACCAACATCTAATCCAAGTGCTCTCATTCATTCTCCTTACGGTGCTGTGATAAATAGGATTTCACTAACTCTTCAATTAATTCATCACGTTCTAGCTTACGAATGAGCGTACGTGCATCCTTATGACGAGGAATGTACGCTGGATCTCCTGAAAGCAAGTATCCTACAATCTGGTTAATGGGGTTATAGCCTTTCTCCTCAAGTGATTCATAAACAGAGAGAAGCACCTCTTGGACATCAACATCAACCGTGTCATCATGAAAATTAAATTGCATCGTTTTGTCCATAGAGCTCATCACAAACACCTCTTTCATTCATTGCTATTTGACTATTCTTTTTCATTACATTTCCAAATAGCTTGTCTACTTTCATTGTACACTATAACGTTTCAATTAGGAAATTGAATTTACATATTCTTCTACAAATGCTAAAGCTTCTTCTAATTCACTTGGGTTTTTCCCACCAGCTTGTGCCATATCAGGACGGCCACCACCGCCACCGCCACAACGTGATGCAACTTCTTTCACAAGTTTACCGGCATGGTATCCTTTTGCGTTCAAGTCTTTTGTAACCCCTGCAACGATGTTTACTTTTTCACCAGCTACCGCTCCAAGTACGATAATACCTGATGTTAAATCTTGCTTTAGCTTATCAACAATACCTCTTAATCCATCCATATCAGCAGCATCAACTTTTTTAGCAAGGACACTAACACCGTTTATTGCCACAGCTTCATTAACAAGATTTCCAGCTTCCATGTTACCCAATTTTGCCGTTAAAGATTCATTTTCTCTTTGTAAATCTTTGATTTGTTGTTGCGTAGCTTCAATTCTTGCCGGAACGTCTTGTACACGTTTCGCCTTTAAATTAACAGCAACATCTTTTAATAGCTGAATTTGAGCATTCATATGTTCATATGCTCCTCTTCCAGTTACAGCTTCAATTCGGCGTACTCCAGCACCAATTCCGGATTCCGAGACAAGCTTGAATAGTCCAATTTCAGCTGTATTACGGACATGACAACCTCCACAAAGCTCTAAACTGTATTCTCCAACCTTAACTACTCTTACAGTCTCTCCATATTTTTCACCAAATAACGCCATTGCCCCCATTTCTTTTGCTTCATCAAGATTTTTCAATGAAATCTCTACTTCTAGCGCATTCCAAATTTGTTGATTGACAATGTCTTCGATTTTCGATAACTCTTCAACAGTTACTTGGCCAAAATGAGAGAAATCAAAGCGTAGACGATCTTCTGATACCAATGAACCAGCTTGGTTAACATGTGTGCCTAATACATCTTTCAAGGCTTGATGAAGAAGATGTGTCGCTGTATGATTTTTGACGATTGACGTTCTCTCTGTTTCTTCTACAGTACAAGTAACATAATCATCCTTTTCTAGTACACCTTCTTTAATGACAACTGTGTGTAAATGCTGACCATTTGGAGCTTTTGATACATCTGTCACTTCTGCTAATAGATTGCTACCGCGAATCAATCCCTTATCTGCTACTTGGCCACCACTTTCCGCATAAAAAGGAGTTTGATCTAAGATCACTTGCGCTGTAACTCCAGCTGCTACAGAATCTCTTACTTCTTTTTCAGCAATAATGACTTCGATCTTCGACTCTATCTGTAGATGATCATATCCAACAAATTGACTCTCCACGGTAATTTGGCCTAGTATTTCATCTTGAACTTGCATTGATCCAGATTCCTGACGTGCAGAACGAGCACGCTCCCGCTGAGCTTCCATTTCTGTTTCGAAACCTTCACGGTCGATTTCTAACCCTTTTTCTTGAACATATTCTTCTGTTAAATCAACAGGGAACCCGTACGTATCGTATAACCTAAATACATCAGCACCATCAATTTTAACTTTTCCTGCTGCTAAAGCTTCATCTAATACTTTACCTAAGATCGCTAATCCTTCATTTAACGTTTCATGGAAACGTTCCTCTTCATTCTTTAGTACTTTTTGGACAAAATCAGTTTTCGCCTTAACTTCTGGGTAAAAGTCAACCATAATTTCAGCAACAACTGGCACTAACTCGTACATGAAAGGACGGTGAATCGAAATTAATTTTGCATAACGAACCGCGCGGCGAAGTAATCTTCTTAACACATATCCTCTTCCTTCATTTGAAGGAAGTGCACCATCTGAAACTGCAAAAGTAACCGTACGAACATGATCGGCGATCACTTTAAAAGCAACATCTTTCTCTTTGTCTTGTCCATATGTCACACCAGAGATTTCTTCTGTCGCTTGAATAATTGGCATAAATAAGTCTGTCTCGAAGTTTGTTGGAACATCTTGGATAACCGAAACCATTCGTTCTAGCCCCATACCGGTATCAATATTCTTTTTCGGTAATGGAGTGTAACTACCATCTGGATTATGATTAAATTGAGAAAATACTAAGTTCCATACTTCTAGGTAACGTTCATTTTCTCCACCTGGATATAGCTCAGGGTCATTCTCATCATTCCCGTAACTAGGACCACGGTCATAGAAAATTTCAGTATTAGGTCCACTTGGCCCTTCTCCAATGTCCCAGAAATTACCCTCTAAGCGGATAATTCTTTCTTCAGAGATTCCGATTTTATCTCTCCAATAATCGTAAGCTTCATTATCTTCTGGATGAACTGTCACAGATAATTTTTCCGCTTCAAATCCAATCCACTTTTCGCTAGTTAAAAATTCCCATGCCCATTCAATCGCTTCTTCTTTAAAGTAATCCCCAATTGAGAAATTTCCTAGCATTTCAAAAAATGTATGATGACGTGCCGTTTTTCCGACATTTTCGATATCATTTGTACGAATGGATTTTTGCGCATTTGTAATACGTGGATTATCTGGAATGACACGTCCATCAAAATATTTCTTTAATGTCGCAACTCCACTATTAATCCAGAGTAAGGAAGGATCTTCGTGAGGGACAAGAGAAGCACTTGGTTCAATGTCATGTCCCTTTTCCTTAAAGAAATCTAAATACATTTGTCTTACCTGAGCAGACGTCAGTTTTTTCATTAAAGTCATCTCCTTATTTATGTATAATAAAAAACAAAAAACTCCCGATCCCAAAAAAGGGACGAGAGTTAACATCACGCGGTACCACCCTAATTATAGACAAACTTGTCTATCACTTAACTGCCTTAACGCGGCGCACGGCAGAGATTATCTGCACTCCGGAGTAGCTTTCTGAAGCCCTTCACTTAGTATACCTTCCAGCCATGGGTATCCCTCTCTAAAAGTGGACTGCTTCATACTTGTTCCTTCTACGTTTTCACTTCGGTATTTGCCCTTATATTATAGAAATTGAACCAGCAAATGTCAATCTTTCATAAAGTGCAGGCGAGTATGCAGCAAAGTTACCTTTCCTATTGCTAAAATTGGAACAGCAATTAACATGCCGAGAAAACCACCAACTTCAGCTCCAACCAACAAAGCTAAAATGATTAAAGCCGGGTGTAGGTGCAATGTTTTCCCTACTATAACAGGGGATAAAATATTCCCTTCAATTTGTTGAATGATAAAAATTAAAAGGATCGTAAGCAAGCCTAATTGCCAGGATTGTAGGAAAGCAATAATTACCGCTGGAATCGCACCAATAAACGGACCAAAGTATGGGATTAAATCCATGACACCCATGAAAAAACCTAATACAATTGGATACGGAACTCCTAAAATCCATAAGCCAATCGTTGATATAATAAAAACAGATAACGAGACGAGCAACTGTCCACGAATATAACTCCCAAATGTATAATCTACATCCCTCATATAGCGTTTTAATCCGCTTCTCCATTTTCTAGGAGTAAGATACCAAGCTGCTTTTTGGAGAAGATCATGATCTTTTAGAAAAAAGAACACCAAAAATGGAATGACAATAAATGAGAACATGGACTTCATTAAGAATAAGGCCATCTCTTCTATTTGATCAAAAATTCCTTTTCCTATTTGCTCAAGCTGCAATCTCCATTCTTGAGATTGCTCCTGAAGTGGTCCTGGTAACGTACTAAGTTGGTCCTGAATCTTATCGGTTTCTCTTTCTATTTGAGTAAATTGTTCTGGTAATGTTTCGAATGCATGTTGAATTTGCTTTATGAATGCTGGTAATCCAATCATTGCTAAGAAAACCAGCAGGAAAACGACAAAGAAAAAGATTAATAATACAGCCAAAGCTCGTGACATACCAAGTTCATGCAGCTTTTCGACCAATGGATGGAGTAAATAAGTAAGTAGAGCTGCAATTCCAACAGGCAAACTTAAAGCTCTAATAACGTTCGCGAATGGCGATAATAACGGTGCTAGTTGAACAATCATGAATATAATTAATAGAGCCAATAAGCTCAGGATAAGTCTATGTAACCATCTTTGCTGAATTTCCTTGTTCATCCATACACACCCCAAAATTTAGTGTGTGCAGGTATTTTTTATCCATACAAAAAAGAAGGGAAACGAGAAATGATTCAGTCATAATTTGAACGAATCAAAATTCGTAACTCCCTTCTTTAGACGAGGCCCTTCTTTATACCGCATCGGTTGATTGCATCCCAACTTGAAGGTCCTTCTCTTCAAACAGATCATCCAATGAGCTTAATGAACCGTCTTCTTCAACTTGATGCATTGAAAGTCGCCCCTTTAATAAACTCATTTCTACAAAACAATTCCAGCAATAGTATTGATTTGTACCAATTTTCCCGATATCTTTGCTTTGGCAATTTGGACAACGCATGATTATAGGCTCCCTTCTATTCCGTTAGGATGGCCCGGCCACCAGCAACTGTCAGCTTCCCCTGACTTTTGACGACCTTACGACCTTCTACTAGGTCTGCTACCAACCCTTCCGTCACTTCATACCCTATAATCGTGCCCAATTCTTCCATGAAGTATACATCTTCCAATAGCCCTAATTTTTCCCCCTCAGCCGAAAGTAGCGCAGTCCCATGAAGACGTCGCTTCCCCGTTTTAAGAGGAATTGCTTTTTTTTCATTAAGACTTAGTGGTTTTAAAACATGGGAATTCCCGATCATGACTCCAGCTGTCCCGATACTCATAATTGATTTAATCGGGAGAAACTGATGCTTAACAAACCAGCCTTTCGGATCAATAACAAACCCTTTGGCTGTTCCTTCGTCATAAAGAAGGTCTATGACATGACCATATTCGTGTCCATTTGCCAAAGATATCACTGGTAATCCTTCAACAGTAGAAAATGTTCGCAAAGCAAATCGCCACCTTTTTCGAACACTTTTAGTTTGTGGCTTTTTCCTCTAAGTTATGTTGGTTAGCTTTTTCCACTGTTAAATTTCGTAATTTCATTTGAAGCATTGAATTTCTATGCAATTCTTCTTTTTGTGTGATAGCAGAATGTATAGCTTTTAAATCTCCGCATAATAGAAGAAATTGCTTAGCTCGAGTAATCCCTGTATATAATAAGTTTCTTCTTAGCATTCTCGCATAGCTCCTTACTACCGGCATCACAACAATTGGAAATTCGCTTCCTTGTGCTTTATGAATAGAACAACAATAGGCATGAGTGATTTGATTGAGATCTTTTTTCTGATAGATGACTTCAATTCCATCAAAAGAAATCACGACCTGATCTTGCTTTTCTTGGTTTTCTTTGGCGTAAAAAATGGCAACAATTTCTCCACGGTCTCCGTTATAAACATTTTCATCTGGATTATTCACCAATTGTAAAACAACATCACCTGTTCGATAAACAACGTCACCGAAGCTAATTTCACGGCGTTGATCCGAGTGAGGATTAAATAATTGTTGGAGCATCCGATTTAACTCAGTAATCCCTGCGCTACCTTTATACATCGGGGCTAATACTTGAATATCCTTCGCAGTATAGCCTTTCTTCAATGCATTTTCACATATTTGTGAAACGACTTGTTGTACATGATCCATTTGACAAGGAAAAAAGCGACGGTCTTTTTGAGGATTGGGCAGATTTTCAGGCATTTTCCCTTGTTTCATCGCATGAGCAAGCTCAATAATAGAAGACCCTTCTGCTTGTCGATAAATATCGACCAAAGGTACCATCGGAATAACATCTGCATCTAAAAAGTCACGTAATACTTGTCCAGGTCCGACTGATGGAAGCTGATCCTGATCGCCTACAAGTACGACCTGCATTCCTTTAGGAACAGATTTCAAAAGCTGATTCATTAACCATATATCCACCATTGAGCTTTCATCAACAATTAGTAAATCACCTTCAAGAGGTTCATGATCTCCTTTTTCAAAACCACCAGTCCCACCCTTCCAACCAAGTAGTCGGTGAATGGTTGTAGCGGGTAATTCTGTTGCTTCACTCATCCTCTTAGCAGCTCTCCCTGTTGGAGCAACAAGCAAGATCGGAAAGGGATTTTGTTTCGTATATGCCTTTTCATCTAATGAAATTCCATGTAATCTTGCATATAACTCAACAATTCCTTTAATTACAGTCGTCTTTCCTGTTCCAGGACCTCCCGTTAAGATCATTAATGGTGAACTAAGTGCCGTTTGAATCGCTTGCTTTTGCGACGGTGCGTACTCTATATTGAATTCTTCTTCCAATTTACCTAATGCTTTTAGAAATTCAGCTTCCGGAAATTCCTCCTCGATTTCTTCACTAAGTAGTCTTCGAACACTTGATACAATCCCTTTTTCAGCAAAATATAATGATTTGAGGTAAACTCTCTCTTCCTCTAAAAAGATGAGATCATCTTCGTGCATCACTTCAATTTGTTGTTCAACTTCGTGTGCTTCAACCTTAAATTCGTAAGAAGAAAGCAGAGATATGACATGTGGGGTAAGACTCGATTTGTCAATGAAAACATGCCCTTCTTGCAGACAAAGTTCCTGTATTAAAAAAAGACAACCTGCACGAATCCGATCCGGGTGATTCCCGGTTATTCCAATTGCTGCGCCTAATAAATCAGCTTTTCTAAAACCAATCCCTTCAACATCAGCAATTAATTGATAAGGGTTTGTTTGAATAATATCAATAGCTTGTAATCCATATGCTTGATACACTTTTAATGATAGCTCTACTCCAAATCCGTGCTTCGATAACATCATCAATACTTGCTCGACCCCTTGCTGATCAACAAGCTGTTCATATAAGCTATCTGCTTTTTCCTTTGATAACTTTGGAATATCACTTAAAACAGAACGGTCCTCCACAATCCGTGTAATAGCTCGTTCATCCAACACATCAACAATCGACTCAGCGGTTTTCAACCCAATACCAGGAAAACGGCCGCTAGACAAATATTGAATAATTCCATGCTTCGTTTGTGGCAGATCCCTTCTAAACTGTTCAACTTGATATTGAACACCAAACTTAGGATGTTGAATCATTTGACCAAAAAACAAAAACGTTTCATCTTGTTCTAATTTAGGTAAAACTCCAACTACCGTAATTGTTTTCTCTTTGAATTCTTCATTCGTTTGCTGGACCCGAATAAGCGCTACTGTATAAAAGTTTTCCTCATTACGAAATACAATATGATTAACGTTTCCTTTTATAAACCCACGTTCAATAGTTCTCTCTTCTTCCAAGATCGATTCCTCATTCACACGTCATCATCCTTACTTGATGGCTTGTTCAATCGTTTTCTTACCATTCGCTGCTAAAGCATGATCTGGTTGAATGACAAGCGCTTGCTTAAATGCCTCTAATGCATCATCAGTTCGATCTTGATAAGCATAAGCAACACCTAAGTTAAAGTACGCATCTGCATGTTGATCATCCAGTTTAACAACTTGTTCAAGCTCTAATATTGCTTCATCAATTTGTTCTAATTGAGCTAAGCATAAGCCATATTGAAATCGAGCGTCAACGTCTTTAGGTTGAAGTTCTACCGCTGTCTTAAAAGAAGCTAAGGCATGTGGCAAAGCACTCAACTGATAATAACTCATCCCTAACATAAAATGGACATCTACTTCATTTAACTTCTCCATTAGTGCTTTCTTAAACATCTTAGCAGCTTCTTCAAATTGATCCTGATTATAATAAATCGTTCCAGCTCCATAATAAGCCGTTGCTGCGTGCTCATCAAGACCAATTGCCTTATCAAAAAATACTAAAGCACGTTCATAATCGCCTAATAGTCCAAGCAAATTTCCAAAATTAATAAACCCTGTTGGATCTTTCGGGTTTTCTTCAATCGCTTGATTAAACATATTAGCAGCCTCTTCATACTTTTGCTCATTCATATATGCTATGCCTTTTTCATTTAACATAAATAATCCCTCATTTCATCAACTTATCATACAACGGACACGAATTGAAAAAGGAAAACGCCTCACTAGGCATTTTCCCACTTCTTAATTACATGATCAATTGTTGCTCCACCAAGACAAACATCGCCATCGTATAAAACGACTGCTTGTCCAGGTGTAATTGCACGCTGGCGCTCGTGGAAATACACTTTAATTGTATTATCTTCTCCAGGGTAGACTGTCACTTCTTGGTCTTCTTGTCGGTAACGGAACTTTGCTGTACACGTTATTTCCTTTTCAACCGGATTCCCGCCAATCCAATTCATACCAATGGCATCTAGCCCTCAGAATATAAACCTTCATGATGAAAACCTTGCCCCACAAGCAAGACATTTTTCTCTAAATCTTTACCAATAACAAACCAAGGTTCCCCAGCACCACCAATGCCAAGCCCTTGACGTTGACCTAGTGTGTAATACATTAACCCATCATGTTTTCCTTTGACTTCTCCTGTCAATGTTTGCATTTCACCTGGTTGTGCAGGTAAAAACTCACTTAAAAATTCTTTGAAATTCCGTTCACCAATAAAACAAATACCCGTACTGTCTTTTTTCTTTGCTGTTGCTAAATCAGCTTTCAACGCTAATTCCCTTACTTCTTTTTTCGGGATATGACCGATCGGAAACATTGTCTTAGATAATTGTTTTTGCGACAATGCATTCAAGAAATACGTTTGATCCTTATTATCATCAACACCACGTAGTAAGAAAAATTCTCCATTCTTTTCTTCAACACGAGCATAATGCCCCGTTGCAACATAATCGGCACCTAGAGTCATCGCATGGTTTAAAAAGGCTTTAAACTTAATTTCTTTATTACACATGACATCAGGGTTAGGAGTTCGTCCAGCCTTATATTCTTCAAGAAAATAAGTAAACACTTTGTCCCAATATTGCTTTTCAAAATTAACCGCGTAGTATGGGATACCAATTTGGTTACAAACTCGAATGACATCTTCATAATCTTCCGTAGCGGTACAGAAACCATTCTCATCTGTATCATCCCAGTTCTTCATGAAAATACCGATTACATCATAGCCTTGCTCTTTGAGCAACAACGCTGTTACAGACGAGTCAACCCCACCTGACATTCCAACAACAACTCTTGTATCTTCTGGTCGTTTATTCATTTTTCACCCACCACCTTTATCTAGCTGATAAATTCACTTTGTTGTCCAAGCCGTTTTACTATCTGAGCCGTTTCATTGGCCACACGTTGAATCTGTTCAACCGTATTACCTAGGCCAAAACTAAATCGAATGGCTGATTGAATGCGTTCATCTGCTTTACCAAACATCGCTACAAGTACATGGGACGGCTCAATTGATCCCGCTGTACAAGCAGAACCGCTCGAGGCTGCAATTCCTGTTAAATCTAGATTCATCAGCAATGACTCAATATTAACTCCTCTAAAACTTACGTTCACAACATGTGGCAACCGCTCATGTTGATGTCCATTTATAGAGAAAATGACTTCTTCCTTTGTCCAAGTATCGATTAATATCTTTGAAAATTGTTGATAAAGCTCTTGTCTTTCTTCAATAGAATCTACAGCGATCTCCATTGCTTTAGCAAAGCCAACAATGGCAGCGACATTTTCAGTCCCTGCTCTTCGCTTTCTTTCTTGTTCGCCTCCAAAAAGAACCGGACGAAGTTTCACTCCATTACGTACATATAGAAGACCAATACCTTTTGGACCATTTATTTTGTGAGCTGAAATTGAAAGCATATCTACTGGTAACTCCGATACATTCAACTCAATAACCCCACAAGCTTGAACCGCGTCTGTATGAAAAGCAGCTTGGTGCCCCTTCAAAACATCTCCAATTTCCTTAATTGGTTGAACAGTTGCTACTTCGTTGTTTCCAAACATCAGCGTAACAAGAATCGTATCATCTCTTAGTGCCTCTTGTACATCATTTACACTCACTCTCCCAGTTTCATCCACTGGTAAATAAGTAACATCAAATCCACGCTTTTCAAGCTCTTCACAAGCATGTAATACAGCATGATGTTCAATTTGTGATGTAATAATATGTTTGCCATTTAATTCATGTTCAAGAGCATAGCCTAAAATAGCCATGTTATCCGCTTCTGTTCCCCCGCTTGTAAAAACAAGATTTTGATCAGAAGTGCCAAGCTTTTTGGCAATCGTTCTTCTAGCCTGGTCGATCGCTTGTCTTGCTTGTCTACCTATCTGATGAATACTAGATGGATTTCCAAACACTGTTTGATAGTATGGGAGCATCGCCTCAATAACTTCTGGATGTAGAGGAGACGTTGCAGCGTGGTCGACATAGATCATCTCCACGTTACTCACCTTCTTTTAATAGTTATTTAAAAAGGGAAGTGCGCCCTTTTTTTCCTTAATATCTTTTTAGCTTTCCTTCGTTCCGGCAATGGCTTCTCTCCCTGCGCGGTCTTATGAGAAAACCGCTCATAAAGACCTTAAAACCTTGCAGGGGCTTCGCTCATTGCTTCGAGTCACTAGAAAAAGGGAAGTGCGCCCTTTTTCTAATGACTCTTAAATATAAAACATATAATATTCTTGTTCGCCTTTGTCTTCGTAGTTAGCTAGGTCATCTAGGGTTGTGTTGTCTAGTACATCCTTGACAGCATCACGGATTTTTATCCATAGATTACGTTTGGCTGGTTCTTCGTCGTCCATTACTTCTACTGGACTTATAGGGCCTTCGAGCACACGAATAATATCACCAGCAGTAATATCTTTTGCTTCTTTTGCTAACATATATCCACCATAGGCACCTCGTACGCTTTTAACTAGCATTGCGTTTCTGAGTGGCGCAATTAATTGTTCTAAATAATGCTCTGATAAGTCATATTCCTTCGCAATTGATTTTAATGAAATTGGCCCTTCTCCCGTACGTTTAGCCAATGCCATCATGATGGTAAGTCCGTATCGACCCTTCGTTGATATTTTCATCTACATTCCCTCTTTTCATTATAAAATCAAATAGTTTTTGACATTGTGGCATCGTTATACCGACAACTGAACCAATCCCAAAGCAAAATAATACTGTGCCGATAAACACCTTACCGCCCATTAGCCAACCGACGGTTAAAACAATTACTTCCATTGTCCCCCGTACATACTGTACTTTCCAACCCGTTCTTTCTTGTAAAGCTAACATTAAACTATCCCGTGGTCCAGCGCCGCACCTAGGTGCTATATAAATTCCAATCCCATATCCAATTAGAATAATTCCGATTCCAAGCATTAAATATTGTAAGTAGCTATTTACAGGTGTCGAAATCATCCACAAGCAAAGATCAATAAAAATTCCAAGAAACAGCATGTTAAGGAAGGCCCCTAACTTTGGCCATATCTTTGTCAATAGCGCGGAGACTCCTAATACAATAGCCCCCATAATAATCGACCATGTTCCAACTGTTAACCCAAATTGCATCGTTAATCCTAAATGAAGGACATCCCAAGGAGCTCCTCCTAACTCCGCTCGGATCATCATAGCAATTCCAAACGCCATTACCATAAGCCCAAGCATAAACGTACTCCACCGAAGGAAAAACGTACGTTTTCTATTATCAAAACCATATTCCAAGAGATATCCCTTCTCTCTACTAAGTCTTTGCCATTATAGCATGAAACATCTCATTTTTGCGTATAAGACACTTGAAACTGATACCTTTATGAAAAACTCAATAACACTCTGATCAGTTGGCATTTAGCATTTCTTCTATTACACTTACAGTAGCATTGATGACGGAGGTCTAAAATGAAAAAGCAGCCACTCGCATTTAAAATGCGTCCTCGGAAAATAGAAGAAATAATTGGTCAACAACATCTTATCGGTGAGGGAAAGTTATTGAGACGCATGGTTGATGCTTCTCAGCTGTCCTCGATGATCTTATATGGACCACCTGGTATTGGTAAAACATCAATAGCAAGTGCAATTGCTGGATCCACAGGTACTCCTTCAAAATTATTAAATGCTGTAGTGAACAACAAAAAAGATTTGGAGATAGCTGTTGAAGAAGCAAAAATGCACGGTCAACTGATTCTAATTCTTGATGAGGTGCATCGTTTAGACAAAGGCAAACAAGATTTCTTACTGCCTCATTTAGAGAATGGTCTAATTATTTTAATAGGTGCCACAACATCAAATCCATACCATTCAATCAATCCAGCAATTAGAAGTCGCTGCCAAATCTTTGAGTTAGAGCCTCTAACTCCAGAGGAAATCAAGCGAGCGTTAGAAAGAGCAGTAGAAGATGAAGTCAATGGCTTTGGAAAGCAAAAGATTACGTTTGAAGAGGGGCTCTTACTCACTTATCCCATGCATGTGGAGGAGATGTGCGTTCGGCATTAAACGGCTTAGAACTAGCAATACTTTCAACCTATCCAAATGAAAACGAAGAAAAATTCATTTCACTTTCCACTGCCGAATCGAGTATTCAAAAGAAAAGCTTTCACCATGATAAAGATGGTGATGCTCATTACGATGTCCTTTCTGCTTTTCAGAAATCGATTAGAGGTAGTGACGTTAACGCCTCTTTGCATTACCTTGGGCGATTAATTGAAGCAGGTGATCTAACAAGTATTAGTAGACGATTACTCGTAATTGCCTATGAAGATATTGGTCTTGCAAACCCCCAAGCTGGACCAAGAACCTTATCAGCAATTGAGGCATCGGAACGTCTCGGTTTTCCTGAAGCTCGGATCCCTTTAGCCAATGCAGTCATTGAACTTTGTCTTTCACCCAAATCAAATTCTGCCTATAAGGCACTTGATGCTGCGATTGCTGATATCCGCAGTGGAAAAGTCGGTACTGTACCAAAACATTTACGAGATGCTCATTATCAAGGCGCCGCCCAACTAGGCCGAGGGATAGATTACAAATATCCACATGATTTTGAGCATGGTTGGGTCAAACAACAGTATTTACCAGATACAATTAAAAATAAAAAGTATTATGAACCAAAACGAACAGGAAAGTTTGAACAAACGTTAGCTGATATATACGAACGGCTTCAAAATAAAATGTAATAAACTCATTTTCTATTCAACAGATTAATGGGATCCTTGTTCTGAAGAGAAATTATATTTTTCTAGATTTACTGTGACTTTAATAGCTTCTTATCATTTACTTTCATCTTTTTCTATCATCCTTGTATAAATATAGTTAGATCTGGTTAGAATTTTTATCAACTAAACAATAACCATTAGGAGTTGATAAAATATGAAAGTAAGACAAGATGCATGGTCACATGAAGATGATGTATTATTAGCGGAAACCGTCTTGAAACACATTAAAGAAGGAAGCACTCAACTTCGTGCATTCGATGAAGTTGGAGACGAATTAAATCGTACCTCTGCTGCATGTGGTTTCAGGTGGAATGCTGTCGTTAGAAACCGTTATATGAAACAGATAGCTGATGCTAAAAAAGAGCGCAAAGAAAGAAAAAGGGCAGCTACTTTTTCTTATTATCCTCAGATGAGACCAATGTGGACACCGCAACCTACTTTGGAAACGATGAACCAATCGCTAGATAGTGAGATGTCGTTAGAATCTGTAGTACAGTATTTACAAACTTTGGTACAATCAAATGCGAAAACTCCAGCTCTACAACGTGAAAATGAAAAGTTAGTAATGGAGAATAAAGAATTACAATTGCGTAATCAAGAATTAGAACGCGAGCTAAAGAAAATTAAACAGGATAATAGTATCATTGAAGAGGATTATCAATCTCTTATTCAAATTATGAATCGTGCTAGAAGAATGGCGATATTAGAAGATGAAGATTCCCTTTCTAATGCTGCATTCAAAATGGACAAGAATGGCAATTTAGAGAAACTAGCTAAATAATAGTAATCTTGAATAAAGAAAAAGAGGCGTCTCAGGAGGTTTGCTTCCCCTCCTTGAGACGCCTTTCACTTGAATTCATTATCAAGCTACTCTGTTCTAACGCCAACAAAAAACGTCTCAGAAGGCGCCACTTTTGCACCTTTGAGACAGTCCACATTACTTTTTGCTTAAAAACTTAAACTAACTATTTATCTTCCACTATAATATAACATGCTCTAATAGGACCATGAACGCCTACAACTAAGTTCATTTCTATATCAGCACTATTACTAGGACCTGATATGAAGTTAACGCAAGAAGGGAATCTTCCTTCTTGCTGGGCTAAATCATGAAGATGTTTAGCAGCTTGCGTCATCCTTGGAACAATTGTACTTTTAGGAATAATGGCAATATAACTTGTTGGCAAAAGGCTCACTGAGCGCCCTTTATCCGAATTACTTAATAAGACAACAGTCCCAGATTCCGCTAAGGTCATATCTGAAAAAGTAATTCCAATATCTGCTTGTTCTGCTTGAACAACATTCTCTTCTCCACGTGCCGGATCCCAAGTATGAATTTGTTTACCTTCTCGATTTAATGACTCAAACAACTCGTCTAAGCCAAATTGTGTGAACCGTTCATCTTTCCAATTGATTATTTTCTCTCCATCAAATAAAGAAATAACATTCTCTAATACACGAGGCAGTTCGTTCATAGTAGTTTTTTGAAAACTTGTATGAATTCTATCACATTGTTCACGTAATCTTTCTACTAATTGATCTTGGGTCTCACCTTTAAATACATTATATTGCGGTTGCTTTTTCCAAGTTGGACGGCTAACCTGCTTACGTCGCTCTCTCCCTAAACTTTTAGCTATATTATTTAGGAAGGATTCTTGATTATGAACAGTACCTTTTGTTGTCACTCTGAATCCCCTCCTTTATCACGATTGTTAAACCACTTTCTAAAGGATTCTTTACTTGGCTCTGGAAAATCGCGAATATCTGTCCACGGCTTCACAGGTCCTGGTCCTTTAGAGATTTTCCCATCTTTCACCAAAGGTCCCATTACTTGTGGCGCCACTTTCGTTCCTACATTATAAAGTTTAGGTGAACTAGCAGCTAATGCGAAGCCTTTCATTGCTAATTTCTCTCCAAATGCAGCCTTCCCTTGCTCTTCTACCATGTTACGGCGATGCTTCACTAATAATTCATGGAGAGGAATTTTCACCGGACACGCATCCGTACATGCTGCACACAAACTAGAAGCATACGGCAGTTCCTTATACTCGTCATAGCCGCCTAATAAAGGCGAAAGTACAGCACCAATTGGTCCCGGATATATCGAACCATAGGAATGTCCCCCAATATGACGATAAATTGGACAAACATTAATACACGCTGCACAACGAATACATTGAAGCGCAGATTGAAATTCTGTTCCTAGAATTTTTGAACGGCCATTATCAACTATGACTAAATGAAACTCTTCCGGTCCATCAACATCGCCCTCTTCTTTTGGACCTGTTAAACCGGTTATATAACTTGTTAACTTTTGACCAACTGCACTGCGGCAGAGCATACTGACAAGTACTTCTAGCTCTTCCCACGTAGGAACAATTCTCTCCATTCCCATGACAGAAATTTGTGTTTTAGGTAAACTCGTAGCAAGTCTAGCATTCCCTTCATTTGTCACAAGGGAAATACTGCCCGATTCAGCTACAGCAAAGTTACAGCCTGTTATTCCTAAGTCTGCTTGAAGGAATTCCTGGCGCAATTGTTCTCGAGCAAATAGCGCTAATTCCTCGGGTTTCGATGAGTGTTGATAACCTTTTTTATCATGAAACGTATTTCGAATTTGCTCTTTGTTTTTGTGTAAGGCAGGCGCAACGATATGTGAAGGTGGGTCGTGGTCATCAATTTGCAAAATGTACTCCCCAAGATCGGATTCAATCACTTCACAGCCCATGCTTTCTAAAGCTTCATTCATACTGATTTCTTCTGTAACCATTGATTTCGATTTTATAATCTTCTTTGCTTCTTTTTCTTTCACTACACGCTTAATATATTCATTTGCCTCCTCCGCCGTCTCTGCAAAGAAAACATGCCCTCCCTGTGCTGTCACATTTGAGGTCAATTGTTCTAAATAAAAATCAAGGTTCTCTAATGTATGTTGACGGATTTCTTCCGATAGTTCTCGCCAATCTTCCCAATCTCCAAGTTCTTCTGCGGCATTTAAGCGGGCGTTTTTTAACCTTTCTTGAGCAGATACCATTGCATTTCTCATAAAATCATTTTTTAGTCCTTTATCAACTCGACCAAAAAATTCTTCATTGCCAATCTTCATCGCCATACTAAAGCCACCTCCTAGTTTGCTTGTTTATTTAAAATTTCAGCAATATGCATTACTTTAATAGGCTTCCCTTGCCTATTTATACGTCCACCAATATTCATTAAGCATCCACAATCAGCTCCAACTAGAACTTCAGCCTCAGTGCTTTCTATATGGCTAATTTTTTCATTTACCATTTGTTCTGAAATTGGTACCATTTTCACTGAAAAAGTTCCTCCGAACCCACAGCAATTTTCTTTATTTGGTAAGTCAGTAAATTCTAGTCCTTGTACATTCTTTAATAATGTTAACGGGGCATCTTTTACTCCAAGAAGACGAGTCATATGACAGGAAGTATGATACGTTGCCTTTACAGGGAACTTTGCACCTACATCCTCAACCTTTAGTACATCAACAATAAATTGAGTGAACTCATATGTTTTGGCTGCAAGCTTTTCTGCTTTCTCTTTCCATTCTGGTTCATCTTTAAACAAATGTGGATATTCAAGAAGCATCGATGCACATGATCCAGAAGGTGTTACCACATACTCTGAATGTTCAAAAGCACGAATCATATTTTTAGCAACTTCCTTTGTTTCACGATGATACCCGCTATTATAAGCTGGCTGACCACAGCAAATTTGCGAAGCAGGAAAATCTATTTTACAACCTAATCGCTCTAATACTTCAACAACATCTTTTCCAACTCCCGGATAAAAGACATCGGATAAACAAGTTATAAATAATGAGACGTTCATCTATCTCTCTCCCCTTAAATCAGATCAGGTCATCTGATGACTTAATTAAAATGCAAGAGGGCAACATATATGTTACCCGCTTACTTTTATCTATCACTAGTATAATATGTTTTAAATAGATTACAAATACCTAATTAAGCAGCTTGGTCATAGTTGTCCATTTCTTTACGCTTTTTACTCCCTTTTGAGAATGCGTATACAACAATACCAATCACGATTGCTACCATTATTGTACCTAAATTAAACCCAACGCCATTTAATATAATAAACCCAATACCGCCAGCTAAAAACACATAGAAAATAGTTGGAATAATGGTTTTTCTGATAATTAAGCCTTCTTTACCTAACAACCCTGCTGCAGCCGAGGCTGCTACTACGTTATGGACACAGATCATATTTCCTGCAGCTCCACCAACTGCTTGAAGAGCAACAATCGTTGATCCTGTTACACCGATATTTTCTGCTACTCCGAATTGGAATAATGAAAACATCATATTACTGATTGTATTACTCCCAGCTACAAAAGCTCCTAATGCACCAATTGCTGGTGCCACTGCAGGCCAGTTATCTCCTAGTAACTGAGAAACACTTTCCGCAAGGACAATTGGCATACTTTCAAATCCACTAGAATTGACACCCGAGTTTAAGAATACTTGAACCATCGGTACGGCAAATAACAAAGCAGGCGCTGCACTTACGACTGTACCAAAGGATTCTTTTGTAGCCCTCTTATACTCATCAGGCTTCATTCTGTGCATAAAGTAAACAATGATAGAAACAAATATTAAGATGGTTCCAGGTAAATGTAACGGTGTACTTGTAAAAGAAATGGTCGTACCAAATAACTCAGTGACATTGATTTTTACAACTTTTAGCCAATCACCGAAAGGAAGCGCATTCACGCGTGTTAGGACTAGAATTACTCCAACAATTACATATGGTAACCATGCCATAAAAGTACTAATCTTACGCGGTGGTTTCGCATTTGAGACTTTAAGTCTTCCAACCCATTCCGGATCCCAATTTTGTTTTGAATCAAAATCCCAAACGTTTTTTGGAATTAAGAATCCTCTTTTTGCCGCTGGAATAACAATTGCTAAACCAATTAATCCACCGAACATAGATGGAAATTCCGGCCCTAGAATATTAGCTACTAAAGCAAAAGGAATTGTAAATGATAGACCGGCAAAAATCGCAAACGGCCAAATCGCTAATCCTTCAGTAATTGATTTATTCTTTCCAAAGAAAGTTGTTAACATTGTAACCATAAATAATGGGATAAAAATGCCGACAATCCCATGAATAATTGCTACTTCTCCTCCAATTGAACGAATATAAGCATCATAGGTCATCCCTAAGTTGGCCGCCGTTTCATGGACAAGAGCAGATTCTCCTAAACCAGAATTAACACCAATTAAAATAGGTGTTCCAACAGCCCCGAATGAAACCGGTGTTGATTGAATAATGAGGGCAACGACTACTGAAGCCATTGCGGGAAATCCAATTGCAACTAGTAACGGCGCTACAATTGCAGCTGGTGTTCCCCAGCCTGATGCTCCTTCAATAAATGAGCCAAATAACCAACAAATAATGATGGCTTGAACTCGGCGGTCAGGTGAAATATTGGTAAATCCTTGACGGATCGTATGTATCGCTCCGTTTTCTTTTAACGCATTCAAGAGCAGAATTGCTCCGAAAACGATTAATAGTACTTCTAATGCAGTCGTGACACCGCGAATACTCGCAGCCGCGATTTGATTTCCAGGTACTCCCCAAATAAAAAATGACACAATAACTGTAATTAAAAATGCTAATGGCATCGCTCGTTTAGCAGGCCATTTTAATAAAACTAAAAATAAAAAAACTGATAGAATTGGAACTAGTGCTAATAACGCTAAAGCTCCTAAACTCATCTGATACTCCCCCTAAGATCAAACTCTTAAAATATCTAACGTTCAGGTCATCAGACGACCTGAACTGTAAGTGCTTTCATTATAATAAAATGTTCAATAAATATTCAACTTTTTCTAGCTGTTTTAGATAAATAACAATATATTTTGTATGAATACACAAAAATATAATCTTATTTATAGACTTTGATACTCTTTATAGGAAGTACATAGCTCTGTTTTTCCTATTATTTTAAAATATGTGAAAGCCGCCAATATAGAGACTATAGGTACGTAATGAAAAATGAGGCCGAAACAAAAGAGTTTTAATTAACAAAATCCGAACGCAATGACCGTAGATGCATAATAGCATCCGCTCCTAATAGCTTGTCATCGTTCGTACTTTCATTAAAACTCTTTATTCATGTCCCAGCCCCAGCCTCATTTTTCACTCACAATGAAGATTTGCTTTTATAGATTCTATCACTATTACTTTATAACTATTTAGTCATGTTATACCGCCAATTTACCGCTCTATCGTAATATCTTTTAACAGTTTCGTAATGACATGACCAGCCATAATTAACCCTGCAACTGATGGAACGAAAGCATTAGAAGAAGGAGGCATTTTAGCTTTTCTAATTTTCCCTGCTTCAGCCGCTTCTGACACAATTTCTTTCCGAATTTCTTCTCTAATCTTAATCGGCTGTTCATCAGAATAAACGACTTCTATTCCTTTATGTATCCCTTCCTTTCGAAGCTTCGTCCGTATCACTTTTGCTATCGGATCATAACTTGTCTTAGAAATATCTGCAATTCTAAAGCGAGTCGGGTCCATTTTATTGGCAGCGCCCATACTTGAGATGATTGGAATTTTTCTTTCTAAGCATTGTTTCATTAGATGTATTTTGTAGCCAATTGTATCACTTGCATCGACTACATAATCTAAATCATAACTGAAAAATTGCTCATATGTTTCTTCTGTATAAAACATTTTCAAAGCAATTACTTCACAGTCAGGATTAATATCTTCTATCCGCTCTTTCATTAATTCTACTTTTTGTCTCCCAACTGTGGATAATAAAGCATGGATTTGTCTATTTACATTCGTAATATCAACATCATCTTTATCTACAAGGATTAAACGGCCTACTCCTGAGCGTGCTAATGCTTCTACAGAAAAGGAGCCTACTCCTCCAACACCTAAAACGGCTACTGTGCTGTTTTTTAACTTATCTAGTCCATCATGACCAATTGCTAGTTCATTACGTGAAAATTGATGCAGCATACATTATACCCCTTCCAAACTGGTTTACGGATTGAATATACCATAGCCATCAGCAAAAGTCTAAAAGCGCTTGGTTCGTAAGGACATTAAAAAAGCAACTTCCTAGTCAGAAGTCGCTTTTTCATACTATGTAGCGTAAGAAACCCAATGATGCCGTGTTATTTATTGTTTTGAACCTGCTCCTAAGCAGGTGGGTGCCCTGCGAAATTGATTTTACTTCCTCTACACAATGAAGGCTTGTAATCACAATTTCAACTCGAACTCCCTTACAAAAACTGTTGGCTCAAAACGTAAATGTCTACGTACATCTTAGGAATCTTACTTGTTATATTCAGTTTAACAAAAACCATTTTCTTGGTCAATATATATATCTGAATATTGAAACATTATTTTCAACGATGTTTGTTCCACAATTAACTGAACAATAAATATCGACTATTTCTAAGTGCGCTTTGGAAACATCCCTATCTCTATGTTAGACTTACTATAAAATTATGTGTATGAAAGGATGTGCCTTTTTGAAGCTTCTAGCTACTCAAACATGTGTAGAGGTTCATCAAGAAATTGGTTGGACACAAAAGCGTATCATTGAAACGACCTTCGATATAAAGCTGTTTGATAATCAACTAAATGTTAAAGATGAAGTTTTCCCATTAACCTCGATTTTTGATATCTCCTATCGTAAAAAACAAGAGAGAAATGCTATGGGTTTTCTTTATCTCCATACAAACCGTGGTGTTCGAACGTTTTACATTAAAGAAGATGCCAAACCTTTAGTAAGTGCTTACCAACAACTTAAATTAAAGCGTCCCGAGCTTCGCTAAAATGTACTGCTTCCAACCTCTTACGACTAGAGATGTCACCATAAATAGGGTAATGTTTGAAAGGTGAAGGAGAGTTACTGTTGCATATAATCCAACCTTCACCCTCATAGTGGTCACATGTATCTAACACATGTACGTTCATTAACTTTACCCATTTTAACGCTTGTTCTCTTTGATCATGTCTAATAAACATTAACTCATGAACAATTGAGCTTGCTGATAACTTTTCGTTATTTAAGATTGATCGTCTAGTTGTATCTTTCGATCTTTCATGGTATAGAAAGTCCTCTACCATACTATTTGCTGTTGCCTTTTTTCCTGCACCAGGACCTACAAAAAGCAGTTGATCAATTGCATCTCCTTGAAGAACAACGGCATTCAAGACACCTTGAACATTAGCTAATGCTTCTGTTTGAGTTAAAAAGGCAGGTGTAACACGCCCAATTATTTTTTTATCTTCTTGAACAGCTTCAGCCATTAATTTAATTTTGAATCCAAATCTTTCTCCTATTTCTACATGCCAATCTTCCAATTCTGTAATACCTACTCGTGGAATATCTAGCACATTTGGCCATTCGCCAAAACAGAGACGACTTAAGATTCTTATTTTATACCATGCATCAAAGCCATCAATATCATCACTAGGATCAGATTCTGCGTAACCTCGCTCTTGTGCATCAAGTAACACATCAGAAAAGGCACGATGGTTATCAATCATTTCTGTCAGGATATAGTTTGTTGTCCCATTTAAAATACCAGCAACTCTCGTAATAGAGGTCGTCATTAACGTTCCTTTTAAGGCATTAATGATTGGTATTCCCCCTGCAACCGCGGCTTCATATCCATAATAGGTTGATTGTTCTTTTGCCATTTCTTCTAATACATTCCCTTTTTCAGCAACTAGTTTCTTATTAGCTGTAATTACAGGTACGCCTTTTTTTAACAACTCCGACGTATATGTAAAAGCTGGTTCAACACCACCAATTGCCTCAAAGATGATGTCAAACTCAGCGGCTTGACAAAATTCATGCCAATCACTTGTTACCATTGCATCCGTCTCTACTATACGCTTTTTTTGTTTGTCTTTAACTAACACAGAGGCAATTCGAATCTGACTACCCAATAATGTTTCTATTTGCTCCTTCGTTTCTATTAGCCTCTCATATACCCCACTACCTACAGTTCCATACCCAATTAAACCTATATTTATCATCACTTTCCCCTCCTACTTTCTATCCGACCTCTTCAAAAAGAAAATAAAAACAAAAAAACCTCTCCGATAAGGAAAGGTTTTGGCTGCCTTTACTTATCTTTCAGAATGGACATCATTCTGCTGAAATTAGCACCTTTTTTTACATGGCTTGCAAAACGGTTGCTGGGCTTCGTAGGGTCAGTTCCCTCCACCTCTCTAGATAAGTTTGAATTGTTCAAACGTTCCTATTAAGTTATCGTGATTATACGGTATTAGTTAATTTTTGTCAATTATACGTTAACTTTTTCTGCTTTTTTACCGATAATCGATAAATTTAGATCTATTAATTGTTCAACACTCACTTCACTCGGTGCATTTGTTAGCAAGTCACTCGCACTAGCCGTTTTCGGGAAAGCAATTGTGTCACGTAAATTACTACGTCCAGCTAATAACATAACTAATCGATCTAATCCTAGTGCAATTCCTCCATGAGGCGGTGTTCCATACTCAAATGCTTCCAATAAGAACCCGAATTCTTCACGTGCTTCCTCTTCAGTAAACCCTAACGCACTAAACATCTGTTCTTGGATATTTCGCTGATAAATCCGTTGTGATCCACCGCCAAGCTCATATCCATTTAAAACTAGATCATAGGCATCAGCACGCACACTAGCAGGATCAGTAGCTAATAATTCAATATCTTCTTTTTTAGGATTAGTGAATGGATGGTGCAAGGCAACAAATCGTTTAGCCTCTTCATCATATTCAACTAGTGGAAAATCAACGACCCAAAGGAAGTTGAATTGATTTTGATCGATCAGATCAAACTGCTTTCCAAACTTCAATCGTAGAGCTCCTAAGCTATCAAACACAACTTGCTTTTTGTCTGCTCCAAAGAATAACAGGTCTCCCACTTCAGCATCTAAAGCTTTAATTAGTGCTATTGCTAGTTCGCCTTCAAAGAATTTTGCAATTGGTCCTTTAAGTCCGCCCTCTTCTACTTTTAACCAAGCTAATCCTTTTGCCCCATATTGCTTAACGAAATCAGTCAAAGCATCAATCTCTTTACGAGAAAGCTTATCTGCTCCACCTTTTAAATTTAGCCCTTTCACGGTTCCACCGCTCGCTAATGCACTTTGGAAAACTTTGAAGTCAGAATCCTTCACGACCTCCGATAACTCAATTAATTCCATTCCAAAACGTAGATCTGGTTTATCAGAACCAAAGCGATTCATAGCTTCATCATACGTTAGTCGAGGTATCGGCAATGAAAGTTCAATTCCTTTTGTTTCTTTCAAGATCTTAGCCATCATTTTTTCCGTCATTGCAAGTAAATCTTCTTTACCCATAAATGATGTTTCGATATCGACTTGAGTAAACTCTGGTTGACGATCTGCACGTAAATCCTCATCACGGAAACAACGAACAATTTGATAATAGCGCTCAAATCCAGATACCATTAACAATTGTTTGAAAAGCTGTGGTGATTGTGGCAATGCATAAAACTCACCATGATGTACACGACTAGGAACTAAGTAGTCACGCGCTCCTTCTGGTGTACTTTTTGTTAACATTGGTGTTTCAATTTCCATGAACAATTCTTCATCAAGGAAGTTACGAATTAATTTCGTTGTTTGGTGACGTAATTTAAACGTTTCTTGCATATCTGGACGACGAAGATCTAAATAACGATATTTTAAACGAACATCTTCCGAAGCATCTGTATTCGCCTCAATTTGAAATGGCAATGGCTTTGACGCGTTGATAATGTTCACTTTTTGCGCATGAACCTCAATAGTTCCAGTTGCTAGTTTATCGTTAACTGTTTTTGGGTTACGGGCTACTACTTCCCCCTCCAATTCAATGACGTATTCATTACGAATTCGTTCTGCTACACTTAGTGCTTCCTGAGCCACTTCAGGGCTAAAGACAACTTGAACGATCCCAGAGCGATCACGGACGTCAAGGAAAATAACCTGTCCTAAATCCCTACGCTTTTGAACCCAACCCTTTAATTGTACTTTCTCCCCTACTTGCTCTTCTCCAAGCGTCCCACAATGATGTGTTCTACCTATCATGTTACTTACCTCCCATAGTTTTACTTTTGACATAATCTATAAATGCTGCAAGTTCAACTTCTACCTGATCACCAGTTTCCATATCTTTCACATTAATCTTGCCTTGTGAAAGTTCATCATCACCTAATACAGCTGTATAACGTGCCTGAAGGCGGTCTGCAGCTTTAAATTGAGCTTTCATCTTCTTATCTAAATAATCCTTATCAGCACTAATACCTGCTCTTCTAAGCTGATAAACAAGCTCTACTGTCTTGTCCTTAGCTGCTTCCCCTAAAGAGACAACATAACAATCAAGTCTAGGAGCTTTTTGAACTGCCAATTCTTTCGCCTTAAGTGCCATGATTAGGCGCTCAATGCTAAAAGCAAATCCAATTCCAGGAGATGATGGTCCACCTAAATCTTCAACCAAACCTGTGTATCTTCCGCCACCGCAAAGAGTTGTAATGGCACCAAATCCTTCTCCTTCTGCCATAATCTCAAACGCAGTATGGAAATAGTAATCGAGACCACGCACAAGAGTAGGATCTACAACATAAGGAATTCCTAACTGATCTAGATGTCCTTTCACTCTTTCAAAATAATCTTTTGATTCCTGATTTAAGTAGTCAAGAATAGATGGCGCTGTTGTCATTAATGGATGCTCTCGATCTTTTTTACAATCGAGAATACGAAGAGGGTTTTTCTCTAGACGATTCTGACAATCCTCACAGAATTCACCTATACTAGGTTTAAAATGATCGATTAATGCTTGACGGTGTGCATTACGGCTTTCTTTGTCGCCTAAACTATTTAATACAAGCTTTACTTCTTTTAAACCAAGCTCTTCATATATACTCATAGCTAATGCTAATACCTCGGCGTCAATCGCTGGATCAGAGCTTCCTATTGCCTCCACTCCAAACTGAACAAATTGACGCATACGTCCTGATTGAGGACGTTCGTACCTGAACATTGGACCATTGTAAAAAAGTTTCGTTGGCTGGTTAGCTTGTCCATACATTTTTTTCTCCACATACGACCTAGCTACTCCAGCTGTACCTTCTGGTCTTAGTGTAATGCTTCGTTTACCACGATCTTCAAATGTATACATTTCTCGTTGAACAATATCCGTTGTATCGCCAACGCCTCTTTGAAACAAATCTGTATGTTCAAAAATCGGTGTTCGAATTTCTTGATAGTTAAATCTCCGACATATGTCTTTAGCCTTATCTTCAATGTACTGCCAAAGCTCAACTTCACCTGGTAATATATCCTGCGTTCCACGCGGGATTTGAATACTCATGTTCTTTCCTCCAAACTTCCTTCTAAAATTTAACCTTTAAAGCTTATCACCATATCAAACATCGTTAATTGAGAAGCTCTTAGAACGAGCAAAAACTCATTTCCAAAGAGAATGGATTTCTTTTGGAAATTAAAAAACTCCCGCCACTGATGAAAAATCATCAGGGACGAGAGTTAAACCCGTGGTGCCACCCTAAATTGAAGCAAAACGCTGCTTCCACTTTTGTACAGTTAACGCCTGTATACGTCTTTTCCTACTAGTCAATGATGTTCAGAAAAACTCCTCTGAGGTGTTCATTCATTAAGACAAATATGGAGGGCTCTCAGCCACGGCCTCTCCTCTCTTTCTATCTGCTACCTTAATTACTATGCCTCTTCGTCGGAATTGTCTTTGTTTTGCAATTAGTTGCTTCTAATCATACGAATGTTCAAGCCAACTGTCAATAGCTTAATTACGATTAAGTTTGCTTTTTAATAATTTTACGTCTCTTAACGAAAGTCCGAATTCAGACGCCAATTCTAAGTTTGTATTCTGACCTTCCCTTTCGACAAAGTTATGATAATCCATATTAAAAAGTGGGTTCAAACTATTATGATGCAGTTGCTGACGCATACTTGAACGCATATAACCATTCCTCTCTAGCCTTTTCTCCTATTTTGACCAAACAAGGAGAAAAACTTACATCTAGAAAGAGCTTTTTCTAATTATTTGCTTTCAACGATTAGTGTAACAGGTCCGTCGTTAACGATAGACACATCCATCATAGCTCCAAATATACCTGTTTGGACCTTTATGTCTTTCGAACGTAATACTTCGTTAAACTGATTATAAAGCTTTTCTGCAAAGTCCGGCTTAGCTGCAGCCATAAAATTAGGCCGCCTTCCTTTTTTTGTCTCACCATATAACGTAAATTGGGAAATCGAAAGAATCTGCCCCTTTACTTCTAGAAGAGAATGGTTCATCTTACCACTCTCATCTTCAAAGATACGTAAATTAACTATTTTGTCAGCGACATACTCAACATCTTCAATTGTATCATCATGGGTAATGCCAACAAGTAATGTCAACCCAAAGTCAATTTGACCAACAATCTTGTCATTTACTGTTACGGAAGAGTTCTTCGTTCTTTGTAAAACAACTCTCATCTCTTCACCTCACTACTTTAAAAGCGCACAACTTAATGCATCACTCTTCGTACTGAATAAATATCTTTCAAATGCTTTATTTTTTCTACGACCTTGTGAAGGTGATCTATATTATGAATGGAAATTGTTAAATGAATCGTCGCTACTTTCTGTCTGTGATCACTTCTACCTGACACAGCATTAATCACTGTTCTAGATTCAGTTATCGCATGAAGCACTTCATTTAAAAGACCATTGCGATCGTATGCCGAAATTTCTATATCAACATTATAAGATTTGCTTTGATACGTATCGCCTTCCCACTCAACTTCGAGCAACCTTCCTTGCGCTTCTTCATTTTGAACATTTGCACAATCCGAACGATGAATGGAAACTCCACGTCCTTTTGTAATATATCCGACGATTTCATCTCCTGGAACAGGTGTACAGCAACGTGATAAGCGAATAAGAAGATTATCGACTCCTTTTACGGTTACACCTGAATTCACTTTCTTCTTCGGTCTATGTGTTTGGACATCAGATAACGCAGCTGCAAGACTCTTTTCTTCTTGTTCTTGATCTTGCTGTCTTCTTAACTTTTCCGTCATACGGTTCACGATTTGTTTAACACTAATTCCACCATAACCAGCTGCTGCAAACATGTCTTCCTCACCAGCAAAGCTATACTTATGAGCTACATCTGAAATATTCTCTGCTGTTAGTACCTCTTTTGGCTCAAAGTCAAGTGCGCGAATTTCTTTTTCAACTAGTTCACGCCCTTTCTCCACATTTTCTTCTCGTCTTTCCTTTTTGAACCATTGCCTAATTTTATTTTTGGCATGGGAAGATTTTGTGATCTTTAACCAATCTTGACTTGGACCGTAGGAATGTTTTGATGTCAATACCTCAACAATATCGCCTGTATGCAAACGATGCTCTAGAGGTACCATTTTGCCATTTACTTTTGCTCCTATACAGCGATTGCCAATTTCGCTATGAATACGATAAGCGAAGTCCAATGGAACTGAACCTGCTGGCAGTTCGATAACATCTCCCTTAGGTGTAAAGACAAAAACCATGTCAGAGAACAAATCCAACTTAAGTGACTCCATAAACTCTTGAGCATCATTCGTCTCAGTCTGGGATTCAATCACATCACGGAACCAGCTAAGCTTGTCCTCAAATGTATTCTTATTTTGAGAAACCTGTTTCCCTTCTTTGTATGCCCAGTGAGCTGCTACCCCGTATTCAGCAATACGATGCATTTCTTCAGTACGAATTTGAACTTCTAACGGGTCACCTAATGGACCTACAACCGTCGTATGCAGAGATTGGTACATATTGGCTTTAGGCATCGCAATATAATCTTTGAAGCGACCTGGCATCGGCTTCCAGCATGTATGAATTACACCAAGTACGGCATAACAGTCTTTAATGCTCTTTACCATTATCCTTACTGCAAGGAGGTCGTAGATTTCATTAAACTGTTTATTTTGCATAATCATCTTTCGATAGATACTGTAAATATGTTTTGGTCGTCCAGACAACTCCGCCTCAATATTCACATCAGTTAAATGCTCATTAATTGTGTCCATTACCTCAGATAAGTATTTCTCTCGTTCAGCCCGCTTCTTTTTCATTAGATTAACAATTCTGTAATATTGTTGTGGATCTAGATACCGAAGCGCAGTATCCTCTAATTCCCACTTAATTGTAGAGATACCTAACCTGTGAGCAAGAGGTGCAAAAATTTCCAGTGTTTCATTTGACGTAACTCGTTGTTTTTCTGGCGGCATAAATTTGAGCGTGCGCATGTTATGCAATCTGTCTGCTAACTTAATAAGGATAACTCTTATATCTTTAGCCATTGCAATAAGCATCTTCCGGTGATTTTCAGCTTGTTGCTCTTCTTTTGATTTATACTTGAATTTCTTAAGTTTTGTAACGCCATCCACTAACATTGCAACTTGGTCATTAAATGCTCGTTCTAGCTCTTCAACCGTGACATCTGTATCTTCAACAACATCATGTAAAAAAGCAGCTGCGACCGTATTGGGATCGAGTTCTAATCCTACGATTATGCCTGCTACTTGTATCGGATGTAAAATATATGGTTCACCTGATTTACGGTACTGCCCTTCATGAGCTTGCTCGGCAAAATCATAAGCTTTTCTTAAAAAAGCCACATCTTCATCATTCAAATACCGGCTAGCATTTTCTAATACTTGATCTATCGTCATGGAATCACCTATTTACGATTCAATATTTCTTTATATTATGGGTAAGTTTCTCACCTATGTAAAGGGAAATGAAAGAAAAATATGTGAATAATTAAAGAGGGCGACTCTTTTTAGACCAAATACCCTACAAAGAAGATCTAAATAGACCTCTAACTTAGAGCATAGCCTTACTTGAGTCACCCTTTTGACTATTAATTATATGTCATTAACGAGAACACATCATACTTATCTAAACGATCACGTCCATCAAGGTAACCTAACTCAATCATAAAGGCAATGCCTACGACTTCGCCCCAAGCTGTTCAACCATGTTAATAGTCGCTTCAATTGTTCCGCCTGTTGCCAATAGATCATCTGCAATTAATACACGCTGTCCCTTTTTAATGGCATCTTTATGAATGGTTAAGCTATCTTTTCCGTACTCCAAACCATAGTCAACAGAAATAACTTCGCGTGGAAGCTTGCCTGCTTTTCGGACTGGAACAAAACCTGTTTCTAACGCATAAGCAATCGGGCAGCCAACGACAAATCCCCTTGCTTCTGGTCCTACTACAACATCTACTTGTTTGTCACGAGCAAAGTCAGCCATTTCATTAATAGCCGCTTTATAAGCTGGACCATCCTGCATTAAAGTTGTAATATCTTTAAAACGAATACCTTCTTTAGGATAGTTTTCTACAATTTGAATGTATTTCTTAAAATCCATTTTTACACCGTCTCCTTGCTCGACTTTTCATCTCTTGTTTTTTCTTGAAGTATTTGTGAGAACCACTGCTTTAAATCCATGTACGAAGAGTATACAAAATCATTTTCTATATATACTTGCTCTTGTTTCATCCGGTATGTTTTAGATTCATCCAGGTTCTTCTTTTCTGGATTTTCAGTTACAGTTAAGATTCCATCGTCTATTGTAACAAATCCAAGCTCATAAAACACGTGTGACATGAAATCAACCGTTTGTTTTGACCAACCTTTATGCTTCGCCAAATCCTCACTATGCTGTTTCATATTAAACATTTTTCGCTTTAAAAGAAAGGCGTAAAACCACTTAAAATGATCTCTATTTGGATTACTTGTAAAGAAAGAATCACTTTCATGGTGAAAAATCGTATATATACGATTTGGTGTTTCACTCATTGAAAATAAACCTTTCAACTGTTGTCTCTCCTCAGGCGTATCTAATAACACAACATACTTACCAGAAAGGTCCGTTGTGTTACTCATGTTAGTTGAAACATGAGTAATGTCAAACTGCTCAAGACCTAAGCTCATTTTAGTGTTTTCCTTAAAGGCAATTAACATCCTATTTTCTTTTGGAATTGTTAATAGCCTCTCAACAATTCGATTGCGCTGGATACTGCGCCAATCAAATAGTTGCCATTCAGAAACAGCAACATCCTCTATCATTAATTGTGGTTTCACATGCCCATTCCACTCATTAATTGACAAAGTTCCAATTGCTGAAACTTTAGCTGCTGATGTGATCTCTTCACATAAGTAGCCTAGGTGAAACCCAATCCCATCTAATGTAGCTCCATTTTGATTAAAACCCACTTTTAAATGATTTGCGTCACTTCCAATTTTCCTCATTTGCTCTAAATGGACGTCTTGAATAAGTACTTTAGGTGTTGGGTTAGCTACTCCAAAGGGAGCAAGTTTCTCCATTTGCTTAATGACAGTAACTGAAACCTCATCGACACTAGCCACTAAATCAATTGCTGTAATTGGAGTAAAGTCATCAGCAGTAAGAACTTCCTTTGCTTGCTGACACAACCTTTTTCGTAATTCACCTAAGTCAGAAGCATTCATTGTTAGTCCTGCAGCCATTGGATGTCCACCAAAATGCGGAAGAATATCGCGGCTTTTAGATAGTTCAGCAAACATATCAAAACCTTCTATGCTTCTTGCAGATCCTTTAGCAAGTCCTTTTTCATTATCAATACTTAAAACAATTGTTGGTCGATAATACCTTTCTACAAGTCGAGAAGCGACAATTCCAATTACCCCTGCATTCCATCCTTCTCCCGCAATAACAAGTACTTCATTCTCATCAGGAGGATAATGGTCTTCAACGACTTGAATAGCAGCTTCTGTTATTTCACTCACAACCGCTTGACGTTCTTTATTTAAATCATCGATTTCCGAAGCAAGTAACTCAGCTTCCTCATGAGACTCAGTTAAAAGCAAAGCAACAGCAGGATCAGCTGAGTCCAACCGTCCTGCCGCATTTATCCTCGGTCCAATTCCAAACCCTACATGATCAGCTTGAATAACCTGAGATAAAATTCCACACTTCTTTTTCAGTTCAACTAAGCCTGGTTTATCGGTTGATTGCAAGGCATGGAGTCCTTCCATAACAAGCAAGCGATTTTCATCTACAAGTGGAACAAGGTCTGCAACGGTTCCAATAACTGCTATATCCAACCATTCACTTGGAATTCTTCCTATTAAAGCATGTGCTACTTTTAAGGCAACTCCAACTCCAGCTAACCCTTTAAATGGATAAGGACAACCAGGCTTCTTTGGATTAATAATAGCATAAGCATCAGGTAAAACTGGTGGTGCCTCATGGTGGTCTGTAACAATGAAATCAAGTCCAATTTCCTTGGCAACATTAGCAACATGAACCGCTGCAATGCCTGTATCAACTGTTACAACCAACTGATAACCTTCTTCCTTTGCTTTACGAATAGCAGGTTCATTGGGACCGTATCCCTCAGTAAATCTATTTGGAATATAAAAATCTACTTCTGCACCTATTGATTTTAACGCCAGGTACATAACAGCTGTACTACTAACCCCATCGGCATCATAATCTCCGAATATGAGTATTTTTTCATTTCTACTCACCGCCGCATGAATTCGCCGAACAGCGAGATCCATATCATCTAATAAGAAGGGATCATGATAACACATTTCTTCTTTATTTAAAAATCCTCTAGCGGATTCTATCGTTTCTAACCCTCTATTGATTAACAACTTGGCTGTTAACGGATCGATCTTTAACTCATTTACTAGTAGGTCTACTTGATTGGATGCTTGTTCTTTTATTTTCCATCTCGCTTTAGATTTTAACATCAAAAACACCCCTTAACTAACTCATTATACAGGAGCTATCAAGGGGTTACAACGACTAGAGCTTCGTTTCCTTTTCTTTCTTTTTACTTGCAGAAGGAAGTTCTCCCGTTTTATTTATTTCTTCCCCTTCCAGATTCAGCTTTTCTTTCTTTAATCGCTTTATCTCAGCTTGAAGTTGATAAACCCGTAAAATTCCAATCGTTCCGGCTACAATTGCTCCCATAAAAACAGAACCTAAAATAACAAGAATTAATGGCCAATCTGCTGTACCAAATAAATAATTGACTCTTACAGGATCAACGTTTATGACAGCAAATACGGCTATTAAAATTGCTACAATTAATCCAATTATTAAACTCCATTGCCCCCTCATTTTTCTAGCCCTCCTTCTTCTCTCCTTCTTTGTAAGGATTAATATGGACTAGCACATCATGAACATGCTTCTCTTGTAATAATCTCTCTTTCACCCTTTTCCCTATTGCATGGCCTTCTTCCACTGTAATAAACGGATCAACCGCCACTTTTATATCAATGATCACATAATGTCCATGTTCTCTTGCAAAGAATTCATCAATATTTAATACACCTTCAACCTCATGAGCAGCTTGAACCATATCTACAGTATCCTCTTCATGAAGGACATGATCTAGTGCATTATGTATAGACTGCTTTCCAAGAGACCAAGCCATTTCTCCAATTAACACTGCAACAAATAAGCTAGCAAGAGCATCACCATAGACAAGCCAAGAAATATTTAAGTATCCACCTAGTAAGGCAGCTCCAATACCTACTAATGCGGCTAGAGAAGAGAAAACATCTGAACGATGGTGCCACGCGTCCGTCATTAAAGCCTCACTTTTGTACTTTTTACCCAAGTTATACTTGTATCGAAACATTAATTCTTTAACAACTATCGAGAAAATAACGGCATAGATTGCAATTACCTTAGGAACTTGCACCGGTTCAAAGAAAGACTTAAATGCACCTAAAGCAATTTCGAAGCCAACGATAAATAATAATACAGCTACGATAATGGCAGCTACTGATTCCGCTTTCCCATGACCATAAGGATGATCCCGATCAGGAGGCAACTTAGCAGCTCGAACCCCTATTAGAACAACAACAGAACCAACGACATCAGAAGCTGAATGCACTGCATCAGCCACTAAAGCTCTACTATTAGCCATTACACCAATAACTGCTTTAATAACAGCCAAAATGATATTACCGATGATTCCCACCCAGGCAGCAAATCGAACCTTTTGATAACGTACATCTGCTTCTGACACACGAACACCTACTTTACATTCATTAATTTAAATACATTAATCTCTCTTTATTTTACCATCAACCCCAAACACCATTCGCTTTTTCAAGAAAAACTCTGTTTCAGCTTTCCTTCCCTTATCAAAAACACACTTGAAGGTTCTCTCAAGTGTGTTTGATGTTTAGAGCTAAGCTCGTTCTTAAACCGTCGGTTCACCTTCCGGTTGTTGTTTTGAGCTGAATTTCTTTTTGTTAAGTTGCTTCGTTTTCCAAATCAACCATAGTTGAGAGGCCAAAAACATTGAAGAATATGTTCCTGCAACAAGTCCAACGAGGAGGGCAAACGCAAAAGAGCGAATCGCCTCACCACCAAAAATAAAGATAGCTGCTGCAGCAAAAACAACGGTTAATACAGTATTAATCGATCGAGCAAGTGTTTGTACTAAGCTTTTATTCACGATGGCCGCTAAGTCATCAAACCCTTTCACTCTTTTTGCTAAATTCATATTTTCTCTTATTCGGTCAAATGTAACAATTGTATCATTAATAGAGTAACCAACAATTGTCAAAACCGCGGCAATGAAAGGGACATTAACTTCTATTTGAAGCAAACTGAAAACAGCGATAATAAAGAACGCATCATGCAATAAAGCAACGATAGCAGCAAGTCCATATAGAAATTCAAATCTAATGCTGACATAAATAATGATCCCAACAGAAGCAATCAAAACAGAAATCAAAGCATTTTGAGCAAGTTCATGTCCAATGATAGGATCAACAGTGCTTATACTAGGTTCTGCACCATATTTTTCATTATAATAAGCCTGTATTTCAGCAATTTCCGTAGGGTTTAATACACCGATAAATCCTACACTTGCCATTTGGTTATTGTCGCCTGCGAGTTGTACATCATCCGGCGTATATCCCGCACCAATCTGTGCGAAATCTTCATAAATTTCATCGGCGGTTATTGGCTCAGGCGCTAAAAGATCTACACGCGATCCGCTTTCAAAGTCAATTCCTAAATTTAACCCGAGCGTTAGAAGCAAAATAATCCCTATAATGATCGATGCCCCAGAAAAAATGAAAAACTTTTTTCGGTGTTTGACGAAATCGATTTCTTTATTTTGAAAATTAAAGTTCATTGATTTCACCCTCCTTTACACCGAACCATCGATATTTCTTATTCAAAGCCTTACTATTAACCCATAGACCAAGAAGCAATCTTGATCCATAAACAGCTGTAATAAAGCTTGTTAAAATACTTACAATTAACATAACAGCAAAACCTTGAACCGAGCTTGTCCCATAAGCAAATAAAACACTCGCGGCTAAAATGGTCGTGATGTTTGCATCTAAAATAGTTGAAAGTGATCTACGACTTCCTGCTTTAAACGCAGACATAATAGATTTACCTGATCTGATTTCTTCTTTTATACGTTCATACGTAATAATATTGGCATCAACAGCCATTCCTACGCCCAGAATTAACGCAGCTATTCCAGGTAAGGTCAATACTGCATTCATCCAATTAAATACGAGTAAAACTAAGTAAATATATGTGCTTAATGTAATGACAGCAATTAGTCCCATAAAGCGATAATAGAACAACATATAGATAAATATTAAAGCAACCCCGATAAAGCCAGCATAAACTGTTTTTTGCATCGCTTGTTCCCTAAAGAAGCCCCAACCGAATTGGAATACATCTCTTCAAGCTTAACCGGAAGTGATCCTGCATTTAGTACTTCTGCAAGAAACTGAGTTTCTTCAACTGTAAAACTTCCTGTTATTGTAGCAGTATTTCCAGGAATAACATCTACAACTGTGGCTGCAGATAAATACTTTGGATCTTGTTTCATTGCTTCTTCAGCATAAGAATCAACACCCTCTTCAAAATCAAGCCACATAACTAGTAGGTTTTCAGCTGGATCCCTTGCAAGCATATCTCTAGAAATTTGTTCCATTTGACGAGCATCATTTAAAGTTAATGTTACAATTGGATCATTTGTATCAGGATGGAAGCTCGCACCAGCACCATTTTGGCGTAAATCTGATCCATCCACTAACACCTCATCATAAACATCACGAATTGTAAGGCTAGCTTCAGTTGCAAGAAGTTCACGTGCAGTCTGTTGATCAGCTACACCAGCTAACTGAACCCTAATTCGGTCATCTCCTTCAATTCTAATATTCGGTTCTGAAACACCTAAAACATTAACTCTTTGATATAATGCACTTACTGTTGCCCTTAACACATCATTATTAATTGTATCGCCTTCATTTGCAGGTTCAACTTGATACAAAATCTCAAACCCACCTTGAAGATCAAGACCTAATTTTATTTCCTTAGCAACTCCAAAAACAGTTGTACTAATTAGCCCTGCTAATATTGCAACAATAAGAAAAAAAGCAATAATCCGCCCTTTCTTTACCATATTCCTTATCTTCCTCCTTATGTAAAACAACACTTCTTACCCGAACTCTTATTAACACAATAGATCCATTATAGCTTTTTAAAAAAATCTCTGTCAATTTTTACTAAGATTCAAACTCAGCAAACCAATCTTTAGGGTCCTGATATGATCGAATTGTTAACCAATTCATAAACGAATGAGATTGGAGTGTCAATATTTCATTAACAAATTCATGAAGATGAGTAAATTCCTTTTTTTTTCTTAATTGATACAACACACACTCCCACACATCATCGGGAGTTGCTCGGTTATAACCAAGTAAGTGGAATTCATCCACCTTACTCTCTAATGCAGGTTCAACTTCTATACGCCACACTTCAAACTGTTGTTTCTCCCCCATATTCCTTCCTCCTTTAGAACACTGAATACATTAGACTGGCAACCCCAAAGCCTGCAATAAATACTCCTGTTGTAATAGCGAAAAAAGCATAACGAAACGGAATAAAAAAGAGCAACGCAGCCAAACAAGCAGAGTATGCACCCGTAGTCGGCAACGGAACTGCAGTGAATAAAACTAACCCAATCGCTCCAAATTTCTCAACTTTATCGCTCTTCTTCATCGTGCGATTATATAGCCAATCGTAAAAACGTTTATAAAACTCAAAGCGCAGCATCCATTTGCTAATCGGTTGAAACAAAAGAAGAATTGGAACAATCGGAAGTAAGTTTCCCCCAATTCCATAAATAAGAGCTTCCCAATAACTAAAACCAAGTTGGTGAGCAACTGGGATCCCACCTCGTAATTCTAAAATTGGTAAAGCTGAAATAAATACAACGAGCAACTCAGGTGGTAAAAACCCAAAATGATCAAATATAAACTGTTTAATTGTTTCTTTCATATTTCCATCCCCTCTATTCATAAGTTTTGTGTAATAGCCCCTAGTGTGTAAATTTCATCTTAATTACGTTAACTTAAATAATTACATTGCTTTTAATAATCAATAAGTACTTGTCATGCTTGACCCACTAATAAGCATATAAATAATAACGCAAAATATCCATCATTTTTTTATGAAGGTAGGGGCTATATACATGACGAAGCAAACTTTTCTCAAAGGAGCATTGATATTAATTATCGCCGGACTAATTACTAGATTTCTAGGTTTTGTGAATAGAATTGTAGTTGCAAGAATTATGGGGGCTGAAGGGGTAGGCCTATACATGATGGCAATCCCGACTTTAATGCTTGTTATCACCCTGACACAACTCGGCTTACCAGTTGCAATTTCAAAACTAGTTGCCGAGGCAGAAGCTTCCAATGACCGACAACGTATTAAACGAATCCTAGTTGTATCTCTATCGGTAACTAGTGTACTTAGCATTTTCTTCACGATTGCAATGCTAGCATTTGCGCCAATAGTTGCAAATAACTTCTTAACAGATGCTAGAGCTTATTATCCACTAATCGCGATTACTCCTATCGTACCAATTGTTGCGCTGTCATCCGTGATGCGCGGTTATTTCCAAGGAAGGCAAAATATGAAGCCAACGGCATATTCACAAGTAATTGAACAGATCGTTCGGATTACTTTAGTTGCTGTGATGACAACCGCCTTCTTACCTTTAGGAATTGAATACGCAGCCGCAGGTGCGATGCTATCAGTTGTAATAGGAGAACTTGCTTCCTTAATTTATATGATATTTATGTTTAAAAGAAAAAAACGATTTAAATTACGCCGCGACTTTTTCGCTTATGCAAAAGGTGGAAAGAAAACGTTTCGTGACCTTATGTCAATCGCTTTGCCCTCAACCGGGAGCAGGTTAATTGGTTCAATTTCATTGTTTTTTGAACCAATAGTAGTTGCTCAAAGTTTGGCCCTAGCAGGTGTCGCTACCGTTATTGCCACCAAACAATACGGAGAGCTAGCTGGCTTTGTTATCCCTGTTCTTTTGTTACCAACCTTTATTACGTATTCTTTATCAGTTTCACTCGTTCCTGCCATTAGTGAAGCTGCTGCAAAAAAACATTATAAAACGATTCATTACCGTCTTAATCAAGCACTACGTTTAGCTTTGTTATCAGGTGGAATATCTGCAGTAATCCTATATGTTTACGCAGAACCGATAATGGATTTAATGTACGATACTCCTACTGTAGCCACTTATTTAAAATTAATGGCACCTTTTAGCATTTTTCTATATTTTCAAAGCCCGCTCCAAGCTGCTTTACAAGCATTAGATTTAGCCAAAGCAGCCATGATGAATAGCTTATTTGGCAATGTTATTAAAATTACTGCAATATTTGTACTTGCTTCTCGACCTGATTTAGGTATAATGGGTGCGGCATTAGCTATTGTTATTGGTTTTGTCTTAGTGACACTGCTTCATTTTGCTTCGATTGCTAAAACAATTAGCTTTACTGTAGACACTAAGATGATAGTAAAATCCATTCTTCTCATCGCAGCTTCTACATGGGTTGGTTTCCTAGTGGCTGGTTATGCTTTTACATCACTTCCACAATTATGGCAAACACTTTTAGGTATTATTGTTACAACCGTTTTCTATAGCACATTAATGCTCGTACTCGGTTTATTAAAACAAGAAGAGGTCAGTCGCGTTCCACTGTTTGGCAAATGGCTTAGCTCCTTACTCCCGCGTTCATAAGTATCTTTTTAACAATCCTATATGACCCAAGGTTGTCTCAACAAGTTATTGGAGAGACACCTTTTTTGCGTTTTTTTTTGCGTATTCATACCATGTCGATGACATCATGTGTAATTCACAATCAATAGCCTTATAACAAACATATATGAGGGAGAGGTTTGAAACACAAAAAGCTCTCCTCATTTTTTTGAGAAGAGCTTAATCACCTTTCATCTTTTAAATCGACAAAAAAGGTATCTTGATCCTTTAATGCACAGTAAGAAATTTTCTTTATATCCCGATAGCCTAACTTTCTCATTTGTTGGCGTAACCACAGTGATGTTTGATTAATTTGCTTCAGGTGATCTTCTTGTACCTTACCATCTAATATTAGTGGCAATGGCATCATCGGCTGTTGATTGTCATTATCTTGCTTTTCAATAACAGATAATTTACCTGAAGGCTCTAATATGGCAAATTCGACATCTGAAAGCTTACTTATTTTATTTTGCCTTAGCTGGACAAGAAGATCATCAAAATTGTATCTTTGCTTTCTCATTTCACGCTCGTCTATCTTCCCTTCATTAATAAGTACTGAGGGCTTACCGTCAATTAACTTTCTTAATTGATTATTTTTTAATGAGACTAAGGCTAATATAATTTGAATGGCCGATAGAATGCCAATCGGGATAATTGAATACATCATGGGGACATCTATATTTTCTATTGATACCACTGCAAGCTCTGCAATCATAATGGAAACAACAAAGTCTAACACCGATAATTGGCCAATTTCTCGTTTCCCCATAAATCGCAACACAAAGAGAATGATAAAATAGATGAATATCGTTCTGAGCATAATTGTCATATAATCCATCGTTATTCTCCTCCTTGTGACATATCTAAGCATAGTATGACCGAAGGAGACGAACACATGATTTGAAGCTTTTGACAATTAAATAAACTGGTTTAAATAACGAATATACAAATACACAGTAGAGATAATAAAGGATACAATCGCAACCGGCAAACCTACTTTTAAAAACTCCCAATAACTAAAAGGATGTTTGGCTTTCACAGCCATCCCAGCAACGATAACATTAGCCGTGGCTCCAATAATCGTAGCATTCCCACCTAAACACGCACCAAGAGCAAGAGCCCACCATAAAGGTTCCAAATTATTCATACCGAACTCCTGAAACTCTAAAATTACTGGAATCATTGCCGCTACAAACGGGATATTATCGACAAACCCGGAAAGAATACCAGACCCCCATAGAATGAAAAGAGCTGTCTTAGGTAAATCTCCTTCTGTGTAATAAATGATCGATTTAGATATTTCATCAATAATTCCAACTTCTTTTAATCCTCCCACTAACATAAACAATCCAATAAAGAAAAACAACGTTACCCACTCTACCGATTTAAACACTTCTTCCATATCTTGCTCTTCATGTGTAAGTAACATAAGAAGTAAAGCCCCTACCATTGCAATGCTTGTTAGCTCTACCATAATAAACGGCTGAATGATAAATCCAAGTGTTGTTAACGCTAAAACAGATACGGATTTTATGAGTAATTTGTAGTCCTTAATATATGTAGCTGGGTCAATTGCAAGTATTTTCGCTTGATCTTCTCTTGAAACAATTAACTGCTTTCTATACAAAGCAACCAAACCCGTAATAACAACCGCAAATATGATAAGAACAACAGGACTTAAATGAATAAGAAAATCATTAAATGTTAGGTGACTGACAGCTTGACCAATCATCAGATTTGGCGGATCTCCAATTAATGTTGCCGTTCCACCAATATTTGAAGCCATCACGATCGTTATTAAAAATGGGACCGCCGGAAGCTTTAATAATGATGTTAATGTAAAGACGATTGGAACAATTAATAAAACCGTTGTAACGTTATTTAAGAACGCAGACCCAAATGCTGTTAAAGATGAAATGGCTACTAATAATGGAACTGGCCGACCACGAACACTTTTAGCCAAAGACACAGCGACATATTCAAAGAAACCACTTTGACTTGTAATTGAAACAAGAATCATCATTGCAAGCAAAAGAGTGATTGTATGCCAATCAATATGTTGTAAGAACGCAGCATTTATCTCATACACATTAAAAACGAGCATAAGGACACCACCAAAACAGGCGATGACTGCTCGATTTAACTTTTCAGTAATAATAAAAAAATAACTGCAAAGAAAAATGATTAAAGCTAAGGTTACCCCCATGTCTGTTCTCCTCTCCTCGCATTTCTACATTCTATGACAAGCTAATTGGAAACATGTCCTATTTCAGTAGACAAACAAATAATAAGTCTATTATGAACAAGCCCGAATAAGCTGTAGTAAGCCTACTTTTAATTTTGAAAGGAGATGGAGGCATGGCTTACAGAGGTTTTCTTCCTGCAGTATTATTTGGCTTAACAACAATTCTTGTAGTGGCCCTTTCTTTTAGTTTGATTGTATCTCTCGTTTTAACATTTACTTCTCTTACTGAACAGTCCGTGAGCTGGCTCATTACAGTCGTTGCATTTGTCACAATGTTTATAGGTGGTATGATTTCTGGTGGAAAAGCTAAGGAGAAAGGGTGGATTGCTGGAGCAGTAACAGCACTGTTGTTTTCACTTTTGACATTCTTAATTCAATATTTAGGCTACAACAACAGTTTTACAAGTGAGCAGTATATGTATCACGGGGGTTACATTGTTGCAGCTGCTATTGGAGGTATCATCGGGGTGAACCTTTCGAGTAATAAATAAAATAGAAGTTCTACAACAACAGAAAAGCGCAAGCTAATAGCTTGCGCTTTTCTATGTATTATCAATCAGGATTAACTACTTCACGAACCGCTGCACGATCAAACGTTAGCTTACGATTATCATTAACAAGAATGACCATCACATCTTCATCAACAGAATCAATCGTTCCGTGAAGCCCTCCAATTGTAATAATCTTATCTCCACGCTGTAGTGAGCTATGCATCTCACGGATTTGCTTCTGCTTCTTTTGTTGTGGACGAATTAGTAAGAAGTAAAAGATCGCAAACATTAAGATCAGCGGAAGTAGAGTTCCAAAAAGCTCCATTAAATTTCCCCCTTTCATTAATAAAACGTTTAGACACCTCATTCGTACGATTATTGTGATACTCTCTTTTAGAAATTTTTTGCATTTGGTTTATTAAAACCATACATTTCAAAAAACTCTTCTCTAAAATCGAGCAGTCGATCCTCACGAATTGCTTGTCTTACCTGCTCCATTAAGTTTAACAGGAAATACAAGTTATGATAAGAGGTTAGTCTAAATCCGAACGTTTCTTCACATTTTATTAGATGACGAATGTAGGCTCTTGAGTAATTTTTACATACATGGCAATCACAATTTTCATCTAGTGGTCTAAAATCTCGTGCATACTTAGCATTACGCACCACAAGTCTTCCTTTACTAGTCATTAACGTTCCATTTCTTGCGATCCGAGTTGGCAATACACAATCAAACATATCAACCCCACGAATAGCACCATCAATAAGTGAATCAGCTGATCCTACTCCCATTAAATAGCGTGGCTTATCACTTGGCAAATGGGGGGTTGTAAATTCAAGAACCCGATTCATCACATCTTTTGGCTCTCCTACAGAAAGCCCCCTATCGCATATCCTGGGAAGTCTAATGACACTAAGTCCTTAGCACTCTGTTTTCTCAGATCTTCATATTCTCCACCTTGAACAATTCCAAATAATCCTTGATCTTCAGGTCTAGCATGTGCAGAAAGACAACGTTCCGCCCATCGGCTTGTCCGCTCCACTGAGTTTTTCATGTAATCATATTCTGCAGGATACGGAGGGCACTCATCAAATGCCATCATAATATCAGATCCAAGTGCATTTTGAATTTCCATTGCTCCTTCTGGACTCAAGAATAGCTTATCCCCATTTAAATGATTACGGAAGTGAACTCCTTCTTCTTCTATTTTACGAAGGTCACTTAGACTAAAGACTTGAAATCCACCCGAATCCGTTAAAATAGGTCGATTCCAATTCATAAATTTGTGTAGTCCACCAGCTTCTTTTACAATATCGTGACCAGGGCGTAACCATAAATGATAAGTGTTACTTAAGATAATTTGAGCATTCATATCATATAAGTCTTCTGGGCTCATCGTTTTAACCGTTGCCAATGTTCCTACTGGCATAAAAATAGGCGTCTCAAAAGAACCATGCGGGGTATGAACTCGTCCTAAACGAGCACCAGATTGTTTACATGTTTTAATATGTTCATACGTTATAGCTGCCAACTGGAAAACCTCCTTTTATTCATTGCCGCATATAAATTTGTTATTTTATCGAATGAACATCGCATCTCCAAAACTGAAGAAACGATATCGCTCTTTCACAGCATGACGATAAGCATTCAAAATATGCTCTCTTCCTGCAACCGCACTTACAAGCATAACTAAAGTCGATTTCGGCAAATGGAAATTTGTAAGCAATCCATCGAAACCTTTAACATCGTATCCTGGATAAATAAAAATAGATGTCCAACCTGATGCTTCTTTATAGTCTCCATGCTCGCTCACAATGGTTTCCAAAGTTCTTGCCGATGTCGTGCCTACTGCAATGACACGTTTATTATTTTCCCTTACTGACTGAAGTAGTTGTGCCGTTCCAGCACTCATTTGATAAAACTCAGAATGCATTTCGTGTTCTTCTATCTTCTCCACACTTACCGGTCGAAATGTCCCAAGTCCAACATGAAGAGTGATAAAGGCAATATGTACTCCCTTTTGTTTAATTTTCTCAAGTAGTTCGTTCGTAAAATGTAATCCTGCTGTGGGAGCAGCCGCAGATCCCCTATTTTTAGCAAATACAGTCTGATATCTCTCCTGATCTGGGAGTGTTTCCTTTATATAAGGCGGCAATGGCATCTCACCAAGTGCATCTAATACCTCATGAAAGATTCCACTATACTCCATCCGGAGAATGCGTCCACCATGATCTGCTTCTCCAGTACACACTGCAACTAGTCTTCCATCTCCGAACTGAATCTTCGTCCCTTTTTTTACCCTTTTAGCAGGCTTAACAAGAGTTTCCCATAGATCTCCCTCTACTTGCTTCAATAATAAGACTTCAATATTAGCGCCTGTATCTGCTTTAATTCCGTATAACCTCGCTGGTAATACTCTTGTATCGTTTAAAACTAAACAGTCTCCCTCATTTAACTCGTCAATAATAGAAACAAATTGGCAGTCTTTTGTCTCGCCTGTCTTTTTATCAAGTACAAGCAAACGAGACGCCGTCCTGTCTGGGAGCGGCGTCTGGGCAATTAATTCCTCTGGTAAGTCAAAAGAAAAGTCTTCTACATTCATGTTTTAATTCACCTTTTATAATTCATTTTTAAAAATCTTAAATAACCGTCCATAATCATATCTTTGTTATCATACCGGAACTCTATTCATGATGCAACAAATTAGCGAAATCGACCAACAATCAAGAACAACAATGACAAAAGAATGCTAATTATAATGCTTGTCATAATCGGAAAGTAAAAGGTCGAATTTTCTCGCTTAATTAATATATCCCCAGGCAACTTTCCAAGAGGAATTACCCTTCCAATCACTAACCATAGCACGCCAATAATTATACAAAGAGCACCCACTGCAATTAATACCTTCGGGAAGAAACTCATGGACCTGGCACCTCCATGTTAAAATGTTGATAACATGCTGGTGTTACAATTCTCCCCCTAGGAGTTCGTTGGATAAACCCAATTTGAAGTAAATATGGTTCATAAACATCCTCGATTGTATCAGGTTCTTCACCAATTGTAGCCGAAATTGTTTCAATTCCAACTGGTCCACCGCGATACTTCTCAATCATGCCAAAAAGTAATTTATGGTCGATATGGTCAAGACCGAGACGGTCCACCTGTAGTTGTTCCAAAGAATTTTGTGCTAGTTCAAGCGTGATGATTCCATCTCCTTTAACTTGTGCAAAATCACGAACCCTTCTAAGTAAGCGGTTTGCGATACGAGGGGTACCACGCGATCTTCTTGCAATTTCAACTGCAGCTTTCTCGTCTATTTCCGTTTCGAAAATCTCAGCAGTCCTTTTTATTATAATGGCCAATTCTGATTCAGTATAATACTCAAGTCGCGCTAAAACTCCAAAACGGTCTCGCAAAGGAGCAGATAACATCCCAGCTCTTGTCGTTGCTCCTACAAGCGTAAAGGGTGGAAGATCTAATCGAACTGACCTTGCAGTAGGTCCTTTCCCTATTACGATATCAAGACAAAAGTCTTCCATTGCTGGATAGAGTACTTCTTCCACCATCCGATTTAATCTGTGGATTTCATCAATAAATAACACATCACCTGGTTCTAGCGCTGTTAAAATGGCAGCTAAATCACCGGGACGCTCAATTGCAGGACCTGATGTAGTACGCATTTGAACGCCCATTTCATTTGCAATAATACTGGACAAAGTCGTTTTTCCTAGACCTGGAGGACCGTATAAAAGCACATGATCTAAGCATTCTTCACGCATCCTCGCTGCTTCCATAAAGACATGAAGGTTACTCTTCACTTTTTCTTGCCCTATATATTGTTTAAGGTTATTTGGTCTAATCGACTGGTCAAGTGTGTCTTCCATGCCCTGAGCTTCAGCTGAAATCATTCGTTCTTCCAAGTGTCTCCCTCCTTGCTACCCCTTTAACATTAATTGCAGGGCCTTCTTAATATAAGCGTCAATAGTCATCTCTTCTTCTTCTAATTTCGGCTTCACCTTTTTCAGTTCTTTTTCCACATATCCTAAGGCTCGTAGTGCTTCTAACGCTTCTAACAATTCGTTATTTTCCTTTGTAGAAGGTTTAAACGTTAGGGCCTCTTGTTTCAGTAAGTTTGGTGCAAACTCATCAAGTTTCCCTTTTAAATCTAAAATAATTTGTCGTGCAGTCTTTTTACCAACACCCGGAAATTTAATAAGGAATGCTTCATCTTCTTCTTCAATTGCCTGAACCACATGTTCAGGCTGCCCCGAAGCTAAAATAGCTAGTGCCCCCTTTGGACCAATCCCTGATACATTTAGTAATTTTTCAAACAAAGCTCGTTCATCCTTAGTCTTAAAACCGTATAATCGAATTAAGTCTTCTCTTACATAGTGGTACGTATAAATTAAGCAATCCTTCTCAAGATCACTTTGATATACATATGGATTCGGGCAATAAATTTGATAGCCTAATCCTTGATGATCTATTACTACATATTGAGTACTTATATCGATTAACGTTCCCTTTACATATTCAATCAATTGTGTGCTCTCCCTCTCTAATACGAACATTTATTTCTATTTTAGCATAAGAACAAAAAAATGAGTGACTCATTCTTTACGATATGAGCCACCCTTTCTTTACATCTGCTTTGATTTGTATTCTGCGAATACCTGTAATACTTCTTCATAATGTTTTAAATCTTGAACGGGTATCCCTCTAACTAGTTCCATCCGTTGTTTGCTTTTAAGTTTGGTCGTATCCAATTGAAAAAAAGATTGGATTATCTTGTCTTTATTTGGTTCTCCCTCATAAATCGATAACGTTCCATCTTCTGTAATTCCAAAGTAACCATTCATTTTCAACAAAGGAGAAATATCATTTATTTCTTTTCTAAAGATCATTTCATTTTCATTTTGGTCAATTAGTACCCAGTCGTCATAAAAAGCCCAGAAATCCTCAATAGACCAAATTGTTTCCTTAATTCGTTCTTGACTCATTTCTCCATCTAAATAAACACGTTCTAAAATCACATCAATGGTATGAGGATTCACTGCAGGCATCGCTTCTTGCTCCTCACTATTAGTGTTTAGCTTACCCTCGATTACCGTTGTATTCCAAATAAGTGATCCCGTAACTACAAAAAAAACACTTACAAATAAGGTAAACATGCTTCGCTGAATATGATATAGTTTCTTCATCAGCTCGTCACCACCATGTTTTAAAATTTAATTTCACTTGATTTAATTCTACTTCCATTCATAAACTAATCTTGCCCACTTTTGGAAGGATTCATTCGCTTAAATAAAGAAGCTTTTCCAGAAATAAGGCATCAAAGTTATAAGTATGATAGCAATAAAAAAAGAGCAGTGAATTTCACTGCTCTTTCCATTCGTTCATTCATTAACGCGAACGTTCAAAAGGTCTGCCTGCTGCTCGTCCTAAATCACGCAACATATCAGTAAATGTCGCACCAATCTCCTCAAAGGCAGTACCTGCACGTAACTGATTATCCATTGTACGAATTCGGCCAACTGCATCGTTATCCGTTACAACACGAACATTTTTTCCATCAGCCAAACGTTTAGCCTTACGTTCTACATCTTTTTTCACATCATTAACATCATCATTAGCCGTGATCCCAATTACAACATCATCATTGTGTACAATTACACGTGCTTCCCTTACTCCTTCAACGTCCTCGATACGATCAACCATTCTTCGAACGGTTTTCCCATCATAATCTTTATGGTAGTTGATTTGATTATCGGTACGCTGTTGAGCCCTGTTAACACCCGTACGGTTCCCAGGTTCTGCAGTACCATAACGTCCAGTTTGACCAGCTGTACCACGATCACGGCCTTCTAAATTCATAGCTCCTTGACCTTGGCGGTTATGACCAGGTGTTGTCCCTAACGCACCTGTACCTCCACGTGCTCGACCTCGTAGAATTCCGTCTTCATCAACCATACCAGAACGGTTTCCACCAGTTAAACCTGCTCGCTCATCTGTTGCTCCTTGACCACGAATCCCTTGTGCACCACGAGTCCCAAATAACCCATCAGCGGTACCTCTTGCATCACGGCCAGTAGCTCCATAATGAACGCCACCTTGGTTTGTTTCACGTGTCGGATAATTATTTAAATGTGTACGAGATTGTCTAGCACCATCTCGTTCAAGTCCAAAGAATCCACCTGCTCTTCCTTGACCTGTGTCTAGCCCTTGTCCCGTTAAACCTTGACCAGTTTGTCCTGCACGGCCATTGAATAAGCCACGGTCTGTAGCAGTGCCATCAAATAAACCTTGGCCTGTCTGACCAGTACGCCCTTGACCGCCGTATAATCCACCATCACCAGTACGCCCTGCACGATTTGTACCTAAACCAGTCGTTCCTCGACGGTCATCTCGTGTCATCATATCTGTAATAGGTCCTTCTCCCTGATGACGGCCAGTGACAGCCCCTCCATCACGCATATCTTGTGCTCGTGCACCTTGATAATTATTTGCTCCCATATCTGTTGCCTGATTATCGGTCCCACAACCAGCAAGACCACCTAAAAGCATTGTAGCTGCTGCTACTGACATCGCGATTTTTTTCATATTTTGTTTCCCCCTTTCACCATTTATCATGGCTTCTAGCGCTCACCTTTACTCTGTTAGTTCTTGGTTTTGATTCCATATCAAAAAAGGGTTTTCCATAAGGTCTAATTTTGACCGTCGGAAAACCCAAACAAGGTATAAAAAGAGCTACATTAATCTTTAAAGGAGCTACAAAGCATCTTCATAAAACCTCTATTTAATCATCATAATCGTCCGATTCATGATACCCATGCATAAAGAATTGATCTTGAGCATTCATTAACTGTCCATTTGGCCCATAAGTAATTGGTTGAGAAGGTCCACAACAATTCATTGAGTTAGATTGTTGCTGAGGTTGAAACGGCATTAAGTCTTGTGTTGGAAACGCTTGTTGATGATGCATTGGTGAAAATGACGCTTGGCCTTGATCTGGCATATACGGCTGATGCTGCATTGGCATTTGACCTTGATCTGGCATATATGGTTGTTGCATTGGCATTTGACCTTGGTCCGGCATATATGGTTGCTGCATTGGCATTTGACCTTGGTCCGGCATATATGGTTGCTGCATTGGCATTTGACCTTGATCTGGCATATATGGTTGCTGCATTGGCATTTGACCTTGATCTGGCATATATGGTTGCTGCATTGGCATTTGACCTTGGTTTGGCATATATGGTTGCTGCATTGGCATTTGACCTTGATCTGGCATTTGGCCTTGATGATACGGTTGCCCACCATGAGAGAAAGGCGTCATTGGTCCACATGGTTGCGGAGTTGGCCCACAACCTGGCATTAATGGACTAACTGGTTTCATAAAAGGAGGAGGGCACGGCTGTTGCATGATTGGTTGAGGCATCGGCTTCATACTTGGCTGCGGCTGCATCATCGCTGGCTTTACTTCTGGCATTAGTTGTTTTGGCGCATAGTGTTTCGGTACATATGTTTCTTTCTTTATTGGTTTAACCTCTTTTGCTTTAGGCATTTCCTTTGGTGGTGTAGGCTTTTTCTTCACAGGCGGCTTTTGAACGGTAGGCATTTTAGGTTTTTCTTTAATCTGTGGTTGAAAAAACACATTTGTCTGATAAGCATTCACATCAATTTTTTTCTTTACAGGTTGTTGTACTGGCTGAGGCATTGGTGGCATTTCTACTTGTGGCATAACCGGCATTTCCATTTTTGGTTGTTCTTTTGGCTGCGGTGCAACCTGCACCTCTTTTTTTGGCTGTTCTTTTACCTGTGCTTCTTTTTTAACAGGAACGCTTGCAGTAGGAATTTTAATCTTCATTCCCGGCATAATCATATCAGGATTTGATAGCTGAGTATTTGCTGCTTTAAGCTGTTCAAAATCAACACCATACTTCTCAGCTAACTTCCAAAGCGTATCACCTTTTTGTACAATATGAATCTTCACGTTTATTTTCCCTCCTCAAACCGTTCTTTACATCCTATGTGTCATTAGGCCAATTGACACGCAAACTTACCTAATCAACGCTTTTAATAAAAAGGAAAAGACTATAGATTCAAGGGTTCTCAGCACAGCTTATGTCGGAAAAAATAGGTTTATGCCTAACGAAAGAGAAAAAGCCTGTGTTACCAAGAAAAAAGGGGAAAGACATGTCCACTATCTCAAAAAAACAAAAGGAGGTGCCCTTAAATCAAAAACTTTTAAGTCACCTCTTTACATATTTTACATTTTTAGACACGCTCTAACATTCTCTTTAATGCCAAATTTGCTTCCTCTGTTGTTTTGGGATCTACAGTAATCGGATAATGTAGCTTCCCTTCAACTAGTTCTTCAAGCGACCAAAGTAAATGATCTAAATCAATTCTATTCATTGTTAAACAAGGACACATATTTGGATTTAATGAAATAATTTGTTTATCAGAAAATTGTTGAGCTAATCGATTAACTAAATTCATTTCTGTCCCAACTGCCCACGAAGTCCAAGGAGCTGCGTTACGTATCGTTTCGATAATAAAATGAGTTGATCCACTTAAATCAGCTGCTTGCACTACTTCAAATGTACATTCTGGATGAACGATAATATTTGTATCTGGAGACGTTTTTCTCAAATCTTCAATTTGAGCTACCGTGAATTTTTCATGAACTGAACAATGCCCTTTCCATAAAATTACTTTTATGTTTTCTTTATTTCCATCATAAATTAACTCGCGTTGGATTGGATCCCAGATGGCCATTTCTTCTAGCTCTATCCCTAAATCAAACGCTGTATTTCTTCCTAAATGTTGATCAGGTAAAAACAACAACCTCTGTTTTTGAGTAAATGCCCATTCTACCATTGCCTTCGCATTCGATGATGTCACTGTAGCTCCACCATTTCTACCGCAAAATGCTTTTATTGCAGCTGTACTATTTACATAAGTTAATGGCAATATAGTATCGCCAAATTGACTCTGTAGCTCACCCCACGCATATTCAGTTTGTGAAATATCAGCCATATCAGCCATTGAACAACCAGCTTTTAAGTCAGGTAAAATTACCTTTTGTTTGTCTGTTGTTAGCATATCGGCTGTTTCAGCCATAAAATGCACTCCACAAAAAACTACAAATTCGGCCTCCTTATTTGCCTTTGATAATTGCGCTAATTGAAGCGAATCACCAGTCACATCTGCAAACTCAATAACCTCATCTCTTTGATAATGATGACCTGGAATAAATAAGCGCCTGCCAAGTTGTTTTTTAATTTCGTAAATACGAGAACGCTTTTCTTCTGTTGTCATCTCTCTGTACACTTCAGGTAAACTTTCTATAGACTGAACTTTAGTAAGAAACTTCATGATAATCCCCTCTAATAAAAAACTTAAGTCAATCGCTTTTACTGAATGAGTTAAACAACCTAACGAGATATAATTCACGCCGCACCCTTTATAAAGAGGCAATGTCTCAAGATTAATTCCACCCGAAGCCTCAGTTACAATTTCACTCGGTACCAAATTGATGTAGTGTTTTATTTGATCGGGTGTAGCATTATCAAACATAATTACATCTACTTTAGCCTCAATGGCTTGAAGTACTTCCAACTCATTAGTTGTTTCTACTTCAATCTTCACCATATGTCCTACTTGTTCACGTACAACGTTCACTGCTTCACGAATTCCCCACAGGCAACTAGATGGTTCTCTTTTAAAAGAACAGCATCACTTAAGCTCCTCCGATGGTTGAATCCTCCACCGCAACGTACTGCATATTTTTCAAACATCCTTAATCCAGGAGTCGTTTTTCTCGTATCACAAATTCTTATCTTAGAATCGTCTAATAATCCTATAGCTTTATTTGTCATCGTTGCAATCCCGGACATTCTTTGTAAGAGATTTAACAATACCCGTTCTCCCGCAAGTAGATTTCTCACGTTACCCTCGAATTCAGCTACAACGTCTCCCTTTTTGAACTCTTCTCCATCCTTAATTGGAACGGTTACTTTAATATTCGGATCAAGAATTTCATAACCATATTTCAAAAGGCTTGTTCCAGAAATAACACCACTTTCCTTCGCTTTAATATATGCTTTACCTTTTCGATCCGACGGAAAAGATGATTCAGATGTAATATCAATTTCTCCTAAATCTTCATTAAAAAATTGTTGAAGCTTTTCCTTTAACAATATCGTGTTCATTTCTTTTCCCCCTATCGGCTTTCTATTGCTATTTGCTCTGGCATTGGTTCAAATTCAGTAACGAACCCTCGAGACTTTGAACAAATTATATGACGTCCTAGCCAGTGGCGGTCATCTCTTTCAGAATAATCAACTCTGTAATGACCTCCGCGACTTTCTAATCTTTTCAATGCTGATTCCGTAATGACAGCAGCAGTTAACAGCATATTCTTGCATTCAATTTCTGCATAAGTATCATCATCACGAACATGACGAGCTGCAAACAAGAATGGTTGAAGCCACCTTCTCATCTCTTTTAATCCTTTAGCACTTCTTTCAATCCCTACCCATTTTGTCATTCTTGATTGAATTTCTTCTTTGTTAGGCAGATGACAATGTATGCTAAATCGTTTAATCACCATACTTTGAGTATCAACTCTAGGTTCACTTGCACTTTCCTGTAATAAGATATGATTAGCTGCTTGGTTTGCAAAGACTAGTCCTTCTAACAATGAATTACTAGCCAGCCGATTGGCTCCATGCACTCCTGTACAAGCTACTTCTCCGACTGCATAAAGTCCTTTAATAGTTGTTTGCGCATTTACATCTGTTTGAACTCCACCACTAATGAAATGAGCTCCTGGAGCAATAGGAAGTGGAGACTCTTTTGGAGTAATACCTGCAAGCTCACATCGCTTAGAAAGCCCAGGAAATTTTTGATCAAAATGATTAAGTTCTCTACAATCAAGAAAGACCTTTGTCCCTCCTTGCAACTTACGGTGAATCTCTCTACTAACGACATCTCTTGAAGCCAGATCCTTTAATGGATGCTCTTTCATTAACCTATTACCATCTTCATCAATTAACTTTGCTCCTTCACCTCTTACCGCCTCACTAATTAAACCAAAACTCACGCCGTCCTTCGTCAGTAATGTTGGATGAAATTGTATAAACTCCATATCTGTTAAGACAGCACCAGCGCGATACGCTAAAGCAAAGCCATCTCCAGTAGCTTCTTTTACATTTGAGGTAGATTGATACAACTGTCCTAAGCCTCCCGTTGCTAATACGGTTGCTTTTGCATGGATTACTTGCTTATTTGTTTTAACACCTATCACTTTATCTTTATGATTAATAAGTTCATAGACTGGAGAATGTTGTAGGACTGTAGCTCTTTGTTGAACGGCACGTAATAATACTTTAGTAAAAGCTTCACCCGTTTGATCACCATTCACATGAACGATCCTTCTCTGCTGATGGGCTCCCTCCATCCCAAGTACTAGCGATCCATCTTCATTTCGGTCAAATGAGACACCTAACCTACTTAATGCGTGAACGATTTGCGGAGCTTTCTTGACTAATAACTTAAGATGTTCGTAATTATGATGGTGTTGGCCAGCTCTAATCGTATCCTCTAAATGCTTTTGCCAATGATCTTTGGGTCCTATTGCAGCTGCCATGCCTCCTTGTGCCCAGCTTGAGTTGCTATTTTGCACATCAGACTTTGTGATAACCATCACATTTAAATGGTCAGCTAAAAGATGAGCTGTCATAAGTCCAGCAATCCCGCTCCCAATGACGATAACATCCACTGATTTATCAGCCATTTTCATTCCTCCATAATATTTACAGTTGTCTTGTCACCTATCTTTACATAAAATAATAATTGTGACAAGCGCTTTTTTATGAGTATTGAAAGAAAATATTGGATGTTGCGGGGGAAACGATCAATGATTTATTTAGACTATAGCGCGACTACACCTATGTCATCATATGCATTGGAAACCTATCATCGAGTTGCAACTGATTTTTTTGCTAATAGCAGAAGTTTGCATTCAAGAGGACTAGAAAGTGAGGATGTACTAAATTTAAGTAGACAAGCCATTGCAAATCTATTGTCTGTCAAGACTAACGAACTGTATTTTACTGGTTCCGGCTCAGAAGCAACATTCCTAGCTTTGATTGGATTGGCATTTGGACATAGCCATAAAGGAAAAACAATTATTACAACAAAGGGAGAACATCATTCCGTTCATCAAACAATGAATTATTTAACCAATTATGGTTTTACGATAAAATATGTTCCAGTGAACCAATTTGGTCAAGTCACCTGTGATGCTTTACGTTCAACAATAACAAAGGATACAATACTAGTTTCCATAGCTCATGCTAACAGTGAAATCGGAACCGTTCAGGACTTGAACTCTTTGGCTAATGTTTTGTCAGAATATGGTATACTTTTTCATAGTGACTGTGTACAAACGTTTGGAAAAATGGACATTCCTGCTAATGTATTAACAAGCGCAACATTTTCTGCGCATAAATGTTACGGACCTAAAGGAGTTGGCGGTTCTTATATTAAAGAGAACATCCCTTGGAGACCCTTTCTTCAAGGAACAACTCATGAAGCAGGTTTTCGGGCAGGAACGGTTGATGTTCCTGGGATAGCAGCCTTTGCGGCAGCTGTAGAAGAATACCAATCTATTTCCCTTAGTGAAAAAAAACGATATAACTTCTTGCGAGACCTTGTTATGACCGCATTTGAAAATGAAGATGAAATCTTTTTTGAGGGTCACCCTACTGATCGGTTACCTTTTCATATTAGTTTCAGATTGAAAGGAGTCGAAGGTCAGTTAGTCATGCTAGAATGTAATCGCAAAGGATTTGCTATCTCTACTGGTTCAGCATGTCGTGTTGGCGACACTCACCCTTCTCATACCATGTTAAGTATTGGTCGAAGTACAGAAGAGGCTCACGAGCTAGTTCGAATTACCTTTGGACGTTGGACTACAGAAAACGATGTATTAAAACTTATTGATGCATTAAAACAAATCGTAACAGATTTAAAAGGAGAGTGATAAAACCGTGAGCGAAACAAAAAAGATTTTAGGCGATAAACGAAGAAATCTACTCGTTGAATGGCTGTCAACTAGTAATGAACCGTTAACAGGTGGAGAGCTAGCAAAAAGAACAAATGTTAGTCGCCAAGTCATCGTTCAGGACATTTCGATATTAAAGGCGAAAAAACACCCTATTATCGCCACAGCACAAGGATATATCTTAGTTAAAAGCACTCCTTCTACAAAAGTAACTCGTATTATTGCTTGTAAGCATTCGCCCGAACAAACTAAAGAGGAATTGTTTATTTTAGTGGATCACGGCGTTACGATTAGAGATGTTATTGTTGAACATGCTATTTATGGGGAGATTACCGCTAACTTAATGCTTTCTACTCGCAAAGAAGTAGAAATGTTTTTTGAAAAGCTTGAGACAACGAATTCTTCCTTGCTATCAGAGTTGACGAACGGAGTGCACCTTCATACAATTGAAGCAGACAACCTACACCAATTAGAAAAAGCAATCGAATCACTAGAACAGAAACAATTCATCTTAAAAGACTAAAGAGGTTGATTCAAAAGGGGAACCCCTTTTGAATCAACCTCTTATTTCTCTCATTTATCTTGTCGATACTTTTGCTTTGTTTAACGTATAGCATGGATAACTGCCCAGAATCTCCACTCCACACCCAAGTGCTTTAAGCTCGGAAACAACCCCGGGATTAGTACATCATCCATTAGCCCTTGTACATCAATAATAAAGAAATAGTTACCTAAACCTGTTTTAGTCGGTCTAGATTCAATTTTCGTCATATTTAGCTTTCTCCAAGCAAATGCTGATAAAACTTGGTGTAGTGCTCCTGGGAAGTCAGAAGGCAATGTCACCATTAACATCGTTTTATCTTCAGAGTGAGGCCCGTTACAAGTTAATGTAACTGAATCATTACTCAATGCGACAAAGCTCGTACGATTGTTAGAAAAGTCATGGATATTCTCATGTTTAATATGCAGCCCATATTCCTTTGCCGCTAATTCATTTGCAATTGCCGCCACTTTAAGTTCTGGATTTTTTTTCACAAAGTCTGCAGCTGCACCTGTTGAATTCATGTACTCCCACTCTGCATCAGGATATTTTTTCTGTAAAAATTCATGGCACTGTGCAATAGCATGTGGATGCGACATAATTTTGTTTACTTCCTGACTACCATCCCTATTTATTAATAAATGCTGTTCAATAGGGACTGTAATCCCACCTACAATAGGAATCCTTTGTTTATGGATTAAATAGTCTATCGTTAAATTAACAGATCCCTCAATTGCATTTTCAATTGGAACAACAGCGACATCCACTTCTTTTGATTCTACTGCATCCATACAAGAGGGAATTGTACGATATGGAACAAGTTCTCCAATTTCAAAGAGCCCTCTAGCAGCCATTTCTGTGAATGTTCCCTTTGGACCTAAATAACCAATTTTCATTTCTAGTACTCCTCCTAAGAACCCGTTCCTACTAGTTCTACTTTTTTCACTGCTTCTACTTGTTCAAGCCATTCCATTAACTCATGAAGTTCTAACTTCATCGGAGCTGTATCAATGGATAATGTCATATGCGCTCTTCCTTGTAATGGAATTGTTTGATTAATTGTTAACACGTTAGCACCTGTTTCAGCTACTTTACCTAAAAGCTGAGAAAGAGCACCTGAACGATCAACTAAAATAATTGAAAGAGTAATAATTTGCTCTCTTGCCATCTTATGAAAAGGAAATATACCATCTTTATATTTGTAAAAAGCACTACGGCTTAATCCCACTTGATTAACTGCTTCATTAATTTTCTTCACTTTACCTGATTGAAGAAGTTCTTTTGCTGCTAATGTTTTTTCCATAGCATCTGTTAACATATCTTCCCGAACTAAATAAAAGGATTTACGAGATGTCATTATTATATTCACCTTCTTTCAAGATGCACTATCTTTTCATTATAAAATTGACCGAACTTTTTGACAACACATCCTAACAAAAAAATGTCTTTTTACAACGAAAAACTGTCCCTTCTAGAGAGACAGTTTCAATTTACTAAAGATATCTACGAACATAGTCACGGTTTAATCAATAAATTCAAACTCAAATTTCATAATTCGAACGAGGTCACCGTCTTTTGCTCCTCTTTCTCTTAGGGCATCGTCTACACCCATTCCCCGTAATTGACGAGAAAAACGTCTAATCGATTCATCTCTAGAAAAATCGGTCATTTTAAATAACTTCTCTAAAGGGGCTCCTGATAATACAAATGTACCGTCGTCATCCCTTGTGATCACAAAAGGTACTTCTGTTTTTTCATGTTTATAAATAACACGCTGTGATTCCTCTGTTTCCTCATGGAGTGGAAACTCAGGAGTTTCCTCAATTTTATCAACTACTGTTAAAAGTAAGTCGCGTAAACCTTGCTTTGTAATCGCAGAAATCGGAAATACAGGATAATTATCTTCTAATTTTTCTTTAAAAGCTGACAAGTTTTCTTCAGATCCAGGCATGTCCATCTTATTGGCAACAATAATTTGCGGACGTTCCATTAAACGTAGATTATATTGTTTAAGCTCGTCATTAATTAGTAAATAATCTTCATACGGATCTCTTCCTTCTAAAGCTGACATATCAATCACATGTACAATGACTCTTGTTCGTTCGATATGTCTTAGGAATTGATGTCCTAATCCCACACCTTCATGGGCCCCTTCAATCAAACCTGGTAAATCAGCCATTACAAAGCTTCGGCCATCATCTGTTTCGACAACACCAAGATTAGGAGTAATCGTCGTAAAATGATAATCAGCAATTTTCGGTTTCGCAGCAGATACAACCGATAGCAGCGTCGATTTTCCTACACTCGGAAAACCTACTAAGCCAACATCTGCTAACACTTTCAGTTCAAGTATTACATCACGTTCTTGTCCAGGTTCACCATTTTCAGCAATTTCTGGAGCTGGGTTATTAGGTGTTGCAAAGCGTGTATTTCCTCTGCCTCCTCGTCCCCCTTTCGCGATTACAGCTCTTTGACCATGCTCAGTCAAATCGGCAATCACTTGACCTGTTTGTTCATCTATCACAGTCGTACCTGGTGGAACTTTCACAATCATATCTTCTGCATTTTTCCCATGCTGATTTTTAGGACGACCATGTTCTCCGCGCGTTGCTTTAAAATGTCGCTTGTAACGGAAGTCCATTAATGTACGCAAGCCTTCTTCTACTTCAAAAATAACACTTGCTCCGCGCCCACCGTCACCTCCAGCAGGGCCTCCATCCGGAACATACTTCTCTCTTCGGTAAGAAACTTGACCATTTCCACCGTCTCCACCTTTTACATAAATCTTTACCTTATCTACAAACATCTACTTTCACCTCAATTTCTCGGAAAACTTGCCGTTAACACACATTCACGTTCGTTCAACTCGACAAGTTTCACCGTTGACTCCCATTGCTTTAAAAATGAATGCCAATCTTCTTTCTTCGTTAATGTACCTTGAAAATCAAAAGTCACTTCACAATCATAGTCTGTAAATAAAAATGTAATGAGTAAATTATTCTCGTTTTCAATTGTGCAATCATTTGTTAGTTTCTCCGTTATTTCTTCACATAACCGTAGAAGACGTACTTCTTCTTTTTCAAGTGAAAATACTTCACCAGCTACATCTATTTCTAACTTCATTTTATTGCTGAACCAATTATACGTTAATAGAAAATACGCAACACTTGATGCTTGTATTTCGGAGATTTTACTTTCGCAAATCGATTGTTGCGTCACCTGTTCAATAATTTCTTCGATGCGGTCATATCGTTTAAGTGCTAAGTTACCTTTTATTAACTGCATAATGTTCAACCAATCATGACGTGATTGCCTAAGCGCTTGTATTACATCTAATTGGTTCTTCATTTCAGTTCTCTCCTCGTTCCTAAAAGAAAATCTCATTCATGTTATTTACATGGATTATCTTACCACAAACTTCGTAGTATAAACCATTCTAAGCAATAGATCTACTTCTTCTTCTCTAGTTTTGATTAAGGATTGACAGATATCTTTCTCTTACATATACTAAATACAGTTAAAACCAACTAAAATGATGCGAATTATAAAATTACTATTTTTTGTTAAGGAGGGTAAAAATGTCAGAAGTTAAAATCAATCACGTCGGAAAAACATTTGAAAATAAACAAGAACAAACTTCTTATACCGTTTTTGAAGACATTGACTTACATGTGAAATCTGGTGAGTTTGTCTCATTACTAGGCCCTTCTGGATGTGGAAAATCAACATTGCTTAACATTGTAGCTGGACTAGATAAAGCAAGTACAGGAACTGTGCTTGTTGGTAATAGAGAAGTACAAGGGCCAGGGGTCGACCGTGGTGTCGTCTTCCAAGAAGCTGCTTTAATGCCTTGGATGACGGTACTTGAAAATGTAATGTTTGCCATTAAGAAACGTTACAGCAAGGAAGAAGCGAAAAAGCGAGCAATTGAATATTTGAAACTTGTTCATCTTAGTAAGTTCATTGATTCTTATCCCCATGAACTATCTGGGGGAATGAAACAACGTGTTTCAATTGCAAGAGCATTAGCGATGGACCCTGAAGTATTATTAATGGATGAACCATTCGGTGCTTTAGACGAGCAAACCCGTTCGATGCTCCACAAAGAAGTTCAATACATTTGGGAACAGACTGGAAAGACAATTATTTTCGTTACCCATAACATTCGTGAATCGATTTTGTTATCGGATCGAATTGTGCTAATGGGCGTAAGACCAGGGGGAATTATTAATATCTTTGACGTCGCATTCCCTCGTCCTAGGAAGCCCGCAGATAAGGAATTTGCTCAACTTGAAGAAGAAATTAGCCAGCAATTAGCTGGTGAAATTGAAAAAGTGATGAAGGAGGAAATGGGTGATGATTACCATAGTCAGAAGGCTACTCTTCTTTACAGCTCTCATCGCAATATGGGAGATCATATATAGACTTGATGTCTTTGGTACAAGAATGTTTCCGTCTCCCATTCTATCCTTCATTGAGTTGTATAAAGGATTTTTCGAGACTGGAATCCTAACCGTCGCATTAACAACTAGTTTAGGACGAATTGGATTAGGGTTTGCCTTAGCTGTTATTATCGGTTCGATTCTTGGAATTATTTTAGCTACTTCTAAATTAGCCGATGAAACACTTGGATCCCTTGTCGTTGCATTACAATCTGTACCAAGTATCGTTTGGCTTCCACTAGCGCTTGTTATGTTCCAAGGGGGAACTACTGCGATACTATTTGTTATTGTTCTAGGTGGTACATGGCCGATGACCATGAACGTCCGAATGGGCATTAAAAACGTTCAGCCACTGCTCATACGGGCAGCAAGAACGATGGGATATAAAGGTTATGAATTAATATGGAAAGTTATGATTCCAGCCTCAATCCCATCAGCTTTAACTGGAGTTCGTCTTTCTTGGGCATTTGGGTGGCGCGCACTTATGGCAGCCGAATTACTTGGCCGAGGCGGGCTAGGTCGAACATTATTAGATGCTCGTGACTTTTTCAACATGGAATTAGTCATTGCCATTATGATTATCATTGCTGTGATTGGCTTAATTGTAGAATATTGTATTTTTAATCCTATTGAACGCAAAGTACTGACTCGCTGGGGATATGCAAAATAAGCAATACTCTATTAAGTTTCTATTAAACTCTAAAAACAAAGGAGAGAGAAACATGAAAAAATGGTTAAAAGCAACAGGAATTGCCTTAGTACTTGGAGCTTTAACTGCTTGTGGAACATCAACAAGTGGTTCGAATACAGAAGATGAAGTAAGAATTGGGTATTTTCCTAACCTTGATCATGCAGCTGCCATTGTAGCTAAAGAAAAAGGTTACTTTGAAGAAGAATTAGGAGAAAGAGGAGCTGAATTCACTCATTTTCCAAACGGAAATGATTTTATTGAAGCCCTTGAAACTGGAAATTTAGATATTGGGTATGTAGGGCCAGGTCCTGCTATTAACTATTTTCTTACTGGCGGCGATATCGTCGTTCTTGGAGCTGCAGCAAACGGAGCTACTTTAATAGTCGCTCGTGAAGGATCTGGTATTGAAACACTTGAAGACTTTGGTGGTAAATCATTCTGTACACCAGGAAACGGTTGCACACATAATGTTCAGCTTGAAATGATGCTTAAAGAATTAGGTCTTGAATCTAATCGTGTCGGTGGAACAGTTGAGCACCAATCTAGAATTGCACCTGCAAATATGGTAGCTATGTTTGAACAAGGACAGATTGATGCTGCTGCAGCTCCAGAACCTTGGGGAACTTATCTAGTAGAAGAATTAAATGCACATGTAGTAACAGAGTGGGATAACGTCTTTTTAGGTCAAACTTTAGCTAGTGTTGTTGTTGTAACTTCAACACAGTTTTTAGAAGAAAATCCTGAAGCAGTTGATGCTGTATTACGAGCTCATAAACAAGCAGTTGATTATACTCAAGGAAATACAGAAGATACACTTGAAACAATTAATAATCACTTATATGACTTAACTCAAAACCGTTTACCTGAAACAGTACTTGAAAATGCTTGGTCTCGTATGGCGGTAACAACAGAAACACATGCTGATGCATTACAAGCATGGGCAGATGCTTCTTATGAGTTGAAATTCATGGACAAAGAACCGAACTTAGACGGATTTGTAGACACATCTCGTCTTGATGCTATCTTAAACCAATAATTAGTTTTAACCCGATAAGATTCTGTTGAATCATATCGGGTTTTATCTATGTCAATAAAAGTGGTTAATTAGGCAAAAAAAATTCACATTTCTTGTTTACATTTTCCCATTACTTGGATATAATTCCTAATGAAAGCAAATTGAGTGAAAAGGAGGTTTGAACAATGAATACTGCAATTCTAACACAAGTACAATTTCATCATTCATTCGTTCATATCCTGCCAGCCTCAATCCAAGCTGCTAGTTAGTAATCTCATTAATTGACTACTATAAGCGCAGGTGAACGTATAACCTGTGGCTAGTTATCGAACATGGCACAGGAACGTCTCCTGTGTTTTTTTGTGCTCTTTTCAATTACCAATTAATGGAATTCCTAACTTACCAAAGAAAGGTGGTGAGAAATACTATGACATTTACATTTTTATTATTTACAATCACAATCAAAAAACGTACTTATAGCGGCGAAGAGTTAGAACGCCTCGTACGACAACAAAAACTAGAAGAACATTACGATCAACAAAAGCATAAGTTCTGGATGTAACTGGACCATAATTTACTTACAAGGAGGTAATGATGATGATTTTTCTTAAAGGATTAATGTTACAAGGATGGTATGAACAGGTGAAAGGTCTCACCTGACTAACGAATAACGATTAGGAGGGCCATAACGAATGACATTTCATTTTATTCTATTTACCATTACGATTAAAAAACGCACATACAGTGGTGAACAACTAGAACAGTTTGTTTTACAACAACAGAATGAACAAGAACGTCAGGAACGCATTCAGCAACTACAGAATAAGTAAACGAAAGGGATGATTCAAGGTCTAATATAACTTAGCCTTTGAATCATCCCTAAATAACTTGCTCTATCATTACCTTTTCAAAATTCGCTCAACTGCAGCTTCCCCTTGATCAATACAATCTGGCAAACCAATGCCTTCGTAACCTCCACCCGCTAAATATAAGCCTTGAAGATTTCTAGCAATATCTTCTTTAATTTTATTCAACTTAAAGGTATGCCCTACATTATATTGTGGCATTGCTTCCTTCCAGCGAGTGACGATAAAAAACTCTGGTTCTCCTTTAATTTTCATTAATTGTTTTAAATCATATAAGACTGCACTTAATATTTCTTCATCTGATCGTGAAACGATAGCAGAGTCTCCTGCCCTTCCGACATAAGCCCTTAATAAGGCATAACCGTCAGGCGTTGAATGCTCCCATTTCTTATGTGTCCATGTACAAGCCGTTATGGCATGATTACTCTTCTTAGCAACAACAAAACCAGTCCCATTTTGAGGGATTTCAACGTCCTCTTCCTTATAAGCCATTGCTATAGTTGCGACAGTTGTCGCCTCCATATTTTCAAGGTAAGAAAAGTATGGATAATCGGAAAGTAATTGTGCTGTTACTTTAGGAGGGGCTGTAACAATTACTTGATCATATGTTTTAATCGTGCCATCTTCGAAAGATAACTGGAATTGACCATCTTCTTTGTATACCTTAATCAAACGACTATTCTTATGGATCGAGTCAGGATTTAACTTAGCTTCAATTGCTTCAACAAATGAGCCTAAGCCTTTTCGAAAAGTTAAAAATTGACCTTTTGATTTCGTCGTATCAGCCTTCTGTTCTTGCTTTTTCGGCCTTGAACCTTTCATTCCACGAATTAAACTTCCGTGTTTTTGTTCAACTTGCTGAAACTGAGGAAATGTAGCTTTTAAGCTTAATTTATCAAGATTGCCGGCGTAAATACCTGAGAGTAATGGTTCGATTAAATGATCGACCACTTCATTTCCAAGGCGTTTGCGAAAGAAATGCCCTAAAGAAATGTCCTCATCTTTGCTCGTAATCCTCGGATAGAAGAAATCGCCGGCAGCTCGTACTTTTCCAATAGGTGATAATAAACGGGTATTCAAAAATGGTTTAATCTCAGTCGGAATTCCCATAATTGCCCCACCCGGAATCGGATAAAGTGTATCACCTTTTAATACAAACGATTGACCTGTATCATTTGACAGCAAGTCTTGCTCCATACCGACCTCTCTAGCTAAACGAGTCATACTTTCCTTTCTTGCTAAATACGAATCTGGACCACGTTCAATCACAAATCCATTCATTCTCTCTGTTTGGATTTTTCCTCCAAGACGGTTTGCTTTTTCATATAGATCATAATCGCCGATTTCCCCATCTTTCTTTGCCTTTTCTAATCTATGAGCAGCTGCAAGTCCTGAAATTCCGCCTCCAATGACAGCAATTCTTTTTCCTTTAATACCCACAAGTATTCACTCTTTCTCCGCAAGCTTTTTTTTCACAATTGTCGCTAGACATTCTAAAAACTCAGGCTTAGCATTAGGCATTTCTGGGCGGTAATAGTTGATCCCTAATTCATCTGTAACTACTTTACATTCAATATCATTGTCATAAAGGACTTCTAAATGATCGGCTACAAATCCTACTGGACAATAAACCATTGACGTATAGCCATGTTGTGCAAAAAGATCTCTAGTTAAATCCTGTACATCGGGCCCTAACCAAGGATCAGGGGTATTTCCTTCACTCTGCCAACCAATTGTGTAGTTTTTAATCCCCGCTTTTGTCGCAATTAAATCTGCCGTATCTTGTAATTGTTGAGGATAAGGGTCACCCATTTGTGTGATCTTCTCTGGCAAACTATGTGCCGAGAAGATCACACATGCTTTCTCCTTGTCCTCAATTCGCTTCATTGTTTTCTGTACTTGTTTGACCCAATAATCAATAAATAACGGCTCATCATACCAACTATCTATACTTGCTATCTCAGGTCCTGATATATTGTCTGATTCAGCTTTTGCTCTTCCGTTATAGGATTTCACACTATAAGTAGAGAAGTGAGGGGCCAACACAAGACTAACGGCCTCTGTAATTCCATCTTCCTTCATTTGCTTAACTGCATCTTCAATAAAAGGATCAATGTGTTTTAATCCTAAATAAGCTTTAAATTCAATGTCGCTAAATTCTTTATTTAATTGATCTTGAAGACCATACGCTTGGTCTTCTGTAATTTTAGCAAGGGACTAATTCCACCAATTGCTTCATAACGGTCCGTTAATTCTTCTAAAGCTTCATCTGAAGGTTTTCTCCCTCTACGGATGTGAGTGTAGTAAGGCTCGATTTCTTCTTTGCTTCTAGGAGTTCCGTATGCCATTACAAGTAATCCTACTTTTCTCTTCGTCATCTCTTCCACCCTCTTAAATTTTGTTCATAGAATATTCATGTACAAAAGCTGTAAGACGCTTTAATGTATCTGGATTTACTTCTGGGAACACGCCATGCCCAAGATTGAAAATGAAATTAGGATTTTTTATACCCTGATCTAATATCGCTTTTGCTCGCTCTTCAATTACTTCCCAAGGAGCTAAAAGGATAGCGGGATCTAAGTTTCCTTGAACGGTTTTCTTAATGCCTAAGTCCCTTGCCTCTTGGATAGATAAACGCCAATCTAAACCAACAACATCAAGCGGTAAGTCATTCCATTCATTAGCAAGGTGACTTGCACCTACTCCAAACATAATTAACGGGACGTTTTCTTGTTTTAATTCAGCGAAAATTCTATTCATCACTGGTTTTACAAACGTTCTATAGTCAGCAACGTTTAACGTTCCAACCCACGAATCAAAGATTTGAATCGCTTGCGCCCCGGCTGCAATTTGCGATTTAACATATGTAATTGTCATTTCCCCAAGTTTGTCCATTAATAGAAACCAAGCTTCCGGCTCAGCATACATAAACGCTTTTGTCTTATTATAATTTTTAGAAGGACCTCCTTCGATCATATAACTTGCAAGCGTAAATGGTGCTCCTCCAAAGCTAATAAGTGGAACTGTCAACTGTTCACGGAGAAGTTTAATTGTATCTAGAACATAAGGTACATCTTCTTCAGGTGTGATCGTTCCTAATCGTTCGACATCTGCTTTTGATCGAATTGGATTGTCAATGACCGGACCAATCCCCGATTTAATTTCTACATCTACACCGATAGCTGGCAACGGTGTCATAATGTCCTTATATAGAATTGCTGCGTCATTGTTGTACTGATCGACTGGTAATTTTGTCACGTAAGCACATAGCTCCGGTTGATGGGTAATCTCAAACAGCGAGTACTTCTCTTTAATTTTTCTATATTCTGGTTGAGAGCGCCCTGCTTGGCGCATGTACCAGACAGGTACATGTTCGTGCGCTTCACCTTTACATGCTTTTAAAAATGTATCGTTAAATTCATTCTGATTCATTCTGCCACTCCTTTTTCCTTCTACATACTCATATTTTACTTGATTACGTTTGAAAATGCATATTATACAACTTTTACTATAGTGACCGTTTAGTGAAGTGTATAGACTATCATTTAAACTGTCATAAATTTGATGAATGTTAAAGACTAAACACTTCCAAAAAAAGTTATTTCAGTGCAAAATCACCAAAATCCAAGTACTTATTATCAATTTCCCTCTGAAAAGTACTTTTAATGCAACCCGAACTTAAATTTCACTTCAGCAATATTTGATGGTAAGCCTGGCTGCTTTGTAATTTCATCATATGGAACAATTTCATACCTTTTCGATGTGAATGGGTTCAAACTCCCAATATAATATTGAGTGTCTCCAACTACGGTTGCAACGTGATTACGACCATCGGTATTTACTTCATAAATTTGATAATAAACTCTTTCCTCTTCGGGTCCCGTCCAATCTAAATGAATACTAGAAATCCCTCTCCCTCCAATAGAAAATGTCGCTTTAAGATCAGTAACAACAGGTAATTCAATAGGAGACTCTAATTCGGTTACCGCGGTTGGTTTCTGAAAAGTGGTTTGGCGTAAAGAAGCAGGAAGCTCATTAATAATGTCTTTAAATAATACAGTTGGATACGCACTTCCACCATGAAGATATCGTTCATTTGTCGTTTGATCATACCCCATCCAAACCGTACCAACAACATCTGGGCTGTAGCCAACAAACCAAGCATCCATAATTGCCCCTTCTACTCCTGGAAAAGATGTCGTCCCTGTCTTTCCAGCTACCATCGCTTGAACATCTCCATGCCTGCCCGTTCCATTCTGGATAACAGACTCAAGCATTCTTGTCATGTACCATGCTGTTTGCGGCTCGATAACCTCTTCTTCTACTAACGGTTCGCCATCAAGTCTCTTTCCATTTCTATCATAAATTTCTTTAATAAAGTATGGTTCAACCCGAACTCCTTCATTCGCAAAAACGTGATAGGAAGAAGCCAATTGAAGTGGGGTAATTCCTTCTGTTAACCCACCAAGTGCAATTGCAAGTCCACGATCTTCAATAGTGATGTTAAATCTATTTAATACTTCAAGCGATCGCTCGATTCCAATATCATTTAGTAACCAGACAGCTGGTGCATTCGCTGAAATTGTTAGCGCATCATACATTGTCATGTACCCTGTGTACTGATGACTATAATTACGAGGGGTATACCCATTATAATCTAATAGCTCATCTACCAACATTGTATAAGGATGCCTTCCGTTTTCTATCGCTGGAGCATACACAGCTAACGGTTTAAAAGCTGAACCTGGTTGGCGCTTTACATTAACACGGTTTAGCCCTCTTCTTACGTAATCCCTTCCTCCCTGTACAGCAATGACTCCTCCTGTGTGAGCATCTATTAATACAACCGCAGCCTCAGCATCCTCATTCTCGGTTGGAAAATAGCGGTTTTCCTTCAGCTTTTTATATGTGACTTCTTGCATCCGAAGATCAATGGGAGTGACAATGCGGTATCCTCCTGTTAACAATTCCTCTTGTGTTAAGTGATACCTACTTTCTGCTTCATCCATTACCATATCAATGTAGGTTAAAAAAGCTTCTTTTTCTTCGAAGCGGTTCACATTAGTCGCTACAGTCTTGCCTTTTAAGCGCTTTGCTTCCTCAGCCTCTAAAACTTCGTGCCTTTGCATCACCGTTAAGACCAGATCTCTTCTTTCTTTACTTCGGTCAGGGTTATTAATGGGAGAGTATGAGTTAGGCGCTTTCGGTAGACCGGCAAGAAGAGCACCTTCTTCGATTGATAAATCCGCTACATCTTTATTAAAATAAAGAGTAGAAGCTGCTTGAATTCCGTATGCACCATGTCCGAAATAAATACTATTTAAATATTTTTCTAACAGTTGATCTTTACTATAACGCCGTTCTAGATTCATCGCTATTAAAACTTCTTTTGTTTTTCTTAGCCATGTTTTTTCATTCGTTAAAAATACATTTTTAGCTAGTTGCTGCGTAATCGTACTGCCTCCTTCAACCTTTGCTCCAGCTAAAATATCTCTGTATAGAGCTCGACCAATTGCTCGGAAATCAACCCCTTGATGTTCTCTAAATCTCACATCTTCAATGACAACAAAAGCATCCTGAACATGCTTAGGAATCTCTTGAATGGAGACCGGTTCTCTGTTTTCGATAAAAAGATGTGTTAGTACTTCTCCGTTTTGATCGGTTAAAGACGTAGTTGCTTTCATAACGAGCTTTTCATTATCAATTGCATAGTTTCCAATTAAAATAACAAATAAATAAATAATAAGAGCAAATAGGACAAAACTTAATAAACTAGAAACTGCAATCAGTATTTTCTTTTTCAAATCCTTTTCACCCTCCTTCCCTCCTACTATACCCTTTCGGAACCGTTCATAACACTTGCAGCTTAAAACAATAGTAGGCTACACTTATATACGTAACACGTACAATTTTGTTTCACATTCATTTTTAGGAGGGTGTTCAATGAGAGAAGCTAGTATCGTTGAAATAATTGAACCATTAGCAGTCAAAGGGCTTATTATGCAAGGGGAAACTAACAAACATCAATATATAGAAGAAAAGATTGCTCACCCAGCTGCCAAACACTATGTAATCTTTAGCGAGACTGGTGAATTTAGTGAGACAGGGTATGTCGTAATCAATAATATACCAGTGACTGAAGAGGGCAGAGGAGATTTTGAAGAACGCTTTCAAAATCGAGCTCAATTAGTAGAGACTGAACCTGGTTTTCAAGCTATTCGAATCTTACGACCTCTAAATGATGATACCTATGCCGTAATGACCGTTTGGGATGACGAAGAGTCCTTTCAAAACTGGCAGAAATCAAAGTCGTATGAAAATGCACATAAAAAGCGTGGCACTCAACAAGCATTGACACCAACTATCTTTCCGCGCAAATCATTTGTAACCACTTTTTCTGCGACTTTAAGCGAATAGTATAGAAGTTTTTAAAGATTCAATTGCAATATAAAGAGGCTGTCTCAAGGGAGTTTCTCTACCTTCGAGCAGCCCTACTCTTTTATTTAACTAAACCGTAACGATGTGCATAAACAGCAATCTGCGTCCTGTCTTCAAGTTCTAGTTTTTGTAAAATATGACTTACATGAGTTTTTACTGTTTTAACCCCGATAAACAAAGTTTTGGCAATTTCCTGGTTACTCTTTCCTTCGCCAATTAATTCAAGAACTTCTCTTTCTCTAGGTGTTAATGCGTCGTGCAATTGTTTTTGCTTCTTTCCTCGTACGAGGTCCATCATTTTGTTTGTGACCTTAGCCTCAACAACTGGTTTGCCGTCAGAAGCACTTCGTATTGCATCAGCAATTTCAACTGCCATAGATGTTTTTAGCAGGTAACTAAAGGCTCCTGCCTCAATGACGGGGTAAACCTTCTCATCATCAATAAAACTAGTAAGCACGATTACTTTTGTAGAAGGTAGCTCTTTCATGATCGCTGAGGTTGCTTCAATCCCGTCCATTTTTTCCATTACCAAATCCATTAAAATAATGTCAGGCTTAAGTTCACTTGCCATTTTCACACCTTCTAGCCCATTACTTGCCTGACCGACGACTTTAATATCTGGCTGAGTTGAGAGATAAGCAGATAAGCCCATCCTAACCATTTCATGATCATCAATTAAAAGCACAGTAATCATTTTCTCTCCCCTTCCACGTTATTGGGATCGTTGCTTCAATTTGCGTACCTTTGTTAGGAACTGAAACAATTTGTAACGTTCCCCCAATCTCCGTTATTCTCTCTCTCATTGTATGTAACCCGTAAGAATTTTGCTGAATACCTTTCGGGTCAAATCCAACTCCATTGTCAATCAGCTTAACCTTCACATCTTGTTTTGTTTCTTTTATCTGAAATTCTAATTGGTTAGCTTTTGAGTGGCGTAGGACATTTGAAATTGCTTCTTGAATCATCCGAAACAATTGATCTTCAATTCCCTTTGGTAGTGACAGATTTTCTTGGAAAAGAACATGTATATCCATATTATACTTTTGCTTTAATTCATCAAATAAATGTGTAACCCCGTCTTCTAAACTCTTTCCTTCAAGATGTGCTGGCCTTAAATGCAGCAGCAGTGCCCTCATCTCTGCTTGAGCCGTATTCGCCATCTTTTCAACCATTATTACTTGATTTTCCGTTTCATCACCTTGAATATTCTGTTTAATTGCTGCAGTCATCATTGAAATAGCAAATAATTGTTGACTAACAGCGTCATGTAAATCCCTTGCTAAGCGTTGTCTTTCCTCAGATACAGCAGCCTTCTTTATCGTCTCTTGCATCTCTGCTCGTTCAGTTGAAAGACGTTGCAATGAAGCTACTTGCTTTTCAATGTTTTGCGCCATTCCATTTAAACGCCTAGCTAGTTCTGCAATCTCATCATCACCTTCTACTTCAACACGATGTGAAAAAGTCCCTCGTTCATATCGCAAAGTCCCATGCATGAGTTGATCCAGTTTTTTCCTTATTGGAACAGTTTGAATATAACCACTTATCACTCCAGTAATAAAAACCGCACTCAGTATCCAAATTAAAATAGGAATATCTAATAATTTCCGATCAATCACAAGCAATATCCCTCTATGATCTCCATACGTAATAAAGAACAAAATAAAAAAAGAGATCAGTCCGGTGACAACTAAACTATGTCGAATAAATTGCCATTGCAACCTCGCTACTTGTTTCTTCATACTGCTCTCACCTTCACTTCTCCAATCACAGTTGATAAAACAAGTTTGACACGTCTAGGCGATTGTTTGTAGTGACGAGTAGCTATACTGAGTTGTTGATTAATCCCTTCATGTTTCTCATGAAACAAATAAATCTCTCCGACGATCGTTGATGCTTGAATGGTGACAGCTAGATCTTCAGGCACGAAAAAGTCAATTTGACCAATCATACATTGAACAATGACAACCGTTTCTCCTTCTGGAATAATCGCCTTAGATAGATCAATTCGAACATCACCTATCCCATTCCAAATGGTCAAATCATTCAACTCGTAAGACTCTCCCATATAATGAATATCACCGATGAAGCTACGACGCATCGTTGGTGTGTATACAACTTGCTCTTCTCCTTTTACCGAGACAACTTCATCAACTACTTCCTCCTTATGTTCTTCTCTTTTTTCCTTCCTTCTCCTATTACGCCTTTTTTCTATACTTGAAGGAGCGCGAACTAAGCGAATTCCGTAATATAGAGCTACAACGGCGATGAGTAGAGAGATGAAGTTCACACCTAACAGATGATCAAAAAAGATACTTACACTAATGATAAAGAAAAGTAAGCTAATGAACGTATGCTTTCTCTTATAAAAATACAAACCTAAAATGAAAAAGATTAATGGAGCAATGAAGTTGCCTATTGATAAATTTATCGCGTTAAATAACAGGTTAAGGCCAATGATGACAATAATGATTCCAAATAACATTTGCTTCTTCATGCTCCCACCCCTTTCTATTTTTGAGTAATTTGTATATCTCCTGAAACGGTTTCAATTTCAATTCCGACGGACCCTTCATTTATTTTCCCAGTAAAATTAGGAGCCACAAGCAACTTTCCAGAAACACTCTTCACTTTCACCTCAGGATTTCCTGTCTGAAGCGCTACCGTTACATCGCCTGAGACTGATTTTAGTTTTGTACGCTGATTTTCTTCAGAAAATTCAATTGTCATATTTCCAGAAACTGATTCCCCTTCGATTTCCCCCTTTAGCTGCGAGACAGAAAGGTTCCCAGAAACAGTATTGAACTGACTTTCTCTGACATCCATTTCGCCAAACATTAAATCTCCTGAAGTCGTTGATGCATTTACCTTAGAAGACTCAAGTTTCTCTGCTCTTATATCACCAGATACCGATTTAAGTGTTAAACTTTGTGCTAACATTTCATTTTCTATTCCAATATTACCTGATATTGCATTAATTGCTAGATGATTTTTATATTCTACTGGAAGTTGAACAACTGCTTTCGTCTGACCTTTAAAATTAAAAGACAACCATTTAAATTTCCTCTCTTTAACTTCCACCTTAAGTGTGTTTCCTCTTTGCAATGAATGGATGTCCATTTGGTTATCTGCATTTATTAATTTAATAACGATTTCATCACTATTTGTTGTTTCTATATACCAATCAGTACTCGTACTTGCTAATTCTAATTTTTCAATCGATCCAACTTCCTGGGAAAAATCTTTTCCTTGATTTACTGTATTACTAGCTGTAAACCATGAAGTGATTGTCACAATTAAAAAGCCTAAACCAACAATAATTAAAAAAATCCCTAATAGCTTCTTCATTTATCCCCCTCCTATTCCTTTTGTCTACATAGTCCATTTTACTTAAACCTAGGAAAAAGGGAATGAATTATATTTTACATTCCCTTGCCTTCTTACTTATTATTATTTTTTTGTTTTTAGCAACTGAAGTTCATTTTCTATTTCATCTGATCTTTTTCGTTCATTTAATTCTTCATCAAATTCATCTGTTACAGAATGCATTGTTCTAATGGAGTGACCCTCTAGATGTTCTGTTTTTATACCTTGAACACGTACAATTAACTCTAGGCTTCTTTCCTTTAATTGTTCATACTTCACTTTTAAACGTTCTAACTCTTCTTCCTTCCCCTTTATTTCCTCTCTATTTTCCTTCAGATGCTGCTCACTACAAACTAGTTGCTCCCCAATTTCCTTTTTACTCACTAAAATTTTACGTGCTAGCTCATCATCATTCTTTTCAACAGCCATCATTGCTTGTTGTTCTCTTCGTGAAATAAGTTCCTTAGCTGTTCTTACTTTGTAGATTAATTCCGTTTCATGCTTTCTTTTCTGCTGAAGGCTATCTTCTAGTTGTATCATCTTATCTTTTACATCTCGAATATATTGTTTAACCATAATGCTTGGATCTTCTAATCTTTCTAACCCCTCATAAACATATGCTTTCACCAAATTACTAATTCTTGTCATGACCATTAAAATAGCCTCCTTCTTTTATTAAACGATCAAACTCTTCATCGATTACTTCATAAGTTGAACTTTTCTTAGTTGAAACAACATTTACTGTATTCTCCTTGTCATTATCATTTTGTACTAGTAATTTATAGCCAAAATATAAGAGTAAAGCCCCTATGGCTATACTAATAACCCCACCTAGGCCCCCTAGTAAAAAAACAAATGCTAGCCCAAATAACAAAATACTGCTGAATGTCCATTTCCTTTTCTCCTGATACTTCGTGTATCCCCAGTAAAGAAAACACCCTCCAATGACCAAGCCGAGTAACCCTCCAATGTTAATTCCTAACATTCCAAGAAGTATGCTGCTACCTATAAACATAAGTAACACTCCACCAATGAACTTTCCTATATTATTCATGTTTTTTTCCTCCTTTTTGAACTATCTTTATTGTAAAGAATAGAACTGTCTTTGAAGACGACCTCAAGCATGTTTTTTTCTCCTCCTCTAGACGGATATGAATCTCATTCTTTTGTCCTTTCCGTGAACTTTTCCATTATCGACTGCTTAAATATTTTGATTTAGCTATAATGAGAAAATGAATTACATTTGATTCATAACTTACGAGTGGACTAGAATAGAATGTATAGAATCGATTTTATGCTTTTGATTGAACCACGATTAAGGATGTGTTAGGTATGACTGAAGTTACGATATGGTTGGCCTTTTTAGCAGGGGTTGTTTCCTTTTTATCACCATGTGTCTTTCCGCTGCTTCCCGCCTATTTAGCACAGTTGACTGGAAGCAATGTTGTTGATAACCAAGTGACCGCAGACCGTCGTTTGATATTGTCTCGAAGCCTCGGCTTCGTAATGGGTTTCACATCCATTTTCCTTTTACTTGGAGCATCTTCAACAGTTATTGGTCAAGCATTTTGGAGCAACAGACAACTATTTGAACAAATTGGCGGAATCATTATTACCGTTTTCGGGTTACAAATGATGGGGATTATTTCAATACGAATGCTTTTAAGTGAAAAGAAACTACAAGTAAAACCTAAGAAAACAAAGAGCTTTGCAAATTCAGTTCTTTTAGGCTTTTTATTTGGAACCGGATGGTCACCTTGTATTGGGCTCGTTTTATCTTCTATTTTACTTTTGGCAAGTAGGGAGGAAACATTATGGGCTGGGATGTTTATGCTCCTTGTGTACTCTATCGGTCTAGGACTCCCTTTTATTGGAGTGGCTCTCCTTTGGTCACGCTCACTTGATAAAATTAGAAGACTAAACAGATGGCTACCAAAGATTCAAAAAGTTAGCGGAGCCATCATGGTTGCACTTGGGATTTTGCTATTCACTGGACAATTTGCAATCATTTCTGCCTATTTGGCACGATTTGTACCATTTACTATTTGATTTATCGCATAAAAAAAGCGCAGTGGAATGTGACTTACCACTGCGCTTTTCTCTATCTTATTTACGATCATTATTCAGATAACCATCTCATTCGATACCCGTTCATGGCTGTTTCTCCTAGAATATCTAGAAAGCGATAATTGGCCGCTGCCCCTACAAACGCACCAAATCCTGGTATAAGTTGAAGCATCTTCGGTAAATCAATATAATCACGGTAATCAAGCTGGAATGTTTTCCAATCAAACTCAGCCAAATATTGATCTTTATCCGGCAATCTTTCTTTTTCATCCTCCCAGCATTCCAACTTCTCAATTAGCATTGGCCGTTTTTCTTCTCTAGCAAAAGCAAGCTGGAACAAGTAAAGGACAAATAAGCGCTCTCTGTAATCACCTACATCGTATCCATAAGCCGAAGCAGTATCAAAAAGAAATTTCATTTTAATACTCAGTAAAAGAGGAAAATCAGCCATTCCTAATAGTATTCCTCCAGCCCCTGTTCCTGCTCCCTCGAGTGCTGCTGTTCTTTTATAAGATTTTATTAAACTATAAACTTTCTCTTCTCTCTCCTTTAAACTTAATGCAAGTTCAGGTTGCTTTTTCGTCGTATATTCGGAACCTACTAATGTTGCGTGAACCATATTTTTTATACTAGTAGTTACAACCGTATGTAGCTTTTCAGGAATCATTTTATTCATTTTTGCTTGTAATCCCTTTGTGTAACGCCCAGTTAGGGAAGGTCGCTTCTCTAACTTTCGTTTCCACCTTATGACTTCTTCTGCAACCTGTGATTCATACATGAACATCGCTCCTTCCACGTGACCTTTGGTCGGATGCCGTCGCAGCAAGCTGCGACTCTTTCTAAACCCTGATCCTCCCTTTGGTCGGATGCCGTCGCAGCAAGCTGCGACTCTTTCTAAACCCTGATCCTCCCTTTGGTCGGATGCCGTCGCAGCAAGCTGCGACTCTTTCTAAACCCTGATCCTCCCTTTGGTCGGATGCCGTCGCAGCAAGCTGCGACTCTTTCACTTTCTTCTTTTATGAACAAGTTTTTGACTGCCGATGTAGGCGTATGCTATTGCAATGACAAGACCCGTTGCTGTGATCTGCCAGGTTGATGTAACAAGAAGGACTCCTACTTGGACTCCTGACATGATAATAAGTAAGCGAAAAGTAAGTTGGCTTAAGGCATTTTTTTTCATATCGATGTCAACGGGGTAAAGGTCAACCCACATATTTGTATCATAATGGTACCAAAGGGTAGATAATTGTGTCGTCATCATGTGCAAAAACAAAAGTAGCACAACGAGTTGCAGCCAACCACTCGGCAGAGCAATTATCACAATGGCTGCTATGAATACCAACCTAATATAAATGCCTCCATAATCATTCGAGCGTATGAAAGATTTAGAAAATAAATAGTGATAAACAGACTTATTAGAATCGGTCAACCCATTAATCAACCAGTTTAGATAATGCCTCGGTCGTACTTTATTTTTCAGTTGAGGAACATCAGTAAAGGCATTTGCAACTCTATAAAATGACAAAAGCATTGCTTGCTCGACTTCAATAAGATGATCCCACTTAATAGTTAGACGCTCTGATAACCTTTTATAATAGAGAAACCAAAGGCCAAGCATAATAAATAAAGTCGCTACAATAAACAAACTATGTGAACCTGAGAATAAGAAGAACGTAAATGTAATATTCACGATCCCTCGCAATAAAAAGTGAGAGTGCCTTTCACTGTCTCCTTGAAATCTTTGCTCCTCCCAACTGGCGAACACATTCCATATCTTTGCCACTGTTAGAAAGACAAAGATGAGGAAAAGACTCCCTGCTTCACTTGCTAAGTATTGTGAAAATAGTGGTGATAGAATGACTAGAACTAACAAGATAACCGCACATTGAAGGACAGTCGTATACCATTTAGAAGCTTTAAAATAAGTTCCTAGTTTCGATTCATATGGCAAGAGAAATACCACATCTGCCGGCTTAACAAAGGTACGAACGTCACTTCTTGTTAAAAGATGCGCAAATACGGCGACAAACACCCAAACAGCTGGGAAAGAATGAGGAAGCCAATCTAAAAACACACTATAATAATAACTTCCAATTATAATTAACACATAAACAGTGAATAAAAAGCCGCTATTTCCTATTAAACGTAAATAACGAATTGCCATATTCCAATACGCATTCACACGTTCTCTCCATAAAGTCATGCCATCATTCATACAAGTTCTTCCTTTGTCATCTCAATATATATATCATCCAGTGTCGCATTGGGAAGTTTGGTCTTTTGACGCATTTCTTCAAGAGTCCCCTCTAAGACAACTCTTCCTTGATGTAGAATAACAAATCGATCACAATAACGCTCAGCAGTAGCTAATATATGCGTTGACATCAAAATGGCAGCTCCCTTCTTTCTCATGTCACTTAAGAAAGTTAGGAACGATTGTATTCCAATTGGATCCAAACCAACAATGGGCTCATCCACAATGTAGACAGGTGGTTCAATTAAAAATGCACTCATAATCATAACCTTTTGACGCATCCCTTTTGAAAAGTGGCTCGGATACCACTTTTTCATCTTTTGCATCCGAAACTCTTCTAGAAGTCTATTTGCCCTTTGCTCAAAAAGATCTTTCTCTAACCCATATGCCAGTGCAGTTAATTCTAAATGCTCCCATAATGTCAATTCATCATACAGAATTGGCGTTTCAGGGATGTAAGCATATGAACGTCTATATTCATTTAGATTATCTTGATACGTCATTTCATTAATACTTACATAACCTTTCTCAGATTGTAACAATCCAAGAATATGTTTAATCGTTGTACTTTTTCCAGCTCCATTCAAACCAATGAGTCCAACAATCTCTTCTTTCCTTACAGAAAAGTTAATGTTATGTAATACAGGCTTCTTTGGATGATAACCGCCAGTCAATTCTTTAATCTTTAACACTTCAGCATCCATAATAACAACTCCTTTTATGTCCTTATAATATCAAAAAAAAGGAATTAATCTCTACTGTATTGACAAAGGCTTGCTTCCTTCGACACACTTTTCTACTCTCTGCATCTTAATCTAGCTATTACAGATAACCTAATAGCTATTTTTCATTATTACTTTTATAAAGTTTGGTAATTACGGCAAATTTGTGAAGATCGTATTCACCTCCCTTTTTGTAACTTGAATGCTATCACTCGCTAATGTATAGTGAGTCTATATTAATAATTGGGAAAGGTGATTTTGATGACAATTGATTCAAATTGCGTGTTCTGTAAGATCATAAAAGGCGATATTCCTACTTCAAAAGTATACGAAGATGATCATGTACTTGCTTTTCTAGATATCAGTCAAGTAACAAAAGGCCACACACTCGTAATTCCTAAAGATCATCACACGAATGTATTTGACCTTCCTGAAGAGGCATCAAAGCACATTTTTTCAGTTGTACCTAAATTAGCAACAGCAATTAAACAAACATATGAAGCTGAGGGTTAAATCTCGTTAACAATAATGGCGAAGTAGCTGGACAAACAGTCTTCCATTACCATGTTCATCTCATTCCACGTTATGGAAATGGAGATGGGTTTGGAGCGGTTTGGAAAGATCATAGTTCCGAATATAAAAGTGAGGACTTACAGCAAATAGCTAAAGAGATTTCAACCTTCATTAAAAAAGGATGATTCATTGAATCATCCTTCTTTACAAATGCTAAATTTCAGAAAACACAAAAAAAATAAGCCATTCAGATTTGAGTTATGGTACGATAATGACAATATAAGTTATTAACGTGGTGAAGAGATAAAGGAGTGTAGAGAAAGTGAATAATATTTATAATTTTAATGCTGGACCCTCTGCTTTGCCTAAAGCGGTATTAGAGAAAGCACAAGCAGAATTACTAAATTTCAAGGGACAGGAATGTCTGTGATGGAACTTAGTCACAGAAGTAAAGAATATGAAGAGGTTCATCAAAGTGCAATAAACCATCTGAAACAATTGCTAAATATTCCTGACAATTATCAAGTATTATTTCTTCAAGGTGGAGCTAGCTTACAATTTTCAATGCTACCTCTTCAATTTTTAAAAAAAGGCAAAGTAGCTAATTATATTTTAACTGGGGCTTGGTCAGAAAAAGCATTAAAAGAAGCGAAACTAATCGGGGAAACAAAAATTGCAGCTTCAACGAAAGAGAATCAATATAAATCAATTCCAACATTATCAGACATACAATTAAATAATAATGATGCATACGTTCATCTTACATCAAATAATACGATCTTCGGAACACAATGGACCGAGTTCCCGGACATCTCACATGCACCGCTTATTGCTGATATGTCTAGCGATATCCTTTCTCGTCCAATCGATATAAGCAAGTTCGGATTGATCTATGCGGGGGCTCAGAAGAATTTAGGTCCATCAGGTGTAACTGTAGCAATCATACGTGACGATTTACTTAACGAAAATGTTGACCACGTTCCAACTATGCTTCGTTATCAAACTCACGCTGAAACAAATTCGCTTTATCACACTCCACCTACTTTTGCGATTTATATGCTCAATGAAGTATTGAGCTGGGTTAACCAACAAGGTGGTGTAAAAGAAATCGAAAAACAGAACATTGAAAAAGCAAAATTAATTTATGATGCAATTGATGAAAGTGAAGGATTTTATAAAGGACATGCAGAAAAAGAAGCCCGCTCTTTGATGAACATCACATTTAATTTACCAAATGAAGAGCAAAATAAACGTTTTCTTACAAAAGCGAAAGAACTTGGCTTTGTCGGGTTAAATGGACATCGTTCTGTTGGAGGATGCCGTGCTTCAACTTACAATGCAGTGCCAATGGAAGCTTGTATAGCTCTTCGTGAATTTATGGACTCTTATCGTAAAGAGCATTCGTAAGAGGTTAGGATCTTAGATTCCTAACCACATTAAGATGTAACTAACAAAATAACAGAGATACCACTAACGACAAACAAAGCTAACATGGCAACGAGAGAATTTCGAAATTGTTTCTTTTCTACTGTATTTTTAGAATTGCCAACCAACCGAAAGCTAACATAAACAAGACCGTACAAGGATAATAAGCATACAGAGATTAACAACAGGATTAGTGCCTCCATTAGTCCCCCTCCTTATCCGCTATATATATGTTAGTTTAGGAGGTAATAGAACAATAATGAAAGGCAGTTGATAAAATGAATGCAAAAGCGTTATTTTCTGGTATTGTAGCGGGCTCTGCTATATTTGGTGCATTAACATTACTAACAACACCCAAGTCTGGTGAGGAGCTTAGAGAAAACTGCAAAACAGGTATGCTCAAGTTTCGAAGCAATCTTAATCAACTAACAACCGATACGAAACATGCTTCCTTGCAAGTTAAACAAACTGTGAATGAAAGTAAAGAAACCTTTTCAAAAGTAGGAGAAGAAATTAAAGAGACCATTGAAGATTATAGACAAGATATAGAACCTACGCTGATCCAACTAAAAGAAGATATAGATGCATTGCAAAGATCTGTTGATCAAACGAAGAAGATAACCTAATTTTAGGCTTATCTTCTTTCTTCATACGCTTACTTAATTTTCAAAAAGTTTTTAATAAACTAATTTTTCTCTTTTCTTTTTATCGATTTGTTGTCATAATATAGGGAAGAAAAAATATTCAGAAATAGTATTATTGTTCACCAAATAGAGAGAGATGTGAATAAATGGAAAAACTAGGGGGAGAGAGATGGATCAACTACCAAGCTCATTGAAACAATCTGTTATGTTTAGCCATAAGGTAGCTCAGTTGAGTAAGGCTCTATGGAAATCTGTAGAAAAAGATTGGCAAACATGGATTAAGCCATTCGACCTTAATATTAATGAACACCATATTCTTTGGATTTCCTATCATTTAGATGGTGCATCTATATCTGACATTGCCAAATTTGGTGTCATGCATGTATCTACAGCATTTAACTTTTCAAAGAAATTAGAGGAACGCGGCTTACTTCATTTTTCTAAAAAAGAAAATGACAAACGTAATACTTATGTTTGTCTTACAAAAGACGGGCATGATTTATTTTTAAAAACCCTAGAGGCTTACCAGCCAGACACATACGGAGTTTTTGAAGGTGCTTTACCTATACGTGACCTTTATGGTAAATTCCCGGAATTGTCAGAAATAACTAGTATACTGAGACATATTTACGGACCAGATTTTATTGATATTTTTGAACAATCACTAGAAAAGTTTAATGATGAATTTAACGACGTAAATGGTCGTTTAACGAAGCTTAATGAGGAAGCCCAAAAGAGCTACTCGACAGAAGGAGCCTAATTATTTAGGCTTCTTTTTTCTATTCTTTAAATCTCAATTGCTGTATGAAAAAATTGATATTGTCGAAATCATTTTATTTTTGTCGATTCTATTGATTTTTATTCAAAATGAGAGTAAATTTATCACTTAGATTGGAGGTGCAGCACTTCAATGAACTGCTGGAAAACTATACGTGTAACCCGTGATTACGGTTCGTTGCGCCTAATGATGTATTCAGGAACTACAATGCTTTTATCATTTTTGTTTTATTATTTAGTTGTTAGTACAGTAATTCCTACAAATGAACTTACAAATATTAGCTTTTTTGCTCTCATTACGAGTATAATTTCAATTGTGTATATTCATAAATGCCTTCACTTACTTCCTATATGGCTATGTGGTAAAAAGGCTACTATAAAAGTACATTGGCTATATATAATCCCTATTTTATCTATTAAGACAACTAAGCCTTTGCCACGTAATTTATACTTATTGGCTTTACTCACTCCAATATTTATTATGACTTCGATCGGAGCATTAGCTATAACTGTCTTTCCAATGTATTTAGCTCTTATTTCAATTTTAAGCTCTATTCATTTTGGAATTGCTTTTTACGACGTGATCTATGCTTCCTATTTGATAAAAGCTCCAAAGAAAAGCTTCGTCGAAGACCATGATGAAGGCTTTCACATTCTTATTAAACAACAAGCTATGTAAGTGTATGTCATCGTTTCACGGGAGTGACAATGTCACTCCCATTTTCTTATCGTTTCTTAAGTCACGAAAAAGCCATTTCTAGTTCAATAATATCTTGTTCTAAATCAAAAATAGTAAATCTAAATTGTATCGTATTATGTTCATTTACAGTAATTTCACTAAGCTTTACTTCAACTAATTTTTGTTTAGGGTACGTTACAATCCAATCAGCGAGTTCAATCCAACCACTTAGAAATTGAAGGACTTGTTCTACTGGCAAATGAAGGTTTCCTAAAGAAAACGTCTCGACCTTTAGAAGTAAATCTCCTGTATTTACAACCTCTGGAGCAAAATTAATCGTTACGGGAACATGCCTCCCTAATACTTTTACAAATGACCTCATTTGTACTTTATCTACTAGTATTTCAACTATATAAGGGTGATCTGGGTCCTCCTGTTCGATATATTTCTGAATAAGTGCATTTAACTTTGCTTTATCAGTTCGGATAAGAAAAATAGCGTCTTCGGTTCCTGGTGCTTGTTGGTTAAAGTGTTCTTCCGATACTTCAGGAAAATTTCTTTGGAAAAGAAGGAATGTAATGAATACTAGCAACAGAATAACGCTTAATAAAGAAAAAAAAGCCACCTTCCAACCAACGAAATTTTGGTCTTTCATTCCTTCACACCTTTCCTCAAGTAAATATACCTAAATTAATTTAAGCATTTACCTATCTTTTTTTCAAAAGTTTTGATAAAGTTTAATTATCATTGCTTGTCAGGAGGCAACCACATGCTCTTCTTTATTATTTTATTTGCATTATTTATCTTATTTATGATCAACTCAATGACAGATGCTTTATGTTTAAAGCGTGAAATCCCTGTTGAAAAACAACCTAAGCTTTTTCGTACAATAAATATCTTAATGACCATATTATTAACTTCTACTTATGTAAAAATCTTATTTACATAGGCTGTTTTCTAAACTTTTTTTGTTATTGACCGTTTTTTAATGTAAATTAGCCAGATGGACAAATTCATTTGTCCATCTGGCTAATTTATATTTAAAACCCTTCATGTTATCCCTAAGAACAATACTTGAAAAAAACGATTCAAAGGAAGAGCGAGAGACGTATATTCCTCACTCTTCCTTTTCGTATTACACAAGTAAAAGGATAAGCGTCACGTTCTTGGTGCCATTTTATCCTTTCTATTCTGAAACTACCGAAAAAGAGATGTTGATTCACGGTTTTATAACCAAGCTGCACCTACAATAATTAATAAGATAAACAGCACGACAATTAACGCAAATCCACCGTGGTGTACATGAGTCATACTAACACCTCCTCATTGCTTTGTTACGATATTCTATGCACTTATCTCTATTTCGTACTGGGCAAATACATAAATTATTCATTTTCCATATACAAAGCTTTGATTATCTTTCTCTCTAAAACAAATATATGGTATAGTTATCTCTATGAATGATACGGGCTCTAAAATGAGCATGATACTGAGGAGTGAATACGATGAACAAAAAGATTTTTGCTGCAGCAGGCCTTGCCTGTATAACATTGCTTGCAGCATGCAACAACGATGACACAACGGCAAACGGTTCTACTGTAGCTATTGTTGCAGGAGAGGAAATAACTGAAGCAGAATTTGTTGAAACATTAAAAGAACACTATGGCGAACAAACTCTTCAACTTCTTGTACAGGAGATCGTGTTAGATCAAGCAATTGAAACGGTTGGCGTTACAGATGAAGAGGTAGAAGAAGAACTAAGTACGTTACGCTCGGAATTAGGCGTTCAAGACAATGATGAGTTATTAAATATGCTACAAATGCAATTTAATTTACCATTCGAGACAGTTGATGAGTTTATTGAAGAAAACCTACGCCCGCATTTAGTACTACAAAAGTTAGCAACAGAAGATGTTGAAGTTACGGAAGAAGAAAAGCTGGCTTATTATGAAGAAAACGAAGCATTATATGACGAACAAATACGCGCTAGTCATATATTGGTGGAAGATGAAAAAACTGCTTTAGAAGTTTTAGATAAGTTAGAAGCAGGAGAAGATTTTGCTGATTTAGCACAAGAATATTCCACAGATGGCTCTGCTGCACGTGGTGGCGATCTTGACTTTTTTGGAAAAGGACAAATGGTCGAGCCTTTTGAAAAAGCTGCATTCGCATTAGAAATTGGGGAAATCAGTGATCCTGTAGAGTCTGATTTTGGTTATCACATTATCCAACTGACGGATCGTAAAGATTCTTATGAAGATTTTGAAGAGGAAATTGAACAAGCTCTGATTGCTCAACAATCAAAATCAACAGAAGCTGTAATGAACGAATTATTTGAACAAGCTAATATTGAAGTTAAGGACAGTCGTTTTGCTGACTTGTTCTCAACTGAAACTGAATAAACCAAAGCTTTTAAAGGGGCGCCACAAAAGTCATTTATTGACCTTTGTGGCGCCCCTAATATTTTGAAACGAACCTCTTTGTCATTTATCCACGATGTAGATTTCGTTTCTCCCGCTCCTCTGCGATTCTTTCCATATACACTTGCCCTTCGCTCTCAATCCATTCTTGCTCTGTACGCTTATCTTCAAGTGCATACTTCACTGATAAATACCCACTAAAAATGATTCCGGCTACAACAAAATACACCCACCAAGGACTAGATAATAAGAAACTCCCTACGGTAGTTTGAGTTAACACAAATCCAATGGCAAGGACGGCTAGTAGAAAAAAGGCTAAACGTTTACGAGATTGACTTGATTTCATTATTACCCCTCCATGCTTAAACTTTACTCTATACATATGTACAAGCACCTAAAAATAGAACAAGAGCCAGGAAAAAAAGGCTAAACTTCAACTTTTTTTCCTGACTCTATGCATTGTTCACTCCATTATGGCTTTTATAAGCGCTCATCTCTTAAGAAGAGTAAATTACGCATTCAACAATTGTTCTTCTGGTTGCTTTCACAATCAATTTACTGCCTCTAGTAATCTAATGGCGGTTCATGAAAGCTTGGCTTGTAAAAACTTCTGTGGTCCATCGCCATGACTCTTTCAGAAAATTCACCAGGCTGTACCCGTTCTAAAGCACGATCCATCATATTCATTTTTGCATCAATATTATCAATCATGTGTAACACTTCAGCTTCTCGAATGACAGGAACTTTTGGACTTCCCCACTCACCTTTGCCATGATGACTTAAGATTAGGTGTTGCAACATTAGAATTTCTTCACCCTCTATTGCTAATTCCTTTGCTGCCTCTGCAATCTCAGTCACCATAATTGAAATATGCCCAAGTAGCTTTCCTTCCAACGTATACGCAGTATCAATTGGACCAGAAAGTTCTCTTACCTTCCCTAGATCGTGAAGAATCACTCCGGAATAAAGCAAGTCCGTATCTAGCGTTGGATATAAGTTTGCTAAACTTTTTGCAACTTTAAGCATACATACCACATGATAAGCAAGTCCTGAAACAAATTCATGATGGTTTTTCGTTGCAGCAGGTGATTCTAAAAAAGCCTCCTGATGTTTTTTTAATAAATGACGAGTTATCCGCTGTATGTTGGGATTTTTCATATCAAAGATATATTGTGTAATCTCTTCTAACATATCGGATGGCGAAATAGGAGCAGATCGAATAAAATCAGCTACCTTAACTTGATCCATTGCTGTCGTCGGGCGAATACTGCTAATCTTAAGTTGTAATCTGCCTCTATAATCACTAACTTCACCATTAATAAACACAATTACTTGACTTGTAAATGTCGTTTCATCATCTGGTGAGCAGCCCCAGAGCTTTGCCTCTATATCTCCCGTATGGTCACTTAAAATCAATGTTAAAAATGGCTTACCATTACTAGCAATTGCTTTTGTTGCTGATTTAATCAAATAATAAGTTTCGACACGGTCTCCAACTTGTTGGAACTTAATTCCTTTGCTCATTTTATTGTCACCTCAACTTACTAGATTCATTGTTAATGTAAGGTTGTAAAAAGAGGTGATATCCACTAATAACAACCTCTTACAAGTATAGCATAAGATAAATGTTTCATAACATCGAATAGAAGAAGAGGCTGCCTAAGTGCCCTTTGGGACCGCTAGACAACCTCTATCTTATCTTTTTTTCCTCGGTTTATTGCCTTGCTTTTTGTTTGGAAAATTGATTGTAAATTTAACACCAACATCAGTATTTTCAACCTTTGGGCTTCCACCATGTAATTCAGCAATTCTTTTTACTATAGCAAGACCTAAGCCAAACTTGCCTTTATTTCCTTTATAAAATGGATTAAATAATTGTGGAAGGTCTTTGTCTTGAATCTCATCACCATTGTTTTCAACAGTAATAACTGCACCATCATCAGTTGCACTTGCAGACATCCAAATTCGATCTCTCGCATATCGCAATGCATTCTCAACTAAGTTTTCCAGAAGAACTTCAAATTGTTCAGGATCACACGAAATATGTGTATTTGCTCCATCAACTAAGATTTTTACATCTTCCCGCTGAACTCGAAACCTTTCTTCTATTTTAAAAGCAATCTGCCCAAACATAATTTCCTCATGTTTAGGAGTTTCTTCTTTTAAAGAATCTAGCTTCGTATAATAAAGCATATCAATTACTCTTCGTTCCATTCGGTTCGCTTCTTCAATAATAACATCCATTGTCTGTTCCATATTCTCTTTAGGCAAAATGCCATCTTTCACTGAATGAGCATAGCTTTTAATGACCATGATAGGTGTCTTTAATTCATGGGATGCATGTTGAATAAACGTTTTTTGTGCACGATCATATAAATTTAAGTTTTGACGCATCCTCTCAAATTGATCGGATAACCTTTGAAAATCCTCATCCCCTTGCCACTTAAGAGGTTCTTTCCATTCGCGGTTTGCAATTTGCTCTAAGTGATTTCCAAGTACAATAAGCGGTTGTCTCAAATAGTGCTTTAACCACATTGCTGGTAATAAACTCAAAGCACTTGTTAATAGAAGTATATACAATAACCTTTCCCATAAACGGTTCACCATTTCATCTCGATATGTATCCCACATATATGAGATATGGAATGCAGGGTATTCATCAATTTGCGCTTTTGCTATTACATAAAAAACAGTTGCCCCACCATATTGAATTTCATAACGGCCTCTTGAACCTTCTTGTTTATACGCATTCTGTGCCATTTCCTGTAATACTTCCTTAGGAGGGGGATTGCCCTCTGGTGGAATTCGTGGAGACTCATATATAAAGAAATGTCCTACAGAACCCGCCTCTCTATCAGTAAACTCACTTTCACTCCTAGGGTTAATTAAATCCCATAAAGGATACGCAATACGAATTTGTTCTGTTTCTATAATTCGATATGTTTCTTCTGTTAAAGTGCCTTTTATAGAAATCGGATAAATAATGATGATTGAAAGACCAACTAAGACAATAATTGAAATAAACGCAAGCCATATTCGCTGCGTTAAATTCACATTAATCATGAAGATAGAATCCTATATCCATATCCATATAAAGTCTCTAAATGAATACGAGGCATTTTCTTCCGAACACGACGAACCACATCATCAACCGCTCGCTCAGAACCAAAATAATTCTCTCCCCAAACATGTTCAATGATCTTCTCTCTTGAGAAGGCTTTTCCAATATCACCTGTTAAGAGGAGTATCAAGTCCATTTCCTTTGTTGTTAAATCAACTAATGAATCGTCTTCAGCCTCTTCATCAACAACCGTTCGACCTACTGGATCAATTGTATATTGGTTTAATTCAATTTTCTTCTGTTCCTGAGAAGTTGTTCCATAAACACGGGTTAATAGTTTCTTTGCTCTAATAATTAACTCTTGTGGCAGGAACGGCTTAGCTAGATAATCATCACTTCCCATTTCCAAACCAAGTACTCTATCTAAATCCTGATCTCTTGCAGAGATAAAGATAACTGGTGTATCTTCTTGTTCTTTTATCCCTTTTAATAACTGATATCCATCTGTTCCAGGAAGCATGATATCAAGAATCCAAAGGTGAGGCTTATCACTTATTGCCTCTCTAGCTAAGTCTCCATCATTAAAAACACGAACTTTCCAACCTTCTTTTTCTAAGTATGCTTTCAGAACCTCAGAAAGATTTTCTTCATCTTCAACGAGATAAACGAGATATTCATTCATACCTCTTTCCTCCTTATAAAGAACCTCAATTTTTTAACTATTTACGCATATTGTATCTTATTTTAACCTCTGACACGAGTTATAACCCTTAACTATCACAACTATCGAGTATATTTACATGGTTTCTCATATTCAATCAACAACATTTATATAATTTCTTTTGAATTTTTGTATTTCCCGGGTAAAAATGTCGAAAAAAGAGAGAGCATCTCAAAAGGTCTATTTTTTGACCTTTTGAGATGCCCTCGAAGCAATTAGTGAAGTCTCTACATCTTTTTAGAAGCCTTAAGAAGTAAGTTCCTTCTCTCAATCCTCAAATCTCTGATGAAGCTTTTTGAACTTACCCAACCCATTAGCAATTGCTGATTATGATTTACTAATTTCTGTTGAGCTTTGTTCAAACTTTGTGACGGTAAAATATGTTTGAATGATCATAAATACATTTCCAACAACCCAATATAACGATAAAGCTGCTGGCAAAGTGATTCCAGCAACAATAATCATCACGGGCATTATATAAATAATGAGCTTCATTTGATCATTTAATTGCGAAGATGTCATCTTAACTTGCAAAAACGTCGTCAATCCAGCAACTAAAGGCAATAAATAAAGAGGGTCTGGATTTCCTAAATCAAACCAAAGAAACGTATGAAGAGCAATTTGCTCTGTTCTCATTATTGCAAAATAAAAGGCCATTAAAACCGGTAATTGCACAAACATAGGCAAACACCCTGCCAACGGATTAACACCGTTACTTTGATACAGAGCCATAAGTTCCTTTTGCATTTCTTGTTGTTTCTTCGGATCTTTTTTTACACTCTCTTTATACTTTGCTTGAAGACGCTCCATCTCAGGCTTTAACGTTTGCATTGCTCGAGTACTTTTCTGCTGCTTTAACATTAAAGGCAGAAGACATAAGCGAATCGCAATTGTTACAACAACAATTGATAATCCATAACTACCATTAAATAACTCTGCCACATTGATCAATAGCCAGGACATTGGATATACAAAAAAATGATTCCAAATTCCTTCTGTTTCTGCCGTAATTGGAACCTTTTCCACCGTTCCGCAAGCTGTTAGAAACAACGTCATACTAATAATAATCAAGAAAATAAAGTGCTTTTTCAATTCCTAATTCCTCCCTATTGTTTTCAATTTTTATATGAAAACAATAGAAGTAGCATCATCATCATCTTGATTTTTGTGATCATTAGTAGATGGAATTTTCGGTTTACATTTCATTCTACTAAGATGGATGAGCATTGGGTTTTCAGGCTCTTGCTCAGAAACATCTACAAACTTTCTTTTCCAGCCAGTATGAAGTTCCCATTCAAACCTAAGAATATTCGCCTTAGTCATAGCAGCAACAAGTAAGACTGTCATAACCACACTAACCCATAATGACGTTAAATCCGTAATGATCTCAATCAACTCATCCACCTCCTTTGCTCTTTTAGTAAATAGATCATAACATAAAATGCACTCATTACCAATTGTACATTTTATCCAAGGAAATGAAAATTTTACTGTTTTCTATATTATTCTACTCTTGTCATTGTAAGCGCTTTAAAGTAAGCTAATTAGTAATTACACTGTAAAAGAGGTGATGCAATATGCATGAATATTACTTAACAGTATTTTCGCATAATGGTGAAACCATTCATGAAGAACGATTTGAAGCTGAAAGCGACGAGCAGGCTAAGAAAAAAGGGGAAGCAATTCTAGCGGAAAAACAACTTATTGATACTACTCATCGATTGACTCGTTCAGGAAAGCTACTACTCTTTCACCGCTAAAAGCTATAGCCTCTAGAGAATGCTTATTGACTACTTTTGTACGGTACGGGCAAATAGATAAGAGGCTGTACAAAGCATGATGCTTTGTACAGCCTCTAACAATCAAATTAATAAAACCTTAAGAGATCTCCATAAATGACTTTATCAGAAAAATATAGATCTTGTGCTCCTCTTTCTCTAAAAGATTCACACTCTTCTATGTCCACTTCTGCCCCATCAGCTTTTTGATAACAGCTTCCTTTTGTAAAGACGTATTCGTCTGTTATCACACTTCCATCTCTTAATACAACAAACGAATCACGCTCTGGCGAGAATAAATCTGTGCCAAACTGTATATCGTCTTTTGTCTCCAACCCGAGTAAATGCATAATAGTTGGTTTCAGGTCTATTTGGCCAGCTACTGTATGCTTTAACTCATGATCAGAATGACCAGGAATATGCACAAACATCGGTACTCTTTGTAATTGTATTTGATCAAAGTCAGTAATTTCATCTTTATTTAGAAACAAGCTCATAGCGCGATTATGATAATCTGAAATTCCATAATGATCTCCATACATAATAAAAATAGAATCTTCATATAACCCATTTTCTTTTAATTCATCAAAGAACAACTCAAGAGCATGGTCCATGTAGCGCACAGTTGGAAAATACCGATTTAAAGTATTACTATTGGAATTAAATTCATTAATAAATTTATCTTCCTCCCCTAACTCAAAAGGGAAATGATTTGTCAATGTGATAAATTTAGAATAGAAAGGCTGAGGCTGGCTTTTTAATAGTTCAATCGATTGCTTAAAGAAATCAACATCTTTCAATCCCCAACCAACTGAATTCTCTTCATTTACCTCATAAGATTCAATATCAAAGAAATGGTCGTACCCAAATGAATCGTACATCACATCTCTATTCCAAAAACTCTTATTGTTTGCATGTAATACAGATGTGTAGTATCCCGCTTCGTTTAAAATTTCTGGTAAGCTATGATACTCATTTCCAGCATGCGTAAAGAAAACAGACCCACTATCACGTGGGAATAACGAAGTAGCTAATAGAAACTCAGAATCAGACGTTTTTCCTTGAGCTGTTTGATGATAGAAATGATCAAAATAGTAACTTTCATTTATTAGGCTATTTAAAAAGGGAGTAATTTCCTCTCCATCTAAAGTTTCATTAATTACAAATGTTTGAAGAGATTCTAATGAAATGACAATAACATTTTTCCCTTCTGCAATTGCGTATAAGTCTTGATCAGCTTCCTTATAATTCTCTTTCCTATAATCAAGAATTTCAGTCATATCCGAACTATCTGCAAACACCCGTTGCGCTCTTGATTGAGATTGGATATATCCATCATATACATGATAATTTAACAATCCAATATTTTTGACAAGCATTTCTCTATCAAAAGAACGGGTCAATAATTGTGGTCTTTCAATTTGTGCAATACCTAAATTAACGATAAAAATGACAAATGAAAGACCTAGAACGATTAATGGTTCTCTTTTTGCTTTCACTTGGATCGGTGCGATTTTCTTTAAGATTAAATAACTGAGGATAACAAGATCAATTATTAACAACAAATCGATAGTCCTTATCAACTCAGTAATACTTCCTGTTAAATCTTTTGCATTACTCGTCTGAAATAAGACGGGCCATGTAAGAAAGTCCGAGAAAAAGCGAAAGTAGAGTAAATTAAAATATAACACCAACGTGGCAAATAGACTTGTTACTACAATCACCACATTACGCTTGAGACCGGTAAAGAAAAAACTAAGACCAATCAGAAACACTGCAGAACTAATTGGATTAATGAACAACAAAAACTCTTGTAGTACATTTTCTGATGAAATATTAAATCCAACTTTATAAACAAGATAAGTTTTGACACTTAACAACAAGACTGCTAGCAAGAAGAATTTATGCTTAGCCAGTTGAGCTTTAATGACTGCCATCTTTCTTCCCCTCTCAATTTACAAAAAAATTACAATTTATAAATGTTCCCTTCTAATATCTTAAACCTTTCTTCTAGCAAGTCAATGAAAAATTTCATACTGACCTTTTCGTGAGGTGAAGCCTTTAAAACACAATCTATATAAAAATCTTGCGTTTAAGACAACTTAAAAATCGAAAAACAAAACCTTGCTATGGGTTGAAACATAGCAAGGTAAATTAATATTCTCAATCTTAGCTGTGTAGACGTAATTGCTTTCTAAAGACTTCTTTAATCATATAGGAAACTCCATTTTGTTCATTTGACCGTGTTATCCAATTCGCAACCTCTTTAACAGAAGCAGGAGCATTTCCCATTGCAACACCGAGTCCGACTTGATTGATCATATCTACATCAGATTCATGGGAGCCGACCGCCACCATTTCACCCGGTTGAATACCTAAATAGTTACCCAATGTTTGTAATCCTCTTGCTTTTGAAACTCCATCACTAACAATTTCCATTCTACCTGGAGCCGACTCATATAGCCTAATCCCTGTTACAACTTCTTCTAGCTGTTGTTGCGCTTTTCTTTCTTCTTCTTTGTTAAAAAACTGAACCTGAATTTTAGGTGGAGCGATCGGCTGTTGCATTAATTGATCACAAATAGAGTCTACAAATGTGATTGGATAAAATAAAGGGTCACCAATTCCAATTGTCATTCGAGCAATGAGCTGATTTCTTTGTCTCACTTTATTCCCTATGGAATAGGAATCATGCATAATCCGTATATGGCATTCGTACCTTTCTAATATATCAGCTATTTGTAATGCTTTCTCTTCTTTAATTCTTCTAACGAATATTGGTTCATCTGCCGCAGTTGCAACAAAAGCTCCATCACTAGTTATCAATGGCCCTTCTACTTTTAAAGCTTTCGCTACTTTCTTTGCAGCAGGAAAGGGTCTAGAAGTTGCAAGGGTAATGTGCACCCTCTTATCCTTAACATACTCAATTGCATCTTTTGTTTGCTTTGTAATCTTCGCATTCGTTCTTAATAACGTTCCATCGATGTTTAGGGCTAACAGTTTGTATGACATTGTATAAGTCCCCCTTTTTTCATGTTGTCCTACTCGAGCACCACTAAGGGCTTGCTCTTTATACATAAGACTATGAACCTTGAAGAACGATTAGAACCTAGACGAAATGTTAAAACTCTTTTATACTAACCTCACTGTATTCAAGATAATTTCCCTAGTTCTATTATTTAATAAGGAGTAAATGATGAAAAAAGTATTATCTTATTATTATTTGCCTGTTGTTTTTTTTCTACTGTTATCTTTAGCCCAATTAACAGAATTTACATTGACTGCTTTTTTAGTTACAATACTTGCTTCTGTTGCGATCGGTCTTTTTTGTGGTTTTGTCCTGCATTTAGTAACAATTATTATGAAGAACATCTCACAAAAAGAAGAATAAGTAGGTGCTTTATCCACTAATACAAAAAAGCTACAGATGATTGCAAATGATCAAATGTAGCTTTTTTCAGATTAAGTTTTAATTATTGACCCGGTGTACCATAGATCTCTTCTAATGGCTCTGTAATGATTTTATTAACATCACCAATAATCACACTTAGACGTTGCTCTGCTTCCATTAATTTAGAAATTAACTCATGCTGTTGAACAAGTTCAAATTGTTGTTGAGCATTTTGAGCTTCCTCTTCAGTGATTTGAATACCTTGCATTTGTTTTTGTTGTAGTTCAAGCTGAAGCTGACGGAAGTTATTCAACATTCTTGTTGCTACTTCATCCGCTTGAATCTCAACATGTAAAGACTTAAGAGTTTGGAACTCTTCACTTTCCGCTATCGTTCTTTTTAATTCATGCGCCTTATCATAAACATTAGACATAAATACGTCCTCCTAAAAAATTTGTCTAACCGACTATAACATGTTCCAGTAAACATTTCATCCAATATCCCCATCTTATAGTAAGTTATCCAATAATCCCTACTATTAAACTTTGTATGAACCCAATAATTCCACCAAGTAACGCTCCTAAATACGTGATCATTTTAAATTCACGTTTCGAAATAGAGAGAACTAATTCTTCCAATCTTTCCACAGAGAAACCCTTCACTTGCTCACTAACGATTTCATCTAAATGGAAACGTTTTAAGAGTTCTTCTAAATGGCTTGAAAGCAAATCTAAAATAACCTCTACACCCTTTGGGATATAGGTATTCATTATTGTTTCTTGATACGTTCCACTCCATTGTTTCATCGGTTGGTCAATCCATTGGAAAATCGCTACGTTCGATTCTAACCCACGAACGATTGCAGAGACCAACTCTTCTTCATTAAGATATTCTTCAACCTCTTTTAATTGTTTCTGCTTAACCTTTACCCATTCTTGTTCTAATAACTGAAAAACCAATTTTTTCGTTCCTGAATCTTGTAAAAACCTCAACAACTCTGGCTGTACTTTGTCAACAAGTCGATCATTACCTAGAAACATTGATATCATATTTCCAAATGTACCTTTTTGAATAAGGAAACGATCAATCATAACGCTTAATTTTTCTTTTCCCTCCGCACTTCCGATAAAAGCTTGTCCTCTCTCCAAAATATACGTTGTTGCAGGCTCTAGCGTTTCGTCAACCTTTCTAAGCAAAGTTTCTGGCAACACTTGCTCTAACGTTTTTTCCCTATTGTTTGTCAAAAAAGTAGACATACTTTTTTGAACAAGTTCTTCTGTCTTCGCTAAAGCGATTTGTTTAGGTTGTTTTAACCCTATGCTTTCTTCAATTAGATTAGCAGCACTTTTTTCGCTCTTTAATATTTTTTCTACTTCTATTCTTAGCCATTTGGTCATACCATCAGTAAATACAGGGTTTTTTAATTTTTTTCCTAATCCTTCTGCTGTTATTAAATAATCAACAACCATTTTCCCTAACTGTCCAGCGAGCTCTTCATGTCTTTTAGGAATCAGACCAGGAGTAAACGGTACCCTCCAAGAACCCAATTTTATTTCACGATAAGGTCTAAATAGCATTTTTATAGCTAATGAGTTGGTCAACCCTCCAATAATTGCACCAACTAATACCATAAATCCAATAAGATACAATGTTTGCAATGTCATTAACACTCCTTCTATCTTTCACCAATTAGGCATCTATCACATAGTATACGATACGTCGTTTTTCCTCGCTACTTCCCACTCATTTTATTGTAGAAAGCAGAGGTTGTAGTTTGCTTTAAAATTGGGCTTCTGTCCCCTAGAGGAGGTAAAACATGAAAATCATTTCATTAAAAAACCAACAATGGGAAAAATATCGTAGGTCAATTTTAAACTTTGTCAAGCGCTATGATGCTTGCAGCGATAAATCGAATTACTCTTGGCTCTTTCATTTTAATAAAAGTTATTTAGACCAACCCGGAACAAGTATTCAAGTTGCACTGTGGGAAGGAAAAATAATAGCTGTGGCTGCTGTGTGTGATTATGGAACCACCCATTCAACCTTAATTGTTTCCCCAAAGTATACAAAAACACAAGTGCAGATAAATTTATATCGTTCATTAATTGATGAACTCGGTGTATGCTATACAAAAATTAAATATGATGATCAATTAAAAATCAAATATGCTCTAAGAGCAGGTCTTGTTTGCTTCGCTTATGTTAAGAACACCTTAGATGAAACATTCCTATGGTTTGGTGGCGGTCATTGGCACACAAATGACATTACAGAAAAAGAAGCTTAGTTCTGCATGTCCTGTTGAACGTAACCGTAACTTCTATATCAAAAATCTCCCACCTCATGATACTATATTAGAAAGCGCTTTAATTCTGAGGGGGAACAACAAATTGTTATCTCATTTTCAATGGAAGGAACTTCGAAATAATTTAGTTCGACGTGAATGGGCCTTTTCTTTTTTCTTTGATGGAAACTACATTACGGGCATCTATCATAAAAATGGAGAGATTGATTGGGGTGAAGCAAACCTTACTTCTAACCAAAAAGAAATTCTAGAACCTCAAATCCATGATTTGATGCTTTACCATGTATATGAACAACATTAAATGAATAATTTCGTGTTACTCAGCCACTCTATGAAAAAAGGGGTGGTTTAATGAAGAAACAAAATGGTTCAAATTATGAAGGACGTGACAAAAAATATGTTGATGTTGATCGTATGATTAACGAAGGCCTTGGCGGAGGAACTGTACACGGTCAGCAATCTGGGGTAATTGAAGAGTCACGTGGAGACCTTGAAAATGAATCACCGCCAAACGAGAATTAACCTATTATGAAATGGATGAGAGTGAGTATGACTCACTCTTTTTTCATTGAGTAGGACATGCTTTTTAATTGGAGATCTGTAACTAGTAGTTATTGTTCTTGTACTAAATAAACAGATGTTTCTCCACACTGGCTGCAAATTACATAGTGAGGACAAAGCTCGTCTTCAAAATCTTGGTCAATACCGTTGCTCATCTTATTTAAGTCAATGGGCATATACGCTTCATATTTTTCGTAGTAGTCCATGACTCGTCCATAATCAATTAGTGCTTGGTGACACTTTTGACAAGTTTCATTCAATCCATCTAATCCATTGCAAACTGAACACATTCCCATTTTTCTGCTCCTTGTATCATATACTCTATGCTTCACCGTTGTTTTTCTTCTTACGAAAAATAAGGGGTGAGCGAGCTCACCCCTTTAAGCCAAATTATTATTGTTGTGTTCCACCCATTTGTTGTTCAGCCATTTGAACTAGGCGTTTCGTGATTTCGCCACCTACAGATCCGTTTGCACGAGATGTAGAGTCAGCTCCAAGGTTAACACCGAATTCAGAAGCAATTTCATACTTCATTTGGTCAAGTGCTTGTTGTACACCAGGTACAAGCAATTGGTTTGAATTGCTGTTGTTGTTACTTGCCATTGTGTCTCACCTCCTTGTGTACTTATAGTGTGGTTTATTTCAAATTTGTTATGTAGATTATTTATTGAAAATATTTGGTAATAAGGAAAGGGTAAGCAGGAAGGAGGTTGGGAGTGTTTTATTAAAAGCACGGACTATAATTACCTTAGCGATATGTAGACTTCTGAGGGGTTAAAGGCAAGGGTGAGACCTCACAGTGCGTTAGCACGAGGAGGCTCACCAGTCGCCTGCGGAACCGAAGTATATTTCCGGAGCGGATGCTATGCATTGACAATTATTCCATTCTGATTTTGCATTAAAGATTCTTTTGTCCCGGTCTTTTTAATTGCGCAATTTCATCAAGAACATTAGGATTCTCAATTGAAGATATATCACCGAGTTTTAAGTGAAGATAAGCATTTTTTATTAATCTCCTCATCACTTTTCCATTCTTTGTCTTTGGTAAATCACTAATAAAATGAATGTCGTTAGGTCTTAGCGATTTTCCAAGTTTTACACTTAGAAAGTCGAGAAGCGTTTCTTTCACTGTGTTAGTCATTTCTATACTTTCTTGTAAGACGGCAAAACAAATTAAAGCATCACCTTTCCTATGATCAGGTATACCAATTGCCCCAGCTTCATGAACATAATGATGACTTGCCAAAATCGTTTCAACTTCACTCGGACCAACTCTTTTTCCGGCAACATTGATAATATCATCAGAACGTCCTGTTATTTTCCAATATCCATCCTCATCAGTGATAGCCCAATCCCCATGTATCCACATATTGGGCCATCTACTCCAATAGGTTTTTAAATACCGTTTTGGTTGTTCCCAAAAACCATTCGTCATTCCAACCCAAGGCTTCGTTAGAACAAGTTCACCAACTTGATTTTCCATTTGATTCCCCCAACAGTCTGCTACATAAGCAGACATCCCAGGTAATGCGGCATTAAACATACTCACTTTTATTGGCCGAACGAGAACATTTCCAAGGATCCCACCTGCGATCTCTGTTCCACCAGTATAATTAAAAATCGGTATTTTCTCTTTTCCTACTTTTTCAAACAGCCAGTACCAAGCATCATCATTCCATGGCTCTCCTGTCGAAGCAATCACACGTAAACTTGACAATTTTTGCGTAAGCCAATTATCACCATGTCTCATTAAACTTCGGATCAGTGTCGGAGAAATTCCTAAGTGAGAAATATGATAGCGGTCAATCAACTGCCATAGCCGATCAGCATTGGGAAAATCTGGGCTCCCTTCATATAGCATAATTGTAGCACCATTAACCCAACCACCATACACTAGAAATGGGCCCATCATCCATCCCATATCGGTATACCAAAATAATGTATCTTGACGCTTCAGATCCATGCAAATTCCCGCGTCAAAACCCGCCTTAATAGGAAAACCACTATGAGTATGGACCGTTCCTTTTGGTTTTCCAGTTGTGCCAGAAGTATAAAGAAGCATTAATGGTTCATCACTATTCATTGGTTCTATTTCCAAACAAGGCTGATGGCTTAACAACTCCTCCCATGCTATGTGCTTTTCTTTCAATTGTACTGCTTTCGTCTTTGTTCTTCTTACAACAACGACACTTTCTACTTCAGGACAATTCAACAAAGCTTTATCCAGCTCATCTTTCAACATGATTTCTTTCCCTTTTCTTTGTGAGCTATCAACCGTTATTACAAGCTTCGCCCTTGAAGCTGCTATCCTTGTAGCAATAGCCTCCTGCCCATAACCAGAAAAAACAGGGGTGAAAATCGCTCCGATCTTTGAGACTGCCATAAGTGCCATTATCGTTTCTGGGATCATAGGCATATATAAAGCGACTACATCTCCTCGTTTAACATCCAACTTCTTTAGACCTGCAGCAACTTTGTTTACTTCGGTTGCTAATGAAGAAAACGTGTAGCGTCTTACCTCTCCATCTTCACCTTCCCAAATCAATGCTTCTTTTTGCGTCATTATTGGGTCTTTTGCCCATTGCCCCAGTGCTAACTCATAAGCATTTAACTTTCCATTCACATACCACTTTGGCCATTGGATTCCTTTCTCAACATCTAATACCCGGTCATAATGATTTAACCAAGGAATTCCAAGTTCTTTCTCTACTCTTCTCCAAAACCACTCAACATCATTAATGGATTGTTGATGAAATAAATCATACTCACTATAGCCTAATTTTTGCATCCATTTATAAAGCCTAGTATTTTCAATATATTCTTCAGAAGGGTTCCATTGTGCCATTTGATTCCCTCCTTTATCAAACGGGATAAATAGGATGTTTTCGAGAGGTAAATTTAACATCTTTTGATTCATATGCCTTAAGACGGTTAACAAGTTCCTCTCTCAGCTTATTCCCTTCAACAATGCCATCAATAACTAATTCAGATGCTAATCGGTATATATCAATACCTTCTTTATATTCCTCTCTTTTTGCTTGAATAAATGCAGAACGCTCTTCTTCTTTAAGCTCTGAAATTTTATTTGCATATACTGCATTCACAGCAGCTTCAGGTCCCATCACCGCAATTTGAGCTTGGGGCAAAGCCAAACAACAATCTGGTTCAAAGGCTGGCCCAGCCATTGCGTACAGTCCAGCACCATAAGCTTTTCTAACAATAACTGAAATTTTAGGAACGGTTGCTTCTGACATCGCTGCAATCATTTTTGCTCCATGTCTAATAATGCCTGCACGTTCTACCTTTGTGCCAATCATAAAGCCAGGAATATCCGCTAAAAATAAAAGAGGAATATGATAAGCATCGCAAAGAGTAATAAATTTAGCTGCTTTATCAGCCGAGTCTGGAAAAAGAACTCCTCCTTTTGCTTTTGGCTGATTTGCTATAATGCCGACTGTCTTTCCATCTATTCGTGCCAATCCCGTAACCAACTCTTTGGCAAAAAGTGCTTTTATTTCAAAGAATGAATCCTCATCTACTAATCGATCAATTAAGTCATGCATATTAAAAGGAGTATTTTGGTTATGCGGGATGATATCTTCCACTTTTTTTTCAAAGTTCTTTACCTTTTTCGCTTCAACCATAGGAGGCTTTTCTCGGTAACTTGGTGGAAAGTATTGAAGGTACTCACGTGCAAGCAAAATGGCTTCTTGTTCAGATGTCGCCAAAACATCACCACATCCTGACACCGAACAATGCATACGAGCTCCACCCATTTCTTCAAGTGATACCTTTTCTCCTATGACCATTTCAGCCATCCTAGGAGACCCTAGATACATAGATGAATTTCCGTCAACCATTATGACTAAATCACAAAAAGCTGGAATGTATGCCCCACCAGCAGCAGAAGGACCAAATAATAAACATATTTGTGGTACTTTACCTGATAATTTAACTTGGTTATAAAAAATTCTACCGGCTCCTCTTCTTCCTGGAAACATCTCTATTTGATCAGTTATTCTTGCACCAGCCGAATCAACTAAATACAACATTGGGATCTGGAGCTTTTCTGCGGACTCCTGTATCCTAATAATTTTTTCGACCGTCCTAGCCCCCAAGAGCCCGCTTTAACGGTTGAATCGTTAGCCATCACACAAACCTTCTGTCCATTAATAGTTCCAATGCCAGTTACAACTCCATCAGCTGGAAGCCCTTCAGCCATTGAGTTAGCAAAAAAGCCATCTTCTGCTTCTATATCTAAATCAAATAAAAGCTTGAGTCGATCACGAACAAACAATTTTCCTTTGTCCTTATTTATCCTGTGATACTTCTCGGATCCACCTTGTGAAATTTGTTCAACATATTTCTCGTATGATTTATCTGAACTCATTTTCTACCTCCTTTACTGACCTTTATATTCCGGCTTTCTTTTTTCCTCGAAGGCGAGTAGACCTTCAAGTCGATCCTTTGTGATCAATGTTTGCTCATAAGCATTCGATTCAATCGTTAAAGATGTTTTCAGATCAACATCAATCCCTAAATTAATGGCTTTTTTCGCCTCTTGTACCGCGACTGGACCATTACTTGCAATCACTTGGGCAAGGTCAATCGATTTCTGTTTCACTTCATTCAACCTTACAGCGTGTTCAACTAAACCGATTTCCTTCGCTTCAATCCCTGATATTTTAGCAGCTGTAAAAATTAATTCTTTTGCTTTACCCGTTCCGATTAAACGTGATAAACGTTGCGTCCCTCCTGCTCCTGGAATAATAGCAAGTGAAGTTTCTGTTAGTCCATATGTTCCATCTGTACTTGCAATCCGAATGTCGCAGGCTAATGAAAACTCTAAACCCCCACCTAACGCCGTACCATTCATAGCTGCTATTGTAGGCTGCTTTAACGAAGCAACTCGATTAATTGTTCGTTTGATTTTTTGTACCGCAAATTTCGCTTCTTGCATATTCATTTCTTTTCGTTCCTTTAAGTCCGCTCCCGCGCAGAAAACACGATCGCCATTCCCTGTAAAAACAATAACTCTAATGGAATCATCGTTCTCTACACTTGCTAAAAAATCGTTTAACTCTCGGATCATCTGTAAAGATAACGCATTAGCTTTTTTCGGTTGGTTAAGTGTGGCGACAACAATGCCGTTCCCTTTGTTTTCAATAAGCAGTGTTTTCATTGATGGAAACCCTCCTTATTCTCACTAGCTAATGCTATTTGTAAATGATGACTAGGTAAATTTCGCTTAAGCTTGTTCTGAATCCATTTCCCGCAATTTACTAGACGTTCTAAATGAATTCCGGTTTGCGCACCGAGCCCTTCTAAAAGGTAAACTAGATCCTCTGTTGCAACATTTCCAGATGCTCCAGGTGCGTAGGGACAACCTCCTAACCCTGCCGTTGCTCCATCAAACGTCCGAACACCTAACCGATAGGCGGCAAACACATTTGCTAAAGCCGTCCCTCTAGTATCATGTGGATGAAGAGCAATGGTTTCTAACGAGATCTTCCTAGCAAGTTCTTGTAAAACAGCTTCGACTTGATTTGGTGTAGCAATTCCCGTCGTATCTCCTAAAGAAACCTCATCTACTCCAAGCTCAAGCAAGCTTTGAGCAATGGCTATTACTCGTTGAACATTTACATTGCCTTCGTAAGGACAACCGAACACAGTTGAAATATATCCTCTAACCGATTTGTCCGCTAATTTAGCTTGATAGACCACAGGCTTCAAAATATTGATCGTTTCTTTTATTGATTTATTTATATTTTTTCGATTATGTGTTTCACTAGCAGATAGAAAAACCGCCACTTCATCAATGCCTACCTGTAGTGCTCGTTCCAACCCACGCTCATTCGGAACAAGTGCACCAAATGAAACGGATTTATTTCTTTTAACCCCTTTTACGACCTCATTAGCATCAGCAAGTGCTGGTATCCACTTTGGATGGACAAAGGAAGTTAATTCAATATAGCTTAAACCCGTTTCTGCTAATTGGTTTATCCAATTGATTTTATCTTCCGTTTCAATCCACTGTCTTTCATTTTGCAAGCCATCTCTTGGACCTACTTCGCGAATTTTTACTTTTTTTTCATTCAATGACGTCCCCTGCCTTATCCGTCTAATTCCATTAACACTTCATCCTCATCTATAAACTCGCCCTCACCTTTTAAGATCACTTTTACTGTTCCTGTTTTGTAAGCTTCCACAGGAATTTCCATTTTCATAGATTCCAATATTGCTACTTCTTGACCCGCTTGGACCTCATCCCCAACCGAAACCAATATCCTCCATATGTTACCTGCCATTGTCGTTCTAATCACATTCATTCTTTATCATCCTTTTTTATAATGATTTCGTATAAAAGACGTTGTAAAAGTACCAGCTTGAAACGATTTGTGACTAATCACTTCTTTTAACATTGGAATATTCGTTTTAATTCCATCTACTTGATATACCGATAAGGCTTCTAACAAATGATCGATTGCTTCTCTTCTTGTTCGACCACTGACAATTAACTTAGCAATCATCGGATCATAAAAAGGAGTGACTATACTTCCTTTTTCTACAGCACACTCATGTCGAAAGTTTCTAGCAAAAGGTAGGTTTAATTCTTTTATCGTTCCCGGAGAGGGATAGAATGTTTTTGGATCTTCAGCATATATACGGACTTCTATTGCATGGCCCTCTTTTTTTATGTCTTCTTGTCTAAACCCCAATCGTTCTCCTGATGCAATTCTTACTTGCCACTCAACTAGATCGATTCCGGTTATTTCTTCTGTTACAGGATGCTCGACCTGTAAGCGAGTGTTCATCTCAAGAAAATAAATATTGTCATGCTCATCTACTAAACACTCCATTGTACCGGCATTGGTGTACTGTAAAGAGCTTGCAGCTTTCACTGCCATCTTTCCCATCTCTTCTCTAAGTGTTTCACTCAAAAAAGGAGACGGAGCCTCTTCGACTACTTTTTGATTTCTTCTTTGGATTGAACAATCTCTATCCCATAAATGAACCATTCCGCCAAACTGATCGGCTAATAACTGTATTTCAATATGACGTGCATTTTCAATTGCTTTTTCAAGGAACATTTCTCCATTTCCAAAAAACATCTCAGCGCGTTTTTGGTTCGTTTCAAATGCTTTCGACAGTTCTTCATCATTTGAAACAAGTTGCATCCCGATTCCTCCACCTCCAGCAGAAGCTTTGAGCATAACAGGGTACCCCATATTTTCTGCAGCACGAATTGCTTCTTCAGCATTTGCTAACGGTTTGTCAGTCCCCTGAATAATCGGAAAATCAGCAGCTTGCATTGCCTTTCTTGCAGCAACTTTATTCCCCATTAGCTCAATTAATTCAGCTTCCGGGCCAATAAATACGATCTCTTCTTCCTTACAACGCCTTGCAAATTCTGCATTTTCAGATAATAATCCATACCCCGGATGAATAGCCTCTGCTCCACTTTCCTTTGCCACTTCAATGATTTTTCTAATATTTAAATAACTCTCACTTACTTTAGAAGGGCCAATATAATATATATAATCTGCCTCTTTTACATGTAATGCCTCTTTATCGGCCTCAGAAAAAATGGCAACTGTTTCAATACCTAATCGCTTGCATGTTCGAAGAATGCGTAAAGCAATTTCACCACGATTTGCAATTAATATTCGTTTGAACATCTTTTCACCTTCCTACTCAACACCCTAATTGTCTTGCAATAACAAGACGTTGAATCTCTGAAGTACCTTCTCCAATTTCTAATAACTTAGCATCTCTTAACATTCTCTCAATTCCGTATTCCTTCATATATCCATAGCCTCCATGAATTTGGAGAGATTGATTACATACTCTTGTTGCGGTTTCAGAAGCGAATAGTTTTGCGAAGGCCGCTTCTTTTGAGAAAGACTTCCCATTGTCCTTTAACCATGCTGCTTTCAATACCATCGTTCTCGCTAACTCAATTTCCATGGCCATATCAGCTAATTTAAATTGGATCGCTTGAAAATTTGAGATGGCTTTGCCAAACTGTTTCCGTTCTTTAGAGTAAACAAGCGCTTTCTCAAAAGCTGATTGGGCAATTCCAACTGCAAGGGCTCCAATCGAGATTCTTCCACCATCCAATGTATGAAGGAATTGCTTAAACCCTTTTGCCGGATCGCCTAAAATATTACCTTTAGGAACTCTTACATTATTCAATACGAGTTCACAAGTATTTGACGCACGAACTCCCATTTTGTCATAGTCACAGCGAATGGAAAAACCTTGGATTCCTGTAGGAACGATTAAGGCAGAAATAATATTTTTCCCATTATGATCCACACCTGTTTTAGCTGTGACGATTACGCATTTAGCAAATCCAGCGTTTGTAATCCAACATTTCTCTCCATTGATTACATACTCTTCGCCATCTAACACCGCCGTTGTTCTAGTCCCCCCGGCATCAGACCCAGCATTAGGCTCTGTTAAACCAAAAGAACCTAACGATTCACCACGTGCCAAAGGAACAAGAAATTCTTTCTTCTGCTGCTCTGTCCCAAAATAATAAATAGGGCTAGCCCCAAGTGAGACGGCAGCAGCATAGCTAAGACCTGTTCCACCACAAGCGCGTCCTACCTCTTCAACAGCTAATGCATACGAAATTGTATCAGCTCCAGCTCCTCCATATTGTTCTGGAAAAGGTAAACCAAGTAAGCCCAACTCACCCATTTTCTTAAAAACATGTTCTGGAAAAAAAGATTCTTTATCCCACTTTTCAGCATTAGGAGCAATTTCTTTTTTGGCAAATTCCCTTACCATTTCTTTTACCATTTGTTGTTCCTTCGACAAGCTAAAGTCCATTTAGCTTCCTCCTTCGCAAGTAATGAACGCTCGCTCAGTTCCAAGATAACGATCTCTATTCATCATACGTTACATTTTGAATATTCATGACAACTATGTAAGCGCTGTCAATAATGGGGTATTTTCACCTAACTAATCTGATAATTAAGAAGCAGAACCTAATTATATAAAGCAACCTAAATCTAAAACAAAAAGCACATTCAGCTACTGGCCAAATGTGCTAGTCCTCTTATTCAAAAGTTCCCTTCACTTTAACTTCTTGTTTTTCGATCATCACTTTTCCCCGTGCGATAACTGTTGATATCTCTAACTCTTTTGTTAAAAATACTATGTCAGCGTCCTTTCCAACGACAAGTTCGCCCTTGGATTGTAATTTTAATTGTTCTGCTGGGTTTTTCGTAATAACATGAAGGGCAATGTCTAATGGAATACTCTCTTCTATAACTGCATCACGTATTTCATTGAATAAAGATTTCATATCCCCTATCTTTAAACCCTTGATTTGACCTTCTTCGTCAAAGGCTGGCAAGCTTCCTTGAGCATCTGAAGTAAATGTAATCTGCTGTAAAGGAACCCCCTCTTCTAACATGATCTTCAGTCCTTTGCTGCACTTTGTTTCGCCTTCTTCTAGAAACTGGGGAATTGTACTCGTTGTAAAATCAACAAAACCTCCTTTTTTAGCATAGGTAATTCCTTCCTTAAACAAACCTGGATTTCGATTAATGTGAGTGGGAACAAATTGGCTAACAGGAATATTCGTTGTATTAATTATTTCTTCTAGTAATGATAGCTTATCTTTTCCATCACCAAGATGAACATTGATAATCCCAGCTTTTCCCGCTAACATCCCACCAACTCGAGCTTCAGCAGCTATTCGACTAAGTTCAAATGCGCTTGGCTGTGAAGATCGATGATCCGCAATTGCGACTTCTCCTACACCAATAATTTTATCGATTAGAAGTAAATCACTTTGAATCGTACCCGTTAATGGCTTAATAGGAACTTGATATGAACCTGTATGGACGAAGCATGTAATTCCTTCCTCATCCAGTGCTCGCGCCTTCGCAATTAAGTCACTCATCGTTCTCGTAGTACCATCTGTTCCAATTACTCCAACAACAGTTGTCACTCCCGCTGTAGTTGCTTGTGTAAGCATTAATTCTGGTGTGCGAGTTTTATACCCTCCTTCTCCACCACCTCCGATAATGTGGACATGACTATCGATAAAGCCAGGAACAACACAATGACCTTCTGCGTTAATTTCTTGTATGTCGATATTTAAAGAAGACGTATCAATACAATTCTCGATTGCAATAATCTTCTCACCTGCTACTAGCAAATCCTTTTTACCTATGTATGTTGGTGTATAAACTTCACCATTTCTAATCACAGTAAGCATTTTATTAATTCCTCCTACTTTTGTAATCCATTAATTGATTAAACCACTTTTTTTCAATTTAAAAAGGAGTAAAAAAGAAAAGTATTCATCCTTTATAAAGTTCATAATAATAACAGGATGTAAAACCATTGTACCAAAAACTTTTGAAACCATACGCTTTCCTATTCGTAATAGTAATAAATAACATTAGAGAGGTGTTCTTATGGGTTTATTGATTGGCTTGGGACTAATTGTACTGATCGGAATATTCTGGATCACTAGCTATAACAGACTTGTAAAATATCGAAATTGGGTTGAGGAGTCTTGGGCACAAATTGATGTTCAACTAAAAAGAAGATTTGATCTGATTCCTAACCTTGTAGAAACAGTAAAAGGATATGCTAAACATGAACAAGAAACGTTAGCAAAAGTCGTTGAACTCAGAAATCAAATTACTTCTCCACAAAATAGCCGACAAGAACAAATTCATGCTAATAATGAATTATCAGGCGCTTTAAGACAGCTGTTTGCGTTACGAGAAGCATATCCTGATCTAAAAGCGAGTAATAACTTTAATATGTTACAAGAAGAGCTCGCTGGAACAGAAAATAAAATTGCATATGCACGACAGCTCTATAATAAGACAGTAATGGAATACAATACAAAGATTCAATCGATTCCAACAAATATCATTGCCTCGGTTCACAACTTTACAAGTCGTGACATGCTAGAAACCCCTGCTGCAGAACGTGAAAATGTAAAAGTGACGTTTTAAAGATAAGCAAAAGACAATGATCTATTTATAGAAACGGGGAAGCGTTAATGATTCTCTATAAGCAAATTGAACGGAATAAACGGAATACTGCTTTTATTGTTGCAGGATTTATTGTTTTCATTTTAGTAGTTGGTGCCTCCTTAACTTATATCACATCTGGAGACTTTTATAGCGGTATGATTATAGCTCTTGTAATTGGTGGATTCTATACAATCTTAATGCTCTTATCAAGTACGAAGGTTGTCATGAGAATGAACCATGCCAAAGAAATCACTTCTAAGGATGAAGATCCGTTTCTATGGCATACAGTTGAGAATTTAGCTATGGCAGCAAGAATACCTATGCCTAAAATATATATTATCAAAGACTCGAGTCCAAATGCATTTGCTACTGGTATTTCTCCAAAAAGTGGAGCTGTAGCGGTTACTACAGGATTAATGAGCCTCTTAAATCGCGAAGAGGTTGAAGGGGTCCTTGCACATGAAGTAGCTCATATTCGTAATTTCGATGTTCGATTGGCTACAATTGCCGTAGCACTTGTTTCTGCTGTTGCTATTTTAAGTGACCTTGGAACTAGAATGATGTTTTTTTCTAGAAGTAACCGAAATCAAAAACAACATCCAGCCCTGCTCCTATTGGCTCTAGTGCTGTTACTCTTATCACCTATTGTTGCAACACTTATTCGCCTTGCAATATCAAGAAATAGGGAGTACTTAGCGGATGCTAGTGCTGTTGAACTAACGCGAAATCCTATTGCACTTTCTTCAGCTCTGGAGAAAATCACAGGAATATCTACTCCTGTTAAAGAAGCTTCCAGTACGTCTGCTCCTTTATACTTTGCAGATCCCCTAAAAAAAAGAGCAGCAAATCTTTTCTCTACACACCCACAACCACAAGAAAGAATTCATCGTTTGCGACAAATGTAATGGCTACTCAAAAGGCACTCCACCTTTTGAGTAGCCATTTTTCGACAAAACAAAACAATTTCTTCCAAACTTATCGAAAAATCTGCTTTATCTGAAAATTCCCTATTCAATTCAAACCTTGTGTGATATAGTATATTAACAAAATATTTTAGCAATTTAAAGGAGGAATGTAACGTGTCGCTAGAACCAGGACGCGAGCAGTGGGCTTCTAGGCTAGGGTTTATTTTAGCTGCAATGGGATCTGCTGTCGGGCTAGGAAACGTATGGCGTTTTTCATATGTTACCGGAGAAAATGGAGGAGCTGCATTTTTACTTATTTATATTACTTTTATCCTTCTCATTGGTATCCCTATTATTATGGCGGAATTCACCATTGGTCGAAAAGCGCAAAGTGATGCGGTTGGCTCATTTGAGAAGTTAGCTCCAGGAAAGCCGTGGAAAGTTGCCGGTTTGTTAGGAGTTTCGGCTGCATTTTTAATCTTATCTTTTTATGGAGTAATCGCTGGTTGGATCTCTTATTACTTTATTAATTATTTAACAGGTTCTTTATGGAGCGCCCCGGCAGATGGATATGAGTCTTTCTTCGTTTCCTTTATTACAGATCCTGTTAAACCATTGTTTTGGCAATTTATATTTATGGGTTTCACTATTGGAATTGTTTACATCGGAGTAAAAAAAGGAATTGAGCGCTCGAATAAAATTTTAATGCCATTATTAGGAGTACTTTTAATTTTATTATCAATCTATAGTCTATCGCTTGGTGGGGCTCAAGAAGGACTAGCCTTTTTATTTACGCCAGATTGGTCTGCATTAAAAGATCCTTCAATTTATCTAGCTGCATTAGGTCAAGCCTTTTTCTCATTAAGCTTAGGTATGGGTGCCTTAATTACTTATGGAAGTTATCTATCAAAGAGAGATCGTTTACCAGGAGCTGCTGCTAGCGTTGCAACGCTAGATACACTTTTCGCCATTATTGCTGGTTTGATGATATTCCCTGCTGTCTTTGCATTAGGAATGAACCCAGCAGATGGCCCTGGTCTTGTTTTTATGGTTATGCCAAACGTTTTTGATAATATTGGCTTTGGCGGAATTTTTGGTTTGTTATTTTTCTTTTTATTAACAGCTGCTGCTCTATCCTCAGCAGTATCTCTTTTGGAAGTTGCGGTTGCTTACTTTATCCGAAAATTTGATTGGTCGAGAAAGAAGGCAACAGTTATTATTGGTTCAATTATTTTTGTTTTAGGAATTCCTTCCTCATTAGGTCAAGGGGCCCTTTCTAATATCCGTATTATTGGCGATCGCGATATATTAGATTCCATTGACTTTATTGCATCAAACATCTTCCTCCCCCTTGGTGGTTTAATGATTGCCTTATTCATGGGCTGGGGTTTTAAGAAGGTGGACGCACTACGCGACTCAGATTTCGGTGACACTGCTCTAGGACACATATGGTTATTCCTTTTACGGTTTGTAGCACCGATTGCTATTTTACTAGTGTTCTTAAGTTCCATTGGTCTTTTTAATTAGAATTAGCACAGAACCAAGAAGAGAATGTTCTTTACCTGTTTCATTACATCCAAAAAAGAGTGATCTAAATCATACCATTTAGATCACTCTTTTTTCACTTTATTTAATCGGTTAATTTAACTAATTGTTTGTCCATCTCTTTTGATAATACATCCATAAGCAAATTCATACCTTGCTCAATCTTCTCTGGAGTAGAATGGGTAAAATTCAATCTCATTGTATTTTTCTTTGGTGTCCCTGCGTAGAAAGGCTCTCCAGGAACATATGCAACTCCATGCTCCACTGCCGTATTCAACAGTGAAGTAAGGTCAATTCTCTCATCTACTTGCACCCAGAGAAACATTCCCCCTTTTGGTTTAACGTATTGCAAGTTAGGAATGTTAGCTCGTTCAAGACAATCTACCATGATTTCCATTCGACTTCTATATACTTTAATTAAATGACTAATATGTGCATCAAGGTCAAAATGAGTACAAAGTTCATAAAGCGCTTGTTGGGATAATGAATTAGAGTGCAAATCATTAGCTTGCTTCGCTTGAGCCATCATACGGATGATTTGATATGGCCCTGTAATCCAACCAGTCCTCAAGGCTGGAACTGCTGTTTTTGAAAAGGTACTCGTGTATAATACACGCGTTCCATCATCAAGAGCAGCCAGTGGAGTATATTCTTCATTCTCAGTGAATTGCAATTCTCCATAAGGATCATCTTCAAAAATGACAACTTTATATTTATGAGCTAAGTCAATTAACTTCTTGCGCCTTTCTAATGACCAGACACGACCTGCCGGATTGGAAAAGGTAGGTACGACGTAAATACATTTAGGATTATATTGTTTTAATTTATTCTCAAGATCCTCTGGTAACATCCCATCATCATCTGATTGAACAGCAGCAACTTCTGCTTCATAAGATTTAAATACTTGAAGTGCAGCTAAATACGTTGGATCTTCCGTTAGAACAACATCACCAGGACTTAACATCACTCTTGAAAATAAATCAATAGCCTGTTGAGAACCCGTAGTAATCAGAACCTCATCTGAATGAAAACCTGATATACCTTTCTTACTCATACGTTCTAATATTACTTCTCTCAGCGGGCGGTATCCTTCTGTTTCTGTATATTGTAGTGACTTTTTTCCACTTTTGAACACTCTAGAAAATGCATCTTCCAAACCTTCTAGCGGGAACAAGTCATCATCAGGTAAACCGCCAGCAAACGAAATAACATTTCCTTGACCAACAATTTTCAAAATATCTCTTACTGCAGAAGATTGCAAATGACGGACGCGATTTGCAAAAGCATACTTCATGATTTGGCACCTCTATCTACTTGTTATAAAATTTAGAATATTATATTTATACTACCTTAATTCTTTGAAAAGTCAACAAATTAGTATTAAGAAAAAATAAATAGATATTCCTTTTCTTAATAAGATAGAACTTTTTGATGTTATTAATGTACCTTTTCTCTATCTGATTATACTTTGTTCAAAAAAAGGAGGACTGCACTGGAAGGTTCTCATCACCGACTAGCACAGTCCACTTTTCTTAATTATCCCATGTTACAGTTAAAATCTCTCCAGTTACCGCATCAACTTTTACATCTACATCACGATCATCTTCTAACTCAATTTCTATTTCGAAGTACAGTAAATCATGTTTACTTTCTAATTCAATATCATCAATGACCCCTTCGCCAATATGATTGAGTGCGATATCACCTGCACTCTCTTTTGTTATTACTGCTACCTTTTGATCATCACTCTTTGCCTTGTTTACCATTTTCATTAAGTCATCATCTACATATAAAATTTCTTCTGTCATTGCATCAACATAAATGTCACCATCTTCAATTTCGGTATCGATATCAACTTCATATACTAAGCGCCCTTGTTTCTTTTCCAATTCAACTTCATCGACGATTCCGTTACCTAAAAAATCGAGTGCAATTTCACTTGCTCTTTCGGCTGTAATCATTTCTTCCTGACTGTCCCCTCCGACTACATCTCCTGTTTCATTTATAGAATAGGTAGCAACGAGCGTTGGCTCTTGTACTTGTTCATTTTCATTATCTGCTGCGGACACTCCAATAACTGCTCCACCTGCAAGCAATAGACTAATTGTGATTAACGCTATTTTTTTCATTTCAATTCCTCCTCGTTATCTTTGACTCCATCTTACCCAACGAATCTTAAGAATAGAAAAGAGAAAAATGAGAAATTGATGAGAAAATAGTGACTGTTATTTTATAAGCTACAAGGCTTTTTACGCTAAATCAACTCTTATCTATAACAAAAATGTCCCAGCCTTAAATTAGACTGAGACATTTTCGCTTTAATCTTCCCACTTAATTGTAATTAATTCACCAGTAAACGCATCTAGGTATACCTCAGCTTCAAGATCACCAACCTCAATTTCAATTTCATAAATAAGTCTGCCATCTTCCTCATCTAATTCAACATCATCGACAGTACCAGCAACATGTGTCAAAGCAATCCTAACCGCTTCTTGCTCTCCAATTACCTCTGCACGTTGCGAAGAATCAGTCTCAGATTCCCTCTCTTTTTTATCCCTAGAGGTTATCAGTAAAATTTCACCCGTTTGTGCATCCATTTCAACATCACTATAGCTATTTTCTTGACTAACCGTTATTTCATAGATCAGCTTTCCTGCTTTTTCTCCAAGATTAATATGCAGATCCGAATAGTTTTTTCCAAATGAATCTTCAATTTTTTCCTCTACTTCGTCTACAGATATCGTATTTACGACTGATTCTTCGGGCTTAACCGAAACTTCCCCCCGCTCTAAAACATGTTCTAAGGAAAGAATTTCCCCCGTTGTAGGGTCTACAATGACTTGATACAAGCCAGCAGCTTCTAATAATTCGACTTCATAAACAGTCTTTCCATTTACGTTCGTTTGGGCTATTGATTGAATTGAACCTCCAAATTGACCTTCAATTAAGTCTCTAATTTCAATTTCATCTAATGGCTCTGCTCCAGTTCTTGTAAAGGATAAAATTAAGACAACTATTAATAGAACTACCACTGCAATTGATACAAACGCCCATTTCCTTTTACTTTCCAGCATAATCCTCCCCTTTGCACTTTTATTCCCTTTAGGTAAGATCACTGTAAAAGTAGTACCAATATTCTCCAAACTACGTACGGTAATCTCACCACTATGAGCTTGAATAATAGATTTTGCGATTGCAAGACCTAAACCACTTCCTCCAGTTTGTCTACTTCTCGCTTTATCGACTCTAAAGAAACGTTCAAACACATATGGAAGGTCATTCTCTGGAATTCCAATCCCCTTATCTCTCACATCTAACCTTATTTCTCTATCTTCATCAACGATATCTACACTCAAGGAATCGTCGCTATACTTTAATCCATTTTCTAAAAGAATAAAAATTAATTGTTTGATCTGCGCTTCATCAGCCGATATAAAATAATGTTCGTTGACATTGACATGAATCTTTCTGTTAAAGGTTTGTTCTAATCGCTTAGCAATATCGTGTACCAATTTCCCAAGTTCAAATTCACTTAGCTTCGTCGGTTGATCATTTCTCCCTATTGCTAATGCGAGCATTTGCTCAGTCAAACCTTTCATTCTTCCAGATTCCTCATAAATAGCCTCTACCGCCTCTTCTAATAATTCTGGCTTGGCTTTTCCCCAACGCTTTAATAAACTAGTGTAACTTTCTATGACGGTTAGAGGCGTTCGTAATTCATGTGATGCATCTGAGACAAATTGTTGCTGCTTTTTATAATTTTCTTCTAATAATTCAATCATACGATTAAATGTCTGTCCCATCTGATCAAGTTCATCTTTTGATTGTTCAGGTACTTGAATTCGCTCAAACGTACCATCTTGTCTAATATTCTCCATTGTTTTTGTTAACGTTTTAATTGGCAAAAGTATAATACGAGATAACGCTCTTCCAGCAAAGATGGCAGGCAGTAATAAACTAATGGAAGCAATAAATAACACTAGTCTTAAAGTTGCCATCGTAGAATCATATGTGACCATTTGTTCACTATATTCGAGAGTAACAACAGATCCATCACTCCAAATAATGGGAAATCGTGAAATAACGTAACGATCGTCTGCAAAACGAATTTGTTCAGTCTCTTGCTTACTAGAATACGTTACAGGAATCTCTCTTAGTTCAGGATATTTAGTTGCTTCAATGAAAGGTTGAGAATCCTCGTTAATCACTCGAATGATTCCATTACTGGGCGTGTAAGCACGTAAAATATCCCCAGGGTTCCCGACTCCTAGACGATCTGGTCTAATTGTTTCAGCAATTGTTTGAGTTTGTAGTCCTACCCTTTCTAATTCTGCTCGAGCAGTCATTTGTCCAAACAACAAATAGATTCCGCTATTCACGACAATTAATAAAACTAATAACCACAAAGAGGAAAACAAGGTAATTCGACGTGCTATACTCATTTGGCTATTTCCCTCATCACATATCCTACTCCTCTTACTGTCTGGATAAGAGCAGGTGAGTCAAAAGGCTTATCAATTTTTTGACGTAGATAACGAATATAGACATCTACTACATTCGTATCTCCATAATAGTCAAAGCCCCAAACTTTCTCTAAAATTTGCTCACGACTTAAAACTTGATTTTCATTCTTCAACAAATAGACGAGTAAATCAAACTCTTTTGGTGTACATTCAATTACTTGACTCTCTCTCTTCACTATTCTCGTTTTCTCGTTAACAAACAACCCTCCTAATTCCAAGTCATCAGTATCCTTTTTGACTTTTAACGTTTGAGTTGACCTTAAACAAGCTCTTATTCGCGCAAGTAGTTCTTCAATTTCAAACGGCTTCGTCACATAATCATTAGCCCCTTGATCTAGACCAGAAACTTTATCAACAATTGTATCCCTTGCTGTTAACAAAATAACTGGCGTTAAATTACCTTGCGCTCGCATTCTTCTCAAAACTTCTATTCCACTAAATATAGGGATCATAATATCTAACAAAACCAGGGACCATTCTTGATTCTCCAATAATTCTAAGGCCCTTCCTCCATCAACAGCAATCTCTGTTTCATAACCTTCATATTGCAACTCCAACTGGATTACACGAGCTATCTTCGCTTCATCTTCTACAATTAAAATTCTAGTAGAGTCCATAGTAGTTTAATCTCCTCTGTTTATTTGCTTCAAGTTTACATAATAACTGTTCTCTTCACAACAAAAAGCGCATTGGATCCACTACCAATACGTCCGCATTCTCAATATAACATTGTTTCCATTAACATGTTCAATCTAAACAAATGGAAAAGAGACGAAGATCTAGATTCCCGTCTCTTTTTCCTTCATCTTATAGATACTTCCTATGCACCTTTTTTCCGTCATAGACAAATGATATCTCTTTTTCATTAATCACTGTTTCTACATGAACCGGGCGTCCCCAAAGCTGGTGAAGGTATGGAAGTACTTTCTCTAAATAACCAACATCCAGCTCTGTCCCTTCAAAGTTATGCTTAATATATAACTCTCCATTTTTTAAGTAATCGCCATCTGTAATGACTAAGTAAGGAAAACCACCATTCACTCTCGATAGCGCTAGTTGGTCTCGGACATGCTCCCATTCTTTGTCCACTACTTTATAATCTGCTCCTTGCTTTTGAAAAAGGTACATATCTTCTCTCATAACAAGATCCTTCGTTAAATAGTTTCTGATAAAAGAAAGATCTGATTCAATTTCTCTTACTTCAAAGATTTTCTCTCGTCCACTTCCAGGCTTAACACCTTGTCGCTCTTGCATATCTTTTGTTGGATTATTATAGCGTTCCTCAATATCCTCAAAGATCTTTAACCCTAGGTAATAAGGGTTAATAGTCGTTTTTGAAGGCTGCACGACACCCGCATTAAGCTTGGCGAATTCAATGGTTTCTTCACTTGTTAAATCCATCTCTCTTAATATCCTTTGGTGCCAATAAGATGCCCAGCCTTCGTTCATAATTTTTGTTTCTAACTGTGGCCAGAAATAAAGCATTTCCTCTCTCATCATTGTTAAGATATCGCGTTGCCACGGTTCTAACTCGCGACTATATTCTTCAATAAATAAAAGGATATCTTTCTCAGGACTTGGAGGGAAATTCTTTTTCCTCTTTATTTTTTCGCGCTTTACAGTTTGTTTTTCATCAAGAGCCCAAAGGTCATCATATTCAGATTTTTTGACTGGTTTCATTTCCTCTTCTGCATCTTCTATACTCCAATCCAATTTTGGCCTTAATATGCTAGGGTCTATATGCTCCTGAATAGCTAATACTGCATCTAAAAAGCTTTCTACTTCTTCCTTACCATGAAGGTGCTCATAATGGGCTATTCTTTCTGCTGTTGCACTCATGCTTTCAACCATATCACGACGAGTATTAGAAAAACGAACATTGTTCTTAAAGAAATCGCAATGTGCTAGTACATGGGCAACAATTAACTTGTTTTGTATTAATGAATTACTATCTAATAAAAACGCATAACAAGGGTCTGAATTAATAACAAGCTCGTATATTTTGCTAAGTCCTAAATCATACTGTAACTTCATTTTATGGAACTGCTTTCCGAAAGACCAATGACTGTATCTTGTTGGCATTCCATACGCACCAAATGTATAAATAATTTCTGCTGGACATATTTCATAGCGCATTTCATAGAAATCCAATCCAAACCCCTCTGCTATCTCGGTAATTTCAGCAATCGAATGTTCAAGTTCTTTCCATTTATCTGCTGACACTTGATCCCCTCCTCGAACTGCTTTCTTTCAATTTATGACAAGGAGTCGGAAATGATGAGTACAACAATTGATATTTCAATAAGATCTTCCGTTTATTTAACCGCAGATAGACTTCTAAATAGCGTTTATCTAACCCTTTTTCAGCAGCTAGAATAGAAAAAAAGTTGAAATCGTCTTGATTTCAACTTTTTTAGTCTATTATAGAAGATCGTTTACAAGTGCCATAACCGCTTGCTTCAGCTCATGAAGTGATTGTTGACTAGTCTGTAGAGTTTCTTTATTTACCCCAAAATAGAACTTGATTTTCGGCTCTGTGCCAGATGGACGAATACAGAACCATGATCCGTCCTCTAATTTATACTTTAATACATTCGATTTCGGTAACAAAATATTCGTTTTTTCATTCGTTAAGACATTGGTTGAAACACCAGCTTGATAATCTTCAGCTAACACTACTTTGTTGTTTGCAATTAAAGTAGGTGGCGTGTCACGGAATGAAGTTAAAATCTGGTTAATTTGTTCAATTCCCGCTTTCCCTTTTAAGGTTAGCGATTCAAGGCCTTCTTGATAATAACCATACTTTTCAAACAGCTCTATTAAGCCATCATAAAGATTCATTTTGCGTGATTTATAATATGCAGCCAACTCAGCAGCTAATAAACAAGCTTGAACTGCATCCTTATCTCGAACAAAATCACCGATTAAATAGCCATAGCTTTCTTCATATCCAAATAGGAAACTGTGCTCCCCTGTTTGTTCATATTGCTTAATCTTTTCTCCGATAAATTTAAATCCAGTTAATGTATCAACAGTAGTTAAATTGTAATGTTCGGCTACTGCCCGACCAATTTCTGATGTTACAATTGTCTTCAGAACAACTCCATTTTCAGGTAGTATGTTTTGTTCCTTTTTCTGGGAGAGAATATAATCAAGCATTAATGCACCTGTCTGATTTCCTGTTAAAACGACATATTCACCAGAAGGGTTTTTCACTGCAACTCCAACCCGATCGCCATCAGGGTCTGTTGCCAAGAGTACGTCAGCATCTATCTTATTCCCTTCCTCAATTGCTAATAAGAATGCTGCATGCTCTTCTGGATTAGGAGATTTAACGGTTGAAAAATTAGGATCTGGTAACTCTTGTTCCAGTACGACCGTAACTTCTGTAAAGCCACTCGTTTCTAAAACACGTCTTACTGGAATATTTGCCGCTCCATGTAAAGGAGTGAAAACAATTTTAACATCTTTACCATGCTGCTCAATTACTTCTTTTTGAATAAGAATACTTTTTAATTCATTATTGTACGCTTCATCAATTTCATCAGATACGATTTTTAATGTTCGATTTCCTTTAAGCTCTAATTCATCAGCTACTTCTATGAGAAGTTCATCTTCAACTTCATTAACAAAGTTAATTAATTCCTCCGCAGGGCCAGGTGGTAATTGTCCTCCATCCTCCCCATACACCTTAAACCCATTGTATTCTGGTGGATTATGACTCGCTGTAATAACAATTCCAGCAGATGCATTCAAATATCTCACTGCGAACGACAGTTCTGGAGTAGGACGCAAATCATGAAACAAATACGAACGGATCCCATGATTGCCTAACGTTAAGGCACACTCTAATGCAAATTCTCTAGATTTATGACGTGAATCAAAGGCGATGGCCACTCCACGTTCTTTTGTTTCAATCCCTTTGTTATTTAGAAAACGCGCAAGTCCCTCTGCTGCACGACGAATCGTATATGTATTCATTCGGTTTGGACCAGGGCCAATTTCCCCTCGCATGCCACCTGTCCCAAATTCCAAATCTTTATAAAAGCAATCTTCTAATTCAGTGTCATTACCTTTTCGATTTTCTAACTCTTCCTTCCACTCTGCTTCTAATGCAGAAAAGCTAGCCCATTTGTTGTAAACTTCCTTCCAACTCATCTTATCTCCTCCTGTTGTCTCTAAAAAGATATATTATATCATTCTAGGCATTGCTGCGATTTCCTTTTTTCACACAAAAAAAGAAGACATAAAAGCCACTGAAAAAGGTGCGGTTTCCACCTATCCCCAGTGACTTCTATGCAATATATTATATGACAACCTCGTACGTTAAGCTTCTCGTGCCAGGCTTTGCGGCATTGTTCTGCAGCTACTTCAGGAACCTTGAGACACAAAAAGTTCTTTAACACCTGTATTGATATAAAGAATTTTTATCTCGTTAACGGTTTACATTTTGAATTCGTTCTATTTCAAATTGTAAATCTTGAGGCAACGGTTGTTCTAAATGGAATAGATCCTTTGGGTCACGATCAACATCCGATACAATCGTACCCTGCACTTCAAATAACAGCTGATTTCGATAGATCTTATCATTTTTAGAACTCTCAACCATCGCAATCCATGTACCTGGTACTGAAAAGATAATTTCCGTCTCATATAGCCCATTTTCTAACCGACTAAATCTTTTCTCAATTTGGTGGACCGTACCTGGTCGATCAAAGACCGCTTTCATGTTTGCTTCGTTAATAGGGTTCCCCTGCTCATCTTCTAGGTATAAGTGAAAATCTACTGCATCTCCAGTCCAAATTGAACCTGAGTCAACAAGAGATATCGACCAATCTGTTTCTAACTCCTCTTTATCAAATATGGCAATAGTAAAGAATATAATACTACTTACACAGTATACAATGGCAATCATAAGCAATGATCGGGTTAACGAATTCTGTTGTTCCAGTCTCATCATGTTTGCCTCCTCTTTTACATCATCAGCTTTGCCAAACTAATGAGGAGGTAAACGTCTGGAATTACTGCTTGTAATTGATTTGGTAAATATCGTGTCTACGATCGCGTAATTGATTCACACTTCCTGCTCTACGGTTACGTCGCAAACTCTCCAAATCGACATCTCCAACAACAACCGTCTCAATATTAGCCTGACATTCTCCCACTATTCCATCTCGAGCAAATGTAAAATCAGACGGACTGAATATCCCTGATTGCGCATATTGAATATCCATATTTTCTACATCTGTTAAATTCCCTACTGTTCCAGATAAAACAGTGTAAACCTGATTTTCTATTGCACGAGCTTGGGAACAATACCTGACTCTTAAATAACCTTGCCTATCATCTGTACAGAATGGCGTAAAGATTATGTTTGCTCCTCTATCTACCGCTATTCTCGCCAATTCAGGGAACTCAATATCGTAGCATATTTGTATGGCAATCTTTCCACAGTCTGTATCAAATACATTTACATGATCGCCACCTGAAATTCCCCAAAATTTGCGTTCATTTGGAGTAATATGAAGTTTGTACTGCTTTTCAATCGTACCATCTCTTCTAAATAAGTAGGCAATATTATAGATTTTCCCTTCCTCTTCTACAAAGTGCGATCCTCCGATTATATTGACATTGTATTTAACAGCTAAGCTTGTAAACAACTCAATATAATCCTCAGTAAATTCAGTCAAACGCCTAATTGCTAGACTTGGACTTTTCTCCGGTAAAAAAGATAATAGTTGCAATGTAAATATCTCAGGGAACACAGCGAAATCTGACTGATAGCTTGCTGCTACGTCCGTATAATATTCACATTGGACAGCAAAATCTTCAAAAGAGGAAATCTTCTTCATTGCATACTGGATCGTAGTAATGCGGACAGGAAACGAGGTCTTAAATTGACGTTTAGGTACTGTTGGACGGTAATCAATATTATTCCATTCCATTAACGTTGCATATTTAAGCGAAGCACGGTCATCATCCAAGTAATTTGGATTTATCCGCTTTAAAGTGAATCCATTCATCACCTGAAAAGTAAGAACTGGATCATATATATTATGCATAGTCACTTCTTCCACATAGCGGCGCGGTGTCATTTCCTTGGCGTACTTATAATAGTTAGGTATTCTGCCTCCGATAATGATACTCTTTAAATTAAATTGACGTGCCAAATCCTTTCTAGCTTCGTACAATCTATGCCCGATCTTCATTCGACGATATTCAGGGTGTACCATTACCTCTATTCCATATAGATTGTAACCCTCATAATCATGGTTTGTTATATATCCATTGTCTGTTATTTCATCCCATGTATGCTGGTCATCATACTCATCAAAGTTTATAATTAAACTGGCGCAAGAACCTATAATCTCCCCATCAAATTCAACACAAAATTGTCCTTCTGGAAAAATATCATGGTGACTTTGTAAATGCTCCCGTTCCCAAGGCTCCATATTAGGAAAACATATTTTTTGCATTTCTATGATTGCATCAAAGTCCTTCTCTTCGATGTTACGAATAATCATCTTTTTTTCAAACTTAGAAATATCTATCTTCTTAGACATGTAACCATCTCCTTTACCCTTTCATTCAAGAAGTTTACCCGTTTTCAGCTTAAATGAACACACTTTTGCAAAGAAAACTACATTGATACTGAATTGAAGTATGTACATTTATTGTTCCAATTTCTGAATCTAACGGAACGGTGATAAATGGGTTGCCACAATGAAGTCGAGATTCACCTTCACTTACTACTGGAGTTGTGACATCAATGATACATGCTAGTTTTGATAACTCAGTAGCGGTTGTTCTAGCAATCCAATTCCCAAATTCTTGAACAGCACTCCAACCTAATTCATCAATTTGATTAATTTCCATTCCACCCATGATTGTCCCAATGAGCTTTGTTGTTCTAGTCCTATCAAAATATCTCTTACTCACAGACACGAATTAGTTAGAAAGGCAATTTCTTAGGAATGTTACTCTCCTGTAAGCATAGACTGTTATCAATAAAGTGGCATGACCACGTAAGGGAGCTGCTCCTACATCAGACGATTCAGTCCAAAAGGGCTCTCTTTTATTTTTTAAACCTAATTAGACAGGGGCTGTAAATAATATGAATAAAGGTAAAGAATGTGTCGCTATGCTGCTTGCGGGCGGAGAAGGGAAGAGACTAGGGAATCTAACAAAAAAATTAGCCAAGCCTGCTGTATACTTTGGAGGGAAGTATCGAATAATTGATTTCCCTTTAAGCAACTGCATAAATTCAGGAATTGAAACAGTTGGAGTGCTTACCCAATATGAACCACTTGCCCTAAATTCACACTTAGGGATTGGAACTCCTTGGGACTTAGATCGACATAGCGGTGGTTTAACTTGCCTTCCTCCGTTTGTTGAGAAAAGAGGCGGCTCATGGTATGCCGGAACAGCTGATGCTATTTATCAAAATCGACATTTCATTGACCAGTATGACCCTGAACATGTCTTAATCTTATCAGGAGATCATATTTATAAGATGGATTATAGTTTAATGCTTGATTATCACAAAGAACGTGGTGCAGAGGCTACCATCTCAGTCATAGAAGTCCCTTGGAATGAAGCCAACCGTTTTGGAATTATGAACGCAACAGACAGTGGACATATTACTGAATTTGAAGAAAAGCCTTCTAACCCTCAAAGCAATCTTGCTTCTATGGGTATTTATATATTTAACTGGTCTGTTTTAAAAGAATATTTAATTGAAGATGCACAACAACTAGAATCTAGTCATGATTTTGGAAAAGATATTATTCCTGCTATGTTACAAGATGAAAGAAGGCTTTTCGCTTATCCCTTTTCAGGATATTGGAAAGATGTTGGTACAGTAGAAAGCTTTTGGGAGGCTAATATGGATTTACTCGCCAAACAACCTTCTCTCAAACTCCACGAATATAATTGGCGTATTTATTCAGTAAATGCTTGTCAATCACCTCAATATATTTCACCCTATGCTAAAATCACAAACTCTCTTATTAGCGAAGGTTGCTTAATTTACGGCAGCATTTCTCAATCAATTATTTTTCATCAAGTAGGAATCGGCTGCGAGAGTGTTATAGAGCAATCTGTAATCATGCCAAATGCTAAAATTGGCCAGAATGTGAAATTGAATAAAGTTATTGTTGCTGAAGGAGTTACGATACCGGACAATACTGAGATTTCCTCATCAGAAGACGAAATCCTTGTCATTGATAAAGATACTCCTCTAAAAAAGCAGGTTTCTATTTAATAACAAATTATATAGTGAGAGGAAGAAGTAAATGGAAAGATTGATGGGCGTCATACATTTAGATAGTGAACAAAATTTATTGAAAGAACTTACGTATTTCCGTTGTGGAGCTGCCGTACCGTTTGCCGGTCGATACCGATTAATTGATTTTGCCCTTTCAAACATGGTTAATTCTCAAATTCGGGATATAGCTGTATTTACAAGGGAAAAATACCGTTCTTTAATGGATCACTTAGGAAACGGCAAAGCATGGGACCTAGATCGTAAACGAGGAGGATTGTTTATTCTCCCCCCAGATTGGAATGATCCTACAGATTTATCCAGAGGCGAATTACAGCATTTTCATAATAATCGTGATTTCTTTGACCGCGGCATAGCAGATTATGTTCTAATTACGGGTACACATCATATATGTAACATTAATTATGAGAAAGTATTTCAGGAACATCTCCGTTCTGGAGCAGATGTTACAGCAATCTACCAACCCATTAATACATTGGAAACTGAGCACGCTCTAGAAAAGAAGCTCGAAATCAATACTAAAGGCGAAGTAACCAATCTAACAACTGATGTAAACAACCCAAACTTATTTATGGATATGTATATTATCAAAAAGTCTCTTCTACTAGAACTTGTAGACTATTGCATCGCACGCCAAAAGGAGAATTTATTAATTGATGGCATTATAGCCAACCTTAATACCCTTTCCGTTAAGACATACGAATATAAGGGGTATTTAGCCGTTATTAATTCCATTGAAAGTTATTATAAACACAGTATTTCTTTACTAGACATAGATGTTTACACCCAGCTCTTCTTAAACCGTAAACCAATCTATACAAAACCTAAAGACGAACCCCCTACAAAGTATATGAAAACAGCACAAACAAGTAACTCCTTGTTGGCTAATGGATGTGTTATTGAAGGAACTGTCGAAAATAGTATTCTGTTCCGCGGTGTTCATGTCCATAAAAATGCAGTTGTCCGAAACAGCATTATCATGCAACGCTGTGAAATTCAAGAAGGAACAATTCTAGAAAATGTCATATTAGATAAAGACATTGTTATTTCTCCAAAGCGAACGTTTATTGGAGCCCCCGAAAACCCTTATGTTTTTGCCAAAAGAAAAGTAATGTAATTTACTAGAGAAGGAGTTCTGCTTATGAATATCGTAATGGCTGCTTCAGAGTGTGCACCATATTTTAAAACAGGAGGGTTAGCAGATGTAGTTGCTGCCCTCCCAAAAGCTCTTGCAAATAACGACCATACACTTACTGTTGTTTTACCAAAACATCGTAATCTTCCAGATGAAATACAGTCTAAATTGAAATTCATCTGCTCATTTGATGTTTATGTTAGATGGAGAAAGCAATATTGTGGTATTTTGGCATATGAAACTGAGGAAGTTACCTATTACTTTATTGATAATGAATACTATTTTGACAGAATGCAAATGTATGGAGAAATGGATGATGCAGAACGTTATGCCTTCTTTACTCATGCCTTTTTTGAAGCATTAGACCGTTTAAACCTTGAACCAGATTTAATCCATTGCCATGACTGGCAAACTGCATTAATTCCAACCTATATAAAAGCCGGTGCTGTTCAGAGAAACGTAAAAACCGTATTTACAATCCATAATTTGAAATATCAAGGCATCTTCCCATTGACTATCTTTGATGAGTTGCTCCATTTAGACCAGATCCATCTTGGAGGGTTAGAGTTTAATGGCACCATTAATTTTATGAAATCAGCTCTCGTACACGCTGACTGGGTTACAACAGTAAGTCCAACCTATGCAAATGAGATACTAGACCCTTATTATGGCGAAGGATTAGAAACCTTTCTTCACGAACGACAAACGAGTTTAACTGGGATCGTTAACGGAATTGATGAAGAAATCTATAATCCAGAATCAGACTTGTATGTTTCTATCCCTTATAAAAAGCACTATGGCCGCAAAAAGGAAAATAAACGAATTATGCAACAAGAGTTGGACCTTACTGTTTCAAAAGAAATCCCAATGTTTGTAGTAATTAGCCGTCTAGTTGAAGAAAAGGGACTCCCCTTACTCGTTCATATCATTGATGAATTGTTAACAACTGAGTCGGTTCAGGTAGTTATTATGGGGACTGGAGAAACAGGGTTCGAAGATCATTTCCAGGATATTTCTAACCGTTACCCAAATACTTGTCGTTTTATGAATGTTTTTCAAGAAGGACTGGCAAGAAGGTTGTATGCCGCTTCTGATTTTTTCCTAATGCCTTCACGGTTTGAGCCTTGTGGACTAAGCCAATTAATCGCGCTTCGTTATGAGAGTGTACCGATTGTAAGGGAAACAGGAGGGCTAAAAGATACAATCAAACCATACAATGAATACACTGGAGAAGGAAATGGCTTTTCTTTCACGAATTATAATGCAGACGACTTTTTAAATACGATTCGTTATGCGATTCACTTATATCACCAACCAAAGCATTGGAATCAAATCTTAAAAAATGTTTACAAAAGCAAATTGAACTGGGAACATTCGGCCGCAAAATATGAGAACATTTATAAGAAACTACTGAACCCCAAATATGAGGAGGAACACTATGGCAATGACAGTAGAACAGCTAAGTCAGATGTTACGCGAGAAACTCACCTCGTCATTCGGTAAAAGTTTAGAAGATGCTACGACCAAAGAAATGTTTCAGTCAATTTGTCTCACAATGAAAGAATCGATCAATGCTAATTGGAGAATGACTCAAGAAACATACGATGAAAATGAGAGTAAACAAGTTTATTACTTCTCTATGGAATTTTTACTAGGAAGGTTAATTGAATCGAACCTCCTAAATATGGGGTTATTAGACCTATATAAAGATACCTTAACTTCTCTTGGCTTTGATCCTGAAGAAGTATTCAGAGAAGAACATGATGCCGGTCTTGGGAATGGTGGTCTTGGAAGACTTGCCGCCTGCTTTTTAGATTCTTTAGCCTCCCTTCAGTTACCTGGATACGGAATGGGAATTCGCTATAAATATGGCTTGTTTCAACAAAAGGTTGTGAATGGGTATCAAGTCGAGTTACCAGACAATTGGTTAAAAGATGAATATATGTGGGAGACAAAACGAGGTGACAAAGCCATTGAAGTTCGTTTTGGAGGGACTGTTGAGACAACAATGGAAAACGGTCACCTCCACTTCCATCACCAAGATTATGAACGAGTACTGGCAGTTCCTTACGACGTACCTATTGTCGGATACGATAATAATACAGTCAATACACTCAGACTATGGAGTGCTGAATCAACTACGAATTCCTTTCACTTCCACTCAAGTCGCGGACATGATTATTATCACTATCTCGACTACAAAAGATCAATTGAAAAAATTTCTGAATTTCTCTATCCGGATGACTCCTACTATGAAGGAAAAATACTAAGGTTAAAACAACAGTATTTCTTAGTGTCTGCAGGTCTCCAAAGCATCTTACAACGATTTAAGAAACGAAATAAGCCCTTAGCTCAACTGTCAGAGCACGTTGTCGTACAAATTAATGATACACACCCGAGCCTTGTCGTACCTGAATTAATGAGATTGTTAATTGATGAAGAGAAACTCGGGTGGGATGAAGCTTGGGCCATCACTGAAAAGACGGTTGCATACACAAACCATACTACATTAAGTGAAGCTTTAGAAAAATGGCCTGAAGAAATGATCAAGACCTTATTTCCAAGGCTTTATTTAATCATCCATGAAATCAATGAGCGTTTCTGTAAAATGCTTTGGTATGATTATCCAAAGTTACGGGAGAAGATTTCTGAAATGGCGATCATCTCTTACGAACACGTACACATGTCTCACTTAGCTATGGTTGGAAGCTTTAGTATTAATGGGGTTGCGAAGTTACATACAAATATACTAAAAGATCGCGTAATGAAACCCTTTTATACTGTATTTCCAGAACGTTTTAACAACAAAACAAATGGAATCACCCACAGACGCTGGTTATTAAATGTAAACCCTGAGTTAGCCAATGTAATCTCAGAAGCAATTGGTACTAATTGGATTCGAACTCCAAATGAATTAACAAAATTACTTCCATTTGCCGAAGATGCTTCTTTTCAACAAGCAATAGCCAAAGTAAAGCATGATAATAAACTTAAGTTGGCTTCTTTTATTAAGAGACACTATGATATTACAATTGACGACCATTCAATCGTTGATGTTCACATCAAACGGCTACATGGCTACAAACGGCAATTACTTAATTTATTTCATGTTATTCATCTCTACAATCGCTGCATTGAAGATCCATATTTGGAGTTAACGCCTAGAACATTTATTTTTGGTGCAAAAGCTGCACCTGGTTATTTCTTTGCAAAACAAGTTATTAAACTCATTAACGCCGTTGCAGAAAAAATAAACCACCACCCTCAAGTCAGTAAGAAAATCAAAGTTGTATTTCTTGAAAATTACTCTGTAAGTTTAGCAGAACGTATTATTCCAGCAGCCGATTTAAGCGAACAAATTTCAACTGCCAGCAAAGAAGCTTCTGGAACAGGTAACATGAAACTAATGATGAACGGTGCTCTTACAATCGGAACACTAGATGGTGCAAATGTAGAAATTAGAGAACTTGTTGGAGATGAGAATATTTTCACATTCGGCTTAACATCAGACGAAGTATTCCGTTATCAACAAGCTGGTGAGTATCGGGCTCGTGATTATTATAATAATGACAGGCGGTTAAGAAATGTAATGGATTTACTTGTTAATCAGCACTTCTCAGATGATGATGTTGAATTTAAAGATATCTTTTATTCTCTTTTATACAATAACGACGAGTATTTCGTCTTAAGAGATTTCGACAATTACACAGAAGCACAAAATAATGTGCAAGAAACTTATCAACAACAATCTGATTGGTTACAAAAAAGCATTATTAATATTGCCTATTCCGGTAACTTTTCAAGCGACCGCACTATTCAAGAATACGCTGAGGAAATATGGCAAATTAAACCTACCAAAATTGGAAACCTAATTATTAACTAAAAAGAGGGATTCGGAGAACAGTTGAAATTAGTACTCCGAATCCCTTTTTACTTATTGCTAACATTGGATCATTAATTAAGCATGAGGCATTTGAAAATAGCCATTATAAAAAGACAGTATAGCAGACTCTTTTCAATCTTTCCTTCTAACAAAACTTCTATTTTTGATCCACCGATTTCTAATCTTAACAGCTCTCTCTACTTTATCAGTGAATAGAGCATCACAACCACTATTAATAAACTGTTTAATTAACTGATCCTCATTCACTGTATAAGGCCTTAAACGAAAACCATTATAAATCATTCCCTTATCTCTTCTTCTCTTAAACTAATATGCGAAAAATGATAACCTCTAATCTTAAGTCTTCTCAAATATTCCTCTGGTTTAAATAAAGCAGAAGCTACAATAATTGCCATTTCTATTAGAGGAGCCTCTTCTGTGAGACTTTGAATGGTTGGATGGTCAAAGGATGATAGAATAAGCCGATCTTCACAGTCGAATTTCTTCAAAATAGAGAGAATCGCGGCTATCATTTCTTCTCTATCTGTAACTACTCCTTTGAGTTCAATATTTAACATGATAGAATTCCCCATTGCCCATGCTAGTACCTCTTCAAGAGTTGAGATTTTCTGCGAGTCAAATCGCTCCCCAAACCAAGCCCCTGCGCTAAACTCTTTCAATTCCCTTACTGTTAAGTCTCTAACTCTACCAGAGCCTGTCGTTGTGCGATCAACAGTTAAATCATGAATGACAACTGGTACATTGTCTTTCGTTAGTTGCACATCAAATTCAATGCCATCGGCTCCGTAGTCAACTGCTGCTTGAAAAGCAACCATAGTATTTTCAGGGTATTTGTCTGAATATCCTCTATGAGCATATATTTTTATCAAAAGCCATTCCCCTTCCATCGTTGCCTAGATAATTTGTAGAAAAAAAGATGAAGCCTCTTCGCTTCATCTTTCAATCAAACTAGAATGAAATTACTAAATTCCTGCAGATCGCTGTAGTCTTTTCGCAATTTCTAAGAAATCGTCATGAGAAATTCCTGGTGCAAACTCTTCAGGTATTTCAGGATAGTCTGGCATTGGAGCCCCTTGAGGCGCTCCCCGAACGACTTCTACCGGCTGCCCGTCTTCAGGGTGCACTCCCTTCCAAATTTTATCAATATCTTGATAATCGGTCGGACTAAAGGTATATAGCTTCCGATGAATACCTTGATCTTCAAATTTTCGTGCATAATCAAATGCTTTGTTTTCTAAAGATGGTATTGGTACCATCTTTGTCATATCTACTCCTGTAGCGACTTCAAGTGCCTTTGCGTAAGCAACGACATGTACACCACCACGAACGAGAAGATAACCTATCATTTCTCTTGCTACCGGATTATCAGTCATCTCATAAACTCTCATCTTATGTGTTCTAGCTCCACATTCAAGAAAGAAATTATGGAGTAAATCTAATATTAGATTCCCACTATTAAATACATTTTCTCCAGTCCAAGGAGCTCCCATTGAATTCATTGGATATGACGCTTGCGCAGTTTCAATAAAGTGTCGAGTGATTCTCTTATCCTTCGCGTTTTGCATTGGTGTAATGTCAGGGTCACCAGGGAAAGTTGTTCCTTCAATCATATGATTAATTGTGTTAGCTACAAGCTCAACATGACCAAATTCCTCAGCTGTAATACTTGCAATTAAATCATAAAATGGCTTCAACTTCTTTTTACTTCGAAAATTAAAAGACTGATACATATAATTATTTAATGTCGACATCTCGCCAAATTTACCGCCAAGTAATTCTTGAACTGCTGCAGCCGCATTTGCATCAGGATGTTCAGGCTTCGGTAAATCAATAAGTAACCGATCAAGACGTAAAATCAATCGTTTTCCCCCCATTCAAACAAATTAGGACTCAATATGTTCATATGTTGAAAAACGATTGTCCTATACCTAATAATTATTTGTGGGTTTGAGTAAAAGGTTCTAGTTTCCCAATACGATTGATCGCTTCCTTCAAAATATCATCATCGCTTAACAAAGCAATTCGAACATACCCTTCTCCATGATCACCAAACCCGATACCTGGAGCTACTACAACTCGTGCTTCTTCAAGTAATAAATCTGCAAATTCTGCTGAAGCATAGCCTTTTGGTACAGGGAACCAAGCAAAGAAAGACCCCTTTGGTGCGTTGACATTCCATCCTATCTTTTTAGCTGCCTCTACGAGTGTATTTCGACGTTTTTCATACATTTTGATCAATTGTTCAACATTTGATTGGTCCGTTGAAAGAGCATAAGCAGCCGCTTCTTGAATTCCACCAAATATAGAGCAATAATAATGATCTTGAATAAGTTCTATTGCCTTAACAACACTTGGATTTCCTACAACGAAACCAACTCTCCATCCAGCCATATTATACGTCTTAGAAAGTGTTAACATCTCAACACCAACTTCTTTCGCTCCAGGAGTTTGAAGAAAGCTAAGAGGTTTTTTACCATCAAAGCCAATCGCTCCATAAGCAAAATCATGGACCACACAAACATCATATTTATTTGCAACTTCAATTGCTTCCTTAAAGAGTTCTGGCGTTGCAACTGCTCCTGTCGGGTTATTAGGATAATTTAAGAACATTAATTTAGCTTCTTGCCATGTATTCTCATCAATTATCGAAAAGTCAGGATGAAAATGATTTTCTTCCAAAAGCGGCATCGCATGCATCTTAGCGCCAGCTAAAGCAATTCCAGACCAGTAATCAGGATAACCTGGATCTGGAACTAAAGCTATATCTCCTTTGTTTAGAAAGCATTGGCTTATTTCAACTAACCCTGTTTTTGTCCCTGCTAGAACGGCAACCTCGGTATCTGGATCAACCTCTACTCCATATTCCCTTTGATAATAATCTGCAACAGCTTTTTTTAAAAACGGAAACCCGGCAAACGGAGGGTATTTATGATAGTGTGGATTACTTGCTGACTGTTCAAGTTTATCTACAATACCTTTAGGAGTAGGTTGATCAGGGTTTCCTTGACCTAAATTAATCACATCATTATGCATTTCCTTTATTTTCATTACTTTATTTACAAGGTTTGAAAAGAATTGTTCTGGCAGACGCTCTAAAGCATCCGATTGTTTAAATGTTTTCACTTTTACTGGCCACCTTCTTGTCTTATATAAGAAAACCGAAAAGCTATCTGTAAGGATCGTTACTTAGTTTCTTCGGTAACTCATTACAGTACCTTAAAAAAGAGCCATTTCTAATTAGAAATAGACTCTTTGACTATTCTCTCTTTTCAGAATTCTCGTACTAAATCCACCTATTATTTTCACAGCTTAGATGATGACATCACTTCTGTCAAGTAAAGCTTCTTATTTTAAGAACCCTTGTTTTTTTATAAAGTTTCCTACTTGTGGGCGTTTTGCTGTTGAAGTAAACTCCGCCATTTGCCTAGTCCATTTATCAGACCGTTTTCCATTTGTTCGCTCATAATAATACTGTTCCATTATTTGATCATATTCAGTGAGCGCCTTTTCTATTTTGCTTTGATCATAATTTTCATAATGAATTGCCGCCGCTTTCGGTAACCGAGGCTTTTGAGCCGGATCCTGATTCGGGTAACCAACACACAAGCCCATAACTGGAAATGTAAACTCTGGTAGATTTAACACTTCCGAAACCGCTTGGGGCTCATTACGAATCCCGCCAATCATGACGCCACCAAGTCCCATTGATCTGGCTGCTAGCAACATATTTTGTGCAACGAGAGCAGCATCAACCGCACCAACTATGACTTGCTCTTGTTCTCCTATTTCAAAAGGCTGCTCATGCATATCACTTGCCATTTTCAAGCGATAGTAATCAGCACATATTACGTAAAAAACAGGACATGTTTCTACATAAGTTTGATTACCAGCTAATGTAGCAAGCTTCTTTTTCATTTCTTTGTCTTTTATAACAAGAATACTGTAAGCTTGAACATGATGTGAAGTAGGAGCCCATCGTCCAGAATCCACAATCTCATTTACTTTCCATTCAGCAATATCTTCTTCCGTAAAAGATCTAATAGATCGATGACTTTTTATTAAATCAGTAACCGTATTATGTTCCACTTTTATACCTCCACTTATTTGATAATCTATAATAAGTTTACAAGATTTGTCTCATGAATGAAAGTTTGAGCTCCATTCATAAGGATTCACGTGGAATAGATCCAACTAAAGAGGCCATCGCATTGCGATGACCTCAAAGGAAGAACACATTATTGTCCCTCTATGTGTTATTTGATAACCTAGTCTCGGTTATTATTGTAATGCTGCACTAACTTCATCAATCATCCCAACTGTTGATGTTAAACCACCACTTGTGATGTACCAGTAGACAGGATCTAAGTAAATAATGTTTCCACTTTCATAAGCTTGCGTTGTTTTAACTACTTCATTTTCAATTGTTTGTTGAGCAGATGATTCGCCACCAACAATAGCCCCTCTATCAACTACAAACAAATATTCTGGGTTTTTCTCAGCAATATATTCAAAAGAAATATTTTGTCCGTGATTAGAGACTTCAATATTCTCATCAACTGCTTTTACTCCAAATTCATTATGAAGAATTCCAAATCTTGAACCAGGACCATACGCACTAATTGAACCATCATTTGCTAAGATGATTAAACCTTCAGTATCGTTTGTAGAAGCTTCTTCTTGTAATGAATCAAGTGATTCACTAATTTGAGCAAGTTCTTCTTCAGCCTCTGCTTCCTTGCCGAAAATCTCAGCCAGAAGAGTAACATTATCAGTCATTGACTCAATATAATTTGCTGTATCAACAGCCATAAATAAAGTTGGTGCAATTTCACTTAACTCATCATACGCTTCTTGAGCACGACCAGAAATAATAATTAAGTCTGGTTGGAGATCATAAACTTTCTCGAAATCAGGCTCATGCAATGTGCCAGCTCCTTCATATTCTCCTCCGAATGCAGCTAAATACTCAGGAAGTCCACCGCTTGGTTCACCAATACCTGTTACAGCATCTACTTCTAGAGTTTCTAACACATCAAGAACACCTAAATCAAAAACAACAACACTTTCAGGATTCTTTGGAACAACAGTTTCACCGAATTGATGAGTTACTGTTATCTCTGCGTCTTCTTCATTTACAGTCTCAGCTTCAGCTGCTGGCTCTTCTTGAGTTCCATTTTCAGGCTCTGTGCTTGTCTCTGAACTACATGCTGCGATAAATAATGCTAACAATCCTGTCATTAGAACGAATAACAATGACTTCTTCATTTCTTAATTCACTCCTATAATTTTGATTAAAGTAGACTTACAACAGGACAATCATCATGAGAAAGATTATCATGATCAAACAAAAAAAAGAGATGATCCCATTGTTAGAAGCCGGGACAAAACAGCTTGTTTTTAATAAAACTGTTAAGTCCCAGCCTCTATAAAACTATTTATTAAAGAGATGACCTTCCCCCAACAAAGGGATTTTTAATCACATCGTTTAATCTAGGCAAAGTAAACACAAATCTTTTTATCTCCAACACAGTTAATTGGGATATCCATGTCATAAATCTTTTTTAAAACGTCATGCGTGATAATTTCTTGTGCTGGTCCTTCCTTTACAATCTTTCCATCTTTTAACGCAACGATAAAATCTGAATAACAGGAAGCGAAATTAATATCATGTAAAACGATGACAACCGTTTTTCCTAACTCATCAACCATTCTTCTAAGAACTTTCATAATTTGAACAGAATGCTTCATATCTAAATTATTTAATGGTTCATCTAAAAGAACATATTCTGTATCTTGAGCTATAACCATTGCAATATGAGCCCGTTGTCTTTGTCCACCACTTAATTGATCAAGAAACTTATCTTGAATATCTTCAAGTTCCATATAACGGATGGCTTCATCTACATGTTTAATATCTTCTTTTGTTAAATTGCCTTGCGAATAAGGGAAACGACCAAATGATACTAAATCTCTTACTGATAAACGAATAGATAAATGATTAGATTGTTTTAAAATTGAAATTTTCTTAGCTAATTCACTGCTTTTTGTTTGGCTTATATCAATGTCATCAATCTTAACTTCACCAGAATCTTTAGCAATCAATCGACTAACAATAGATAGTAATGTACTTTTTCCAGCTCCATTCGGTCCAATGAATGAAGTTATTTTCCCTTTATTAATTTTAACCGAGACATTCTCCACGACACTTTTAGATGCGTATTGCTTTGTAACATTAATCACTTCTACCATTTTCTCGTCTCCTTTAATAAAAGATATAAGAAGTACACACCACCGACGAAATTAATGATGACACTTAGTGGTGTTGAAAAAGCAAACACTCTCTCTACAAGTAACTGTCCACCAACTAGAGCTATAACACTAATTAAAATAGCGCCGACGATAAGATAATTATGTTTATACGTCTTCATAAATTCATGAGCTACATTCGCTACAAGCAAGCCAAGGAACGTAATTGGTCCAACTAATGCTGTCGCAATTGATACAAGAATGGCAACGACAACGAGTAATCTTCTCACCACTTTGTCATAATCGACACCTAGGTTCACCGCATGCTCTTTCCCAAGAGCTAATACATCTAAATACTTTAAATCTTTATAAAAGAATAGAGTTAAGAGAATCATGAGAATCAATGAAGCTCCTAATATGTCTGTATTAACGTTATTGAAGCTTGCAAACATACGATTTTGTACCGTTAGAAATTCATTCGGGTCAATAAGAACTTGCATAAAAGTCGTTAAACTCCCGAATAAAGTACCAAAAATCAATCCTATTAATAATAAGAAGTAAATGTTACTTCCTTCTCTTTTGAAAAGTAGTTTAAAGAACACACCGGCAAATAAAATCATTAACCCTACAGATACAGCAAAATTTAAATGCTTATTTACCATCACAATGCTCAATGATCCAAAAGTGAAAATAATAAATGTTTGAATTAACATATATAGGGAATCTAAACCTATAATACTAGGTGTTAATATTCGGTTATTGGTGATTGTTTGAAACACCATAGTTGAAAATGCAATTGCTGCTCCAGTTAAGATAATTGCTGCGATTTTATATCCTCTTCTTGGCAGGACATATTCCCAGTTACCATTTGCCCCAACCGTCATATATAGAACAGTCAGTCCAACTGCTATAACGAGTAACGATATTAACTTCCCTTTAAAACCCATAACGTTTTCTCCTTAACAATAAATAAAGAAAAATACCGCTACCAATAACTCCAACAGTGAGACCAATCGCTATCTCATAAGGATATATAATTAAACGCCCTAAAATATCACAGAACAGAACAAATATTGCTCCTAAAAGGGCTGTATACGGAAGATTTTCTCTTAAATTATCACCTTTATAAATCGTAACGATATTCGGAATAATTAATCCAAGGAATGGAATCATCCCTACGGTTAATACAACAACGGATGTTATTAATGCAACAATAATTAACCCAATATTCACAACCTGTTTATAATTCAATCCAAGATTCACTGAAAATTCTTCACCCATTCCAGCAACAGTGAAGCGATTAGCAAAGAAATAGGCAATTAATAATACGGGAATACTTATGTATAAAAGTTCATAACTTCCTCGTACAATTCCAGCAAAGTTTCCTTGTAGCCATGCAGACATGTTTTGAATTAAGTCAAAACGGTAGGCGAAAAAAGTTGTAATTGAGCTAACAATGTTCCCGAACATAAGACCAACAAGCGGAATAAAAATCGTATCTTTGAATTTAATTCGCTCCAATATCTTCATGAAAATAAACGTCCCTATTAATGCAAAAGCAAAAGCAACAAGCATTTTTTGAAGGGGGCTAGCAGAAGTAAATAGGATCAAAGATACTAAGATTCCGAGCCTAGCAGAATCTAATGTACCAGCAGTTGTTGGAGAAACAAATCGATTTCTTGTCAGTTGCTGCATGATTAGACCACAGACACTCATCCCAACTCCGGCAATAATAATGCTTATAAGTCTTGGAAATCGAACAATCAAAAGTGTTTGAATTTGCTCTTCGCTTAACCGAAAAATATCCAAGGGTGATATATCTCTCACTCCTATGAACAAAGAAGCAATTGATAAAAGAATCAAAATAATGACTAGATAACGTTTTCGCATAACTGGGCCTACTCTTTCTATCTCTACAGATTTATCTCGTTTCCTATAAGCCTCATAAATAGCGTAAATGATAATCATATTCAATAAGAAACAAAAGAATAGAGCAATTAAATTGATAATGATTATCGCTCTAATTTCATTTTAAAGCTAGTCGATAATGATTGTCAATACTATCTAATTAAATAATTGTTTAAACAACTATATTTCCGAAAAAGATTTTTTAAGGCATGCAAGTCAAATATTACAATATAAATATACATTCAATATAATTGTTTAAACAACAAAGGACCAATAGCATTCCGTATCAATAAAACAAAAAGCACTTCATTCTCAATTAGAATAAGTGCTTTGTTGATTAATCTGATAAATTTTCATCTATTTGATATAAAACTTTTAAAAATGTCTTCATATCCTCATCACTTATATTCTGTGATATCTGTTCTACTGTCTTTTGGGCCTGTTCAATCATTGCTACTTGTAAACTTTTTCCGGCATTTGTTAAGAAAATTAAATTGGTTCTTTTATCGACAGGATGAGGAATGCGAGTTACGAGATCTCTTTTTATCATATTGTTAATTAGCCTAGAAACACTAGCTGAATCTTTATTCGTTAGAGAAGCGAGGCGATTTTGTGTTAGACCATCTTCTTCCCATAACCGTATCATAATGGCCCATTGTTCATTCGTTACCGGTAAATCATTTTGCTTGAAATTGTTATTTAGCCTGTTAGTAACTAACCTAGCCGTGTTTGTAATTTTATAACCTACGGATTCTGCTAATATATATTTATCATAAGCCATCTGAGTACCCCTTATGTCAAGTCATCTAATCAAAATCGTACATGAACAATTTGAATAAGGCAAGATGCATTCATGCTAAAACCCCTTATCAATAAAGGCATTTCCAAAATGACAATGTTTGCCTTTTGAAAATACCTCTTTTAAAAAATAATATGAGCCATTAACACGATAATTGGGAGTGTAATAATTGTTCGCTCTAAAAATATGATTACTAAATCGAGGAATGTAACCGGAAGTTTAGAAGCAAGCAGTAACCCTCCTACCTCTGACATATATATTAACTGAGTTACAGAAACACAAGCAATCACAAATCTAGTAAAATCACTTTCGATTCCGCTGCCAATAACAGCTGGTAAAAACATATCTGCAAATCCTACTACCATTGTTTGCGCTGCCTGTGCTGCTTCAGGTACTTGCAAAACAGATAAGATTGGCACAAATGGTGCTCCTAACACCTCGAATATGATTGTATGCTCAGCTGCGACTAAAGCAAGGGTACCTAAAGCCATTACAACTGGGATAACACCAAACCACATATCGAAAACATTTTTTACTCCGCCTTTAACAGTACTAGCAACCCCTGTATTTGCACTCGCACGTCGTACCGCTAACTTCAAACCATATTGAAACAAGTTTAGCTCTCCTAAATCATTGGTTTCCGTTTGTTTGCCTTCAACGATATAAGTATTTGGCTTTCTCGATAAAGGAGGAATCCGCGGACAAATAACAGCAGCGACAAAACCCGCTAATACTATCGTTAAATAATATTGGATAAATAAATGTTCTAAATTCATATATGTTAAAATGACGATACTAAAGGTAATGGATACAACAGAGAAAGTTGTCCCTATAACAGCGGCCTCTCGTTTTGTATAAAAACCTTCTTCGTATTGTTTATTTGTAAGCAGAACACCTATTGTTCCATCTCCCATCCAAGAAGCTAAGCAATCAATGGAAGAACGACCTGGCAACGTGAATACTGGCCTCATAACCTTATTAAGCATGACACCGAAGAATTCAAGCAACCCATAGTTTAATAACAAAGGTAAGAATAATCCCGCAAAGAGAAAGATGGTAAACAATAATGGTATCAATTCAAATAATAAAAGCCCACCTGTATCGCCTGACCAGACCCACTCTGGACCTAATTTAAGCAATGTCATTACCGCAAATATAAATCCTAGAATTCGAATGAAAAGCCATGATGGATGGACTTGAAAAAGACTTTTCATGAAAGGCTTATCTTCTATGAAAGAAGGCTTTAGTAAAGTCATCCATGCAGTTAATAATGCTACTATTAGTAAAATGACTGTCATTACTGTCGGCAAAGCATGTAGTAACAATCCTTCAACTTGTTTTGCCAAAAAGGCAACAGGAATCGTTATATCACCGTTCACCTTTAAAGGAACCATGAATAAAAATACTCCCACTAAGGAAGGAATAATGAATCGTAAATAATTAGCGATAGTCCTATTCTGCGCTGATGTATTTACCTTTTGTCTGTTTTTTCCTGTCAAAATAAAACCTCCTCCACTTTACAAGAAACATAATTATACACTTAAATTAATTTTTTTCCTAGTAGAGAAGCCACTAATTCTACAGCGATGTCAGCGGTTTGATTTTTATTGTCCAAAATGGGGTTCACTTCAACAAACTCTGCTGATGTTATCATCCCTGACTCAGCTAACATCTCCATTGCTAAATGACTTTCACGATATGTAACTCCCCCCAATACCGGTGTCCCTACACCTGGTGCATCGACAGGGTCTAAAGCATCTAGATCAAGACTTAAGTGAACACCATCTGTTCGATCTTTCAAGTAGGAGATTGCTTCTTCCATGACAGCTGTCATTCCTTTACGATCAATTTCATGCATTGTAAAAACTTTTATACCTTCTTGTTTAATTAATTCCCTCTCACCTTCATCAATCGATCTTGCCCCGATAATAACGATATTCTCTCTCTTAACCTTAGGTGAATATCCTCCAATTTCAGTCAACAGTGGATGTCCTAAGCCTAAATTAATTGCTAGTGGCATTCCATGAATATTACCAGATGGTGACGTGTCTGCTGTATTTAAGTCGGTATGTGCATCATACCAGATGACACCTAAATTCTTATAATGCTTACTTATCCCTGCAATTGATCCGATACTCATGCTATGGTCACCACCTAAAACAAGCGGGAAACCTCCTTTTGAAAGAATTTGGTCAAGATCTCTACATAGTTCCTCACTTGTTTTAATTACTTCCTGTAAGTTCTTCAAGTTCTGCTCTTGCTTACTCCCATTCGAAGAACGATGAATCGTAATATCTCCATAATCTACTACATCAAAACCTAATTCTTTGATTCCCTCAATTAATCCTGCATATCGCATTGCACTAGGTCCCATATCAACTCCACGACGAACTTGTCCTAAATCCATCGGGACTCCTACAACTGAAACTTTAGTATGTTTATTCATAACGTATCCCCTTCCGGTTAACTACAACGTCTTTGTACGTATACATATTTTGAAAAAAGTCGTAACAATCGTTACAACTTTTTTCATGATCATTCTACTTTCTTGAAAGAAATCCTTTTAGAGCAAACGAAACATTCTGTGGTCTTTCTGCTAATCTCCTCATAAAATACCCATACCAGTCTTTCCCAAAAGGTACATACACCCTCATTGTATATCCTTGCCGTGCAATCTCTTCTTGTAACTCCTTCCGAAACCCGTATAACATTTGGAATTCGAATTGATTGCGAGGAATGTTGTTCTGATGGCAAAACTCTTTTACTTGTTCTATGATTCTGTGATCATGTGTCGCAATAGCCGTATAGCTTCCTGTTAATAAATGTTGCTTAATAATCTTCATATAGTTAGCATCAATTTTCTTCTTATCTTGAAAGGCCACTTTAGCAGATTCCTTATAAGCGCCTTTCACAAGGCGCAATGGAATCCCCTTTAATTTTTCCAAATCATCTTTAGCACTATATAGATAAGCTTGTATGACAGTTCCAACATTATTATACTTTCTACGAAGCTCTTTAAGCATTTCTAGAGTTTGATGGTAATGGGTATAGTCTTCCATATCAATTCTCACAAAATTATTTGTCCGTCTTGCCGTATCTAATATACGATTCATATTGTCCAAACAGAGCCTTTTATCGATATCTAACCCAAGCTGGGTTAACTTTACAGATAAATTACATTTGACACCGGCTTCCGAAATTGCTTCAAGTGTATCCACACAAACGGTTGTTGCCTGCACTGCTTCTTCTTTCTTAAATACAAATTCTCCTAAATGATCAACCGTACAGACTAATCCTTTGTCATTGAGCTCTTTTACAGATTTGATGACGCTCTCTATAGAAACTCCAGCAACGACTTGAGAAGCTCCCAATCGTAATCCCCATCGCTTTGCACCTTTATTCAGTACTTTGCTTTTTGATAAGTAGAGAAAGAAGTTCTTGGTAAGCTTTTCAACCAACGCAAATCCCTCCTTTTCTTATTTAGAAAGGCTATCAGATTCTTATACAATTCGCTAAGTATCTAAAAGTTCCCGACGTCATCAGTTCATGTAAATTACACTAAAGGTGCTCAATATAAATATATGCTCTAGTATTCTAAACAATCACCATGCCTTTTCTAGACTATAGAAAAAGAGAATAATTTCAAAAAAGTTAGTTACTCTTTTAAAAATTATCCTCCTCTAAAAAATGCTTCAGTAATTAATCTTTATTGGCTCGATCTGCTGGATAAACAATGTTCATTTTCATTCTAGCCTCTTCTAAAATGCGAGCAGTTATGAGTGAATTCTCATAAGTATTAATATTTGATTCCTTTTCATTATTCTTTACTAATGAAATAAATTCCTCTATTTCATACAACATTGAATGTTCATCTTGAGGCAAACTAATTTGCTCAGACGTACCATTACGATATTGAATCTTCAGTCCCTTAGGCGGATTCATATGATCGATCAGAATACTTCCTTCCTCACCTTGTATCTCTGAAGGAAGATAAGAGTTTGAAATTTTCGAGTACATGATTACAGCTTCCATCTGATCATATTTCAATAGTAAACTTCCTTCACCATCAACCCCCGATTCTAGCATGTACGATTGCCCAAGAACTTGCTTAGGTTCTCCAAATAGAGCAACTAAAGGATATACACAATACACGCCTAAATCCATTAGAGCACCATTAGAAAATTGAGGATCAAATGTATTTAGCTGTTCACCAGCTTTATAACGATCATATCGTGAAGAGTATTGACAATAGCTAGAAACATATCGCCTAACCGTTCCAATTTTCTTGATATGTTTTTTGATTTCATTAAAATTTGGAACAAACGTTGTCTTTAATGCTTCCATTAATAGTACGTCATTTTCCTTTGCACAGGTAATCATTCTCTCTACTTCGGCTGTATTAGAAGCAAGTGGCTTCTCACAAAGGACATGCTTACCATTATTCATCATCAAAATCGCTTGATTTGCATGATGGGAATTAGGACTCGCTATGTATACGGCATCTACTTCACTACTTGTCGCTACTTCTTCTAAACTTGTATAGACAAAAGGCGCATTATATTGGTCTGCAAATAATTGCCCTCTTTCTTTTGTCCTTGAATAAACAGCCGTTAACTCAAAGCCTTCTACTTTCCTTGCTGCTTTAATAAAATTTTCAGTGATCCAGTTTGTTCCAATGACTGCAAATCTAATCATCGTTAACCTCCGTTGCTTTTCGATTTATCGGTAACATAATTGTCATCGTTGTTCCGACATTTAATTCACTTTTTATTAACAAACTCCCTTGATGAGTATCTATAATTTTTTTGCTAACCATTAACCCTAAGCCTGTACCCTTTTCTTTTAACGTATAAAAAGGTTCTCCTAACCGTGGAATTAAGTTCTCAGGAATGCCTGCTCCTTCGTCTGCAATGGCAATTGATACAAATTGCTCTACAATTGTTACATGTGTTGTAATCATACCACCACTTTTCATTGCTTCCATTGAATTCTTATAGAGATTTATAAGTACTTGCCTCATTTGATTTCGATCAAAATAGATATGCGGAATTTCTTGATCAACAACTAGTTTCATTTCTACATTTTTTAAAAGCGCTTGCGGCTGAAGAAACTGGGTAACATCTTTGATAAAAGCTTGTACACACTCCATTTGATAATTAATCACTTGCGGCTTTGCAACAACCATAAATTCATTCGTGATCATTTCAAGGCGATCGATTTCATTTAACATAATGTTAATATATTCTGCATTCTTCTCATTTTTTTCCTTTTCGATTAGTTGAATGAATCCCTTAATCGTCGTTAAAGGGTTTCTAATTTCATGAGCAAATCCTGCAGCAAGTTCACCTACTACTGATAGTTTCTCCGTTCTTCGAAGTAGTTCTTCCGTTTTGATTAGTGTTGTAATATCTATTACATTTCCAAGTACTTCAACAATCTCTCCATTTCGTGTGATCGGTTCGAGAGTTGCTAAAAAGATTAAGTCATCTGAAGGAAGCTCAAATTGATATTCTAATTTCTCACCTTGCCAAGCTCTTTCATTATATGTAGATAACCTCTCAGCTTCATAGTCATTATATAAAATGTCAATTGGTTTCCCTATTAATTTACCTGGTAAAATATTATTCTCGGAGAGTAGTTTCCCATCAATTAAAGTAATAATAAATTCATTGTCTATTTTTTTGAATTTGTAAATAATGCCGTGATGTTGCGCTATTGTTTCTTGAAGCTCTTGTCTCGCTTCTTGAAGAGCCTTTTGCGCTTTAGTTTGTTCTGTAATATTTCGCAAAATGGAAGCGCATAGTATTTCACCCTCAAATCTTTTTATTGGAGAAACAGTCATACTAACATCAATTAGCCTTTTCTTTTTATCTTGACGAACAGTCTTATAATCAATAATTGATTTTCCGCTCTTTAGCACTTCAATTAATTGGAAAAATTCTTCGTTTCGTTCTTCAGGGATAAGTTCATTCACTGTCAATGGTTCATGCTCATCATAACCGAACATCTTTGTAAAAGCAGGATTCCTCCTTACCAACACTTTATCATTTAAATTATAGATAAAAATAGCATCATCGGTATTTTTAAAAAGCGATTCTAATTCGCTTTCGATGTCTTGCAGTTTCTCTTCTGTCTGCTTTTTATGTTCAAGAGGCAACTTTATAGTGGCATAATAAAAGGCTTTCATAATAAAGAAGTATCCTACCACTTTATATACATGACCAGCAAGGTGTGTAAGATCTTCAATTGTTAAATACAACACCATAGTAACCCCACAAAAGATTAGGAAGAAGCAAGCTCTCATTAAATTTAATAAAAAGATACTTTTGTTTCTTTTATAATCACGCCAAATAAAAATAATTGCCCCTAAGTGGACAATGACAACAGCTAATTCTAACGCTTTTTTTACTAGTGTTGTTCCTTCATTTGTTATTAATATTGGTAAATATTCAGCGTAAACAATTATGAAATAGGAACTGATCAGTGGTACAAAACTAAAAAGCATTAACCATGTATACTTCTGATACTTCCTACTTAACGCCTTACTTTTCTTTAATAAATAAAGACCTACAATAAAGGCAATAGATTCGGTTAACCTCGCTAGCATCCACAACCAAATTGTCGCCTGTGTATTTTCATCAGGAAAAAAAGGCATTCCCGGAAAAATAAAAGTGTGAAGAACATCAAAAATGGCAACCATTAAAAAAGTTAAAGCGAAAAATAGCAATACTCTCGATTGAGTAAAAGGATAGGTTAACCAACCATAAATGAAAATGGAAACGGAAACAGCAATACTGATTAATTCTAATAATGTATGTAGAACTAGGTGATTCTGCACCTCAAATGTCCCTGCATATAACCCTTGGAGAAAAACTAATAAAAACAATCCTCCTCCACCTAACAGGACTAAACTCACCGTATATCTTTCACTCTTTGTTAGCTGCATGATTCCACCCCGACTCTAATGTACTACTATTATATCATTACAGGAATAGGCATTTTTTACAATGAGAAAATGGCTCTATTAAGAACATAAAAAAACCTCTACCTTAGTGGATAGAGTGTTAATAATGGACATTCTTATTATTTCCCTTCGCTTTTACTGTACTTTTTCAGTTCTTCAATAATGATTTGTTCGGTATCTCCTTTTTCTAAAGATACTCCATACAAAAGACCTTTCAAGTAATTTTTTCTCCAAACAATCTCACCCGCTAAAAGTAACAGATTTGAATTTAGTTGAACTTTGATTTTTATAGCTTTGACACGATCACTTTCAAGTACATTCTTGTTTATATAAAGTTGCACCCCTTTAGGACTCATATTTATTACCTCTGCATCATATACACGTTCTGGTTCATTCATAACGAGCACTTCGCAGCGAATAGGCTTCCCAAATTCATACCTAAAAGGTTCATTACGATTATATCTCTTTAGCATCGTACAAAATTCCTTTCATTTCTATTCAAATTATTAATGTCATAATAATTGTTAACAAGTTTCCCTACTTTTTAGTTTATCAAACTTTTTTGTTCGAACAAAACTGTGAAGTCTCCATGATAGATCTTTTTTAAAAGATTGTTTTGAACCAATTCATTTAGAAAGATCCAAACGCATAGAAGATTACGAATAAAAGAAAAAAGGACAGATCAACTTTGATCCATCCCTGTATTTTATTTGTTAGTTCTTAAGCCAAAGCTTCTTCTTCCTTCTTAAAGAATGTCTTCATCGCATGATAGACATCGCCTTTTTCCTTCAGGATGTAATGACGGAAGCGAATATCATCAATGTTTTTATAAGCACTCATTAATGTCGAATGGCGACTGTATTGATTCACTTCACCATAGCCAAACATACTCGAAACATCCATGAGTTGCTCGACTAACTTTAAGCAACGCGCGTTATCAGATGTTAAGTTATCTCCATCAGAAAAATGGAATGGGTAAATATTGTATCGTTTAGGATCATACTTGTTATCGATTACTTCTAAAGCTTTTCGATAAGCAGAAGAACAAATAGTCCCTCCACTCTCACCTTTAGAGAAAAAGTCTTCTTCAGATACGACTTTTGCTTCTGTATGGTGTGCAATAAACTCAATATCAACTGTTTCATACTTTGTTCTTAAGAAACGTGTCATCCAAAAGAAAAAGCTGCGCGCCATATATTTTTCCCAACGTCCCATTGAGCCACTTGTATCCATCATAGCAATAACGACTGCTTTCGATTCTGGTTTGGTCACTTCATTCCACGTTTTAAAACGAAGATCATCATTATAAATTGGAATTAATCCTGGTCTTCCTTCAAGCGCATTTCTTTTAATAGCAGATAAGATCGTTCTACGCTTATCAATATTCCCCATTAAACCTTTTTTACGAATATCATTGAAATCAATATCTTCAATAATAATTTCATCTTCTTCTTTCTTCTGGAGATTAGGTAACTCTAATTCTTGGAAAAGCATTTCTTGAAGCTCCATAATCGAAACTTCCGCCTCCGAATAATCCTCTCCTGCTTGGTCTCCTGCCCCTTGCCCTTTCCCAGGGCCTTGTTGTTTCTTTGCGTTCGGGTCTCTTGCAACTACATCGCCTACCTTACTGTCCCCCTGGCCTTGGCCTACATGTTTCGTTTTATCATAGTTATAACGAATTTTGTATTCGTCTAAAGAACGAATTGGAATCCGAATCACATCTCGACCATTCGACATGACAATATTCTCTTCGCTGACAAGATCTGGCAAGTTTCTTTTGATTGCTTCTTGAACCTTTTCTTGATGACGTCGCTGGTCTTGATGTCCTTTTCGATGAAGAGACCAGTTTTCTTGTGACACGACAAATTGACGTTGATTATTGTTCGCCATGTGATTCCCCTCCCTTTATTTCTTATCCAACACCTATTCAAAGTTTTCACGTAAATACATTCACATAATTCAGTTTACTAGCATAAGATGGTCTCGAGTCGCGGTAGAGAAGTAAGCTTTTAATAAAGTGGCTTACTTTATCCTATGCAGACAGGGAGGAGAGTTGCTAATAAATTCTGACAAATCTTCTGATTTCATAAATTGGACAAGCAAAATAATAAATCTTAATAGAAAGTTCTTTAAAAAACAAAAAAAGATCGCCGAAAAAGTACGACAATCCCCTCATCTTATTATTGAATAACACCTGCTTCATTCAGAGGCCAAAAACGCAAATCAACTTTGCCAACTATTTGTTCATAAGAAATCGGCCCAAACCTTCTACTATCAAGACTATTTTGACGATTGTCACCTAGGACAAAAACAAATCCTTCTGGGATAGTCATTGGAAAAGCAAAGTTAGGAGTATACGGTCCCCATTTATACTCTTCAATCTTTTCTTGTAGAAATGGCTCGTCAATCGCCTCATTATTAATATACAAAATATCATCTTTATAATAAACTGTATCTCCTGGTAACCCGATCACGCGTTTAATATAATCGTCTTGTTCATTTGCATGAAAAACAACTAAATCAAATCGTTCGGGCTCTTTAAATTCATAACCAATCTTATTTACAATGAATCGCTCTCCATCAAATACATTAGGCATCATTGATTCGCCTTGTACTTCATAACTCGTAAATAAAAACATTCGTATAACGGTCGCAAAAGTAAAGGCAATGAGGAATATTTTAACCCATTCCCACCACACAACTTTACTATTCTCTTTCACGTTTTTTTACCCTCCGACTAAAAATAGTACAGATATCTCATCAATAAGAGACACTTCTATCTTTCAATCATTGTAACATGTTTCCATTAGTCATGGCACTTAAATAAAGGGAGCGTCTCAAAGGTCTGATATTGACCATTTGAGACGCTCCCGAACAGACTTTTGAAACTGTCTGTTTTCGTTTACCTATTTAGTAGACTTCCAACATAACGAAGAAGCTCATTAGCAGATGTTGAGTTATACCCATGTTCATCAATTAATCTCGCAATAACTTCATTGACTTTCTTTAACTGTGACTCATCAGGAGTCTTTGTTGAAGTAGTGATTTTCACGATATCTTTTAGATCCGCAAATAGTTTCTTCTGAATCGCTTCCCTTAACCTCTCATGCGAATTGTAATCAAATTTCTTTCCTTTTCTTGCATAAGCCGAAATACGAATTAAGATCTCTTCACGAAAAGCCTTCTTAGCATTTTCAGAAATACCAATTTGTTCTTCAATTGAACGCATTAGTTTTTCATCTGGAGTCATCTCTTCACCCGTTAGAGGATCACGAAGCTTATTCTTATTACAATAAGCTTCAACATTATCAAGATAGTTATCCATCAATGTTTTAGCAGACTCATCATAAGAGTAGACAAAAGCTTTCTGTACTTCTTTCTTAGCAATCGTATCATATTCTTTTCTTGCAACTGCAATAAAGTCCATATAACGCTCACGATCTTCTTTCGTAATAGAAGCATGTTCACTTAATCCTTCTTTAATAGACCGAAGCACATCAAGTGCATTGATAGACGTGAGCTGCTTTCTAATAATCGCTGAAGAAATACGGTTAATCACGTAACGTGGGTCAATTCCACTCATTCCTTCATCCGGATCTTCAACCTTTAATTCAGCTAAATCTTGTGAGTTAAAGCCTTCTACACTTTCGCCATTGTAAAGACGCATTTTCTTTAAAAGATCAATTCCTTGTTTCTTCGGTTCTTTTAATCTTGTTAAAATGGTAAAGATGGCGGCAACCTTTAAAGCATGTGGAGCAATATGAACATGAGCTAGATCACTCTCTTCAATCATCTTCTTATAAATTCTTTCTTCTTCACTAACCTTCAAATTATAAGGGACTTTCATCACTATAATCCGTGAATGTAAAGCTTCATTTTTCTTATTAGCAATAAAAGATTTATACTCTGATTCATTCGTATGAGCGACAATTAACTCATCTGCACTAATTAAAGCAAAACGGCCCGCTTTAAAATTCCCTTCCTGTGTAAGCGAGAGTAAATGCCAAAGGAACTTTTCATCACACTTTAACATTTCCTGAAACTCCATCATCCCTCTATTCGCCTTATTTAACTCACCATCAAATCGATACGCTCTTGGATCTGACTCAGAACCATACTCAGCAATTGTCGAAAAGTCAATACTTCCAGTTAAATCGGCAATATCTTGAGACTTCGGATCAGAAGGACTAAACGTTCCAATCCCCGTGCGCTTATCTTCAGAAAAGAAAATTCGCTCAACGATAACATCTTCAATTCTTCCACCATATTCCTCTTCTACCCGCATCATATTTAACGGTGATAGATTACCTTCAATCTTAATTCCATACTCTTCATAGAAATCTTTGCGAAGGTGGTTCGGTATTAAGTGAAGAGGGTCTTCATGCATTGGGCAGCCTTTAATGGCAAAAACAGCCCCATTTTCTGTTCTTGAATACTGCTCTAGCCCACGTTTTAACATTGTGACAAGTGTTGATTTACCACCACTAACGGGTCCCATTAATAATAAGATCCGTTTTCTTACATCCAATCTCTTTGCTGCAGAGTGGAAATATTCCTCTACTAGCTTCTCAAGCGACTCTTCCACACCATAAAGTTGATCTTTAAAAAACGTATACTCTTTTTTACCGTTTACTTCTTCAACTCCAGCATCTTTAATCATATTATAAACACGGGAGTGAGCAGTTTGGGCAACCCACGGCTTCTCCTTCAACAGGTCTAAATAGTCAGCAAATGTTCCTTCCCACTTTAAACGTTCCTCTTCTTCTCTGAAATGCTCAATCTTTTTTAATATAGTCATGTAAGGTACCTCCATCCTCGTGGTCAAGAGCGAGATTAATAAACCATATGCAAAAAGGAAAGTGAACATGCATCACTTTTTGATTTCTTCCTCACAATTTGACTTTCCTTACTGTTTCCATAACCTAAAAAAATTTTTTAATGGTACAATACGTGTAGTAAATGTCGAAAAGAGTGTGTGAAATGATGAAATCTTCAACAGGTTGGACAATTATTGGCCTTATATTTGTAGTTTATATCTTTTTAATTATCGAAGTAAGTGCAGAGGTAAAAAACATCAGAACTTTATCAGATGTTATAGATGACCATGTTAATGTAAGAGACATTACTCTTTCAAGCAACAGTCTCATGCTAGATCGTAATGGAGATGTAATTAGCGAAATTTTCCGAGACGAAAATCGAGTGTATCTGCCTTATGATGAACTTCCGGCATTAGTCATTGATGCCTTCATCGCTACGGAAGATCAACGCTTCTTTGAACATAAAGGATATGATGCTATAGCCATTGTAAGAGCAATTGCTTCTAATGCTAAACATGAAAATATTGAAGAAGGCGCTAGTACGATGACCCAGCAACTTGCACGTAATCTTTTTCTTACCCATGAACAATCCTATAACCGCAAAATGAGTGAAATTCTATACGCTCATGAAATTGAAAAAAATTACTCAAAACAAGAGATTATAGAGCTTTATTTAAATTCCGTTTATTTCAGTAATGGGGTTTATGGCATTGAAGCTGCTAGTAGATATTATTTTAACAAACCAAGTGAACGTTTAACACTTGCTGAAGCTGCATTTTTAAGTGCTGTTCCTAACAACCCAAGCCATTATGACCCAATTAAGCATAGTGATCGTACTTCTTTAAGACAAGCTTGGATCTTACAAAAAATGTTAGAGTTAACCTTTATTTCAGAAGAACAATACGAAGCAGCTCTTATGGAAAATGTTACTTTGACTGTCAGACAAAAAATTGATTTACATTCTGATTATGTCACATACATTCATCAAGAATTTATTGACTTAATTGGCGAAAGCGAAGGGTTCAATCACAAGTTCAACAGCACAAATTCAGACGATGAAAAACGTCTTATTGAGCAATCGTTGAATGAACGTGTCCAGGATCTACTTCAACAAGGTATCCACATCGAAACAACACTGGACCCATTTGTTCAAAACTTAGCTATTAAAGCCATTCATCGTCACGTACCAGAGCATGATATTCAATCTTCTGCTGTAGTCATTGATCATCAAACGAATGAACTCATTGCCTTAACAGGAGGAAAAGAGTATCAAAAATTTGATTTCCATCGCGGATTTCAAATGTATCGGCAACCCGCTTCTGCAATTAAACCATTGCTTGTGTATGCACCATATTTAGAAGAATATCAAGTTCCTATTCAAAGTACGATCAATGCAGATAACTTATGTATAGAAGAGAACGGTAAACCGTACTGTCCACAAAATTATGGAGGCGGTCAATACGGAGTGGTCCCACTTTCAACCGCTCTAAAACATTCCTATAACACCCCTGCTGTTCGTATTATGGACAGAGTTGGAATTGACACTGCTTTTTCCTATCTAGAACCGTTTGCTTTCGCAAAAGTTGATTCTGATGAACACCGACTCGCTTCTGGATTAGGAGGCTTTACGTATGGAGTAACCCCTCTAGAACTTACAAGAGCTTATACCACTTTCGCCCATGAGGGTTCCTACCACAAAGCATATGGAATCAAACAAGTAACGGACAAAGAAGGAAATCTGCTTTATAGTTGGGACCAAAAAGAAATAGAGGTATGGAGTAAACAAACAAATGACAAAATGAGAAAGTTATTAGCTGAAGTTATGACAACTGGTACTGCTAGAAGGGCTCAAGTCAACACACCTTATTCAGGTGGAAAAACAGGTACTTCAAGCGATTACTTTGATCTATGGTTTGTTGGCCTAACCGATCAATACACAACCGGCGTTTGGGTCGGAAAAGATAAATGGTCGAGTATTGCTCATATTTCTGATCGAGCCCCACATTTGGAAATTTGGAGAGAGTTAATGAACTAGGTATTTAATTCAAAAGGCAAGCCTTTTCGCCGGCTTGCCTTTTGTCTATTTCGTTAAATCAAACTCTTCAATTTGCCCACCCTGACTAATAACCATTCTCGCGCATGGTTTATTTGTTGTATTTCTTTTAAAGCTTCTTGTCATTTTATAGTGTGATGGACGACTATGTTTAGAAGAGCAATTAGAACCATGGCAAGGAGTCACATTCAATAAATCATCACCAAAGATCTCTTCTAAGATCCCAAAGAGAAAAGTATTGCCTGTTGAATCCGTACCTGTCAGTATTAGAGAAGCTATTTCCGGCTCAGAGGGTAAGTCTGATAATGAAAAAGTATAAAATACGTCAAACATTTCTCCGTTGAATTGAACTACTCCTAATCCAGAAGTAGATAAATAGGTTTCATTTTGTATTGTAAAACATTCCGGTTTACTTATGCTTGTAGCTGTAAAGTTAACTTCGTCAAACGTGAACGTAACAAAACTCCCATCAAGTTTACAACCAGGACATATATTAGCAACGATAAACTCTCCATTTACAAAGCCACTACACTTACAAACTTTTCCTCTTTTGTCTTCTTTGTCTTTCGTTTCAACTTTCTTTCTCGAACTACATCCACAATTTACTTTAACAACTTGATTTATACTAATATTCCCAAGATCCTTTACCTTTTTTTTATGGTGTTTCTTTTTTCCCATTCTACTATCACTCCCTATTTGTCGTTTAATAGTAAGATATGATAATTGCATGTACTTTGAATTGGCGCTTGTCCTCAAACTTTCAAAAAAAGGCTTTAGAATAAGAATGTATCATTTGTATATTCAAAAAGGATGAAACCAATGGTTTCATCCTGATCACGTTAGCTAAAATGGCAAACTAGCCATAAAGCTGTTATAAAGTTTTACCATCGCAAGAACAATAGCTAAGATAAAAACGCTCCAAAAGATGATTTGAAAGAAGATAAACCCTATTAAACCAGCTAAAGTCAAAGTATCGCTGATCTTATATACAAGGAAGATAAAGTACGCCAAGGTCGCTATAACAAACACAACGACTAGCACCAAGAGATACTGGGCAAGAAAAAGAGCAATAATACTTGAGGCGAGAAAGATCCATGATCCTGCTCTCACTTTATTTAATTCATTGCCTTCTTCATCCTTTGAAAAAAAGAGCATTGATAGCTCAATCATTGTATCGGCAATTAATTTTAACGCTGAAAACACCATAAAGAAAAATAATTGCATTAAAAAAAGTATTGTTATTTTTATGCCACTCTCTGAAATAAATTCAAGCATTCCATTGTAGATCCCTAGGTCGACCAATTGTGTTAAAATAAATCCTTGAGAAAAAATAGCAAACGCCAAACTATAGAGAAGAATAGATATTAGAGGAAAATGGCTTGTGATATAGCGATTTGACATAGATATTTCTCCTATCTACTTATTACTAGAAGCGAACTCCTTCACAGTGGAAATATGACTAATCAGATACAAATCTCTTCTTCCCATTTCTTTCTGAAGAGAATTGCTTTATAATAAATTTATGATTTGTGACAAGGAGGAATTTAAATGGGTACATTACTCATCCTTGGTGTTAGTATTGTTTTCTTGACTGCTATTTTCACTGCAGGCTATGAAGACAATCCGCACAAGAACTAACAACCTCTTTATTTTTTTGAAAATCGACCAAGCTCTTATGAGTCTGGTCGATTTTTACATTATGATAAATTTTGAAAGCCTTGTTGGCGAATCGCTTCATAAATGACGATTGCTGCTGTATTAGATAAATTCAATGAGCGAATCTTATCTGTTTGAGGAATCCGAAAACAACGATCAATCCGCTTTTCAACAATCTCCTTTGGTATTCCAGTTGTTTCTTTCCCAAATACAAAGAAATGATCTAGATCATTGTTAGAATAATCAAATTCACTATAGTTCTTTGTTCCAAACGTTTCAATAAAATAAAACTCACCATTTGGATATGATGTGAAAAGCTCGTCCATTGAGTCATAATACTTAATAGTAACACTTGGCCAATAATCACAACCAGCTCGCTTTAACATTTTATCATCAGTAGAAAAGCCTAGAGGACGAATTAAGTGCAAAGTTGTATTAGTCCCCGCACATGTTCGAGCGATATTTCCTGTATTCGCTGGAATTTCTGGTTGATAAAGCACGATATGTAAACCCACGTGCATACACCTCAATTTCTCTCATACTTTGTTCTTGCTATTACATCCTACCTATAATACGACAAAATCCATTATAACACCTCTTAGGAAAAGAAGAAACGTAAAGAAGGAATGCTCTAATTCAGCTCGTTCACATAAATTGCTCTCTTAAGCATTTCATGACAAACTTTATTAAAGCATTCCTCATTTTTAATTTATTATATGAAAGAACTTATATTTGATATTCGGGGTCCAAGCTGTTGAATCTTCATATTTCCAATAGCGCATTCTACTATTAGCCGTTTGTGCATTCACTAACGGCTCCCCGTTTGCATCTTTAGCGACTACGATGGTTGTATGTTGCCAACGTCCATCACCATCAAAGTCATAGCAAATAATATCTCCTGGTACAAGTTCCAAGGCACTTTGTCTTTCCTCACCGCGGAAACCAGTTTTCGCACCACTTAAATACCATCTAAACGAATGAGCCACTGCCCAACTTAAACTCCAATTGTCACCACTATACCACCAACCCTTTGCTCTATCTGAGTGCCAAGCCATTTGCGCACCACCCGCACTTAGACACTGAGAAATAAAATTGGTACAGTTATCGGTGAATTTCCTATATTCTGGATTATAATCATCCCACCAACGCTCTGCATATCTAACCGCGTCTCTTCGATTATAAGCTCTTAGAGCTTGACTTCGGTGCTCTATATTTTGTCTTGGTGACTTTAACGCTTGTTTCTCTTCCTCATAATGGTGATGAGCTTGATCCAATGTTAGTTCATCATTCTTAAAAGAAGCTCTCCTCCCTTCTCTTAGTTCTTCAATGTACAACTGATCATGTAATTGTATAAGAAACTCAGAGTGTAGACCATAATCGACTACAAGCTCATCGCCTATACGTGAACTACGTAAAATATCTCCTTCTACACGCGCTTTAACAATTTCAGCTCCTCTCTTCCTATGCATTCTAATTTTTCGTTCAACCACTTCATCCTTTTCGTCTCTGCTTTCTTCAACATATTGTCTATTTCGTTTCTCAATAAGATCATGTAATTGTTTTACTATGTTTTTCTTCATAGATCACTTCCCCTTCCACTAAAAAACCTATGCTTTCCTAGGTATTTTTAGTAATCCTAATCTAAGCAGAGAAAGGGTCTGGAGTTACATCAATCAACGACAATATCTCTAGAAGAAGCAGTCCTTACAAATAAAAAAAGGAGTGATGCGCTCACTCGCTCACTCTTCTTACGATATTTTTTCAATTGCACCTTCTAAACTTAACAGAAGTTCTTTTTTATCAAGCCCTCCACCATATCCAACCATATTTCCGTTACTCCCTATCACACGATGACATGGGATAATAATAGGGACTGGATTTTGGTTATTGGCTCCACCTATCGCACGAACTGCTTTAGGAGCACCTACTTTTTGGGCAATTTCTTTGTATGATTTCGTTTCACCATATTCAATTTCGCTTAACGTATTCCAAACTTTCTTTTGGAATTCAGTTCCACACAAATCAAGTGGAACACTAAATCTTGTTCTCTCACCTGAGAAGTATTGTTGTAACTGCTCACAGATAGGCTTTAAAGTATTCTCACAGGGAATAAGATCGCCTTTTCTGCCTTGTTTTGTTAGCCAGGCTTTTAAAGTTGCCATACATTTAGTTAATTCGCCAAAATGAATATGACAAACGCCTTTATCTGTTGCAACGATCGTAAGAGCACCTAGGGGACTATTCATTTCTGTGACATAATGAGGTATTTGCGTTGTCATCTAATCCCTTCCTTCCGATTGTCCAATCTATTCCTCATCTTACATTATTAAACCAGTTTTGTGCTAGACGACTATTCCTTATATTCCATTATATTTAGTCCTTTATCGATCTCTCGTAGCACTTTATCGTCTTTTTCGGTGTTTTTCACTTCATCAAGCAGCCTTTTCTCTTCGATGCTCCCTATTACACCTATAGCCCAGGCAGCCGTTCCTCTTATAACGGGGCGAGGATCTTTCTTTAGGAGATCCGCTAAAATAGGCAAAGCTTGCTGATCTTTGAAATGAGCAAGGGCAATGATTGCATTTCTTTGAATTGGCTTTTTCCCACGCCATGAACCAGAAATGTGTCCAAACCTCTCTTTAAACTCACGATTACTTATTGTAAGAAGAGGGATTAGTTTGGGCTTAGCAATCTCGGGATCTGGTTCCATCTCCGGGTGGTTATGAAAATCTTTTCCTTTATTCTCAGGACATACTTGCTGACATGTATCACAACCATATAGTCGATTTCCTAACTTTTTTCGATATTGGTCTGGAAGAAAATCTTTTGTTTGTGTTAAGAAAGCAATGCATTTATTTGAATCTAACTGGCCACCTTGAACGAGGGCTCCAGTTGGACAAGCATCAATACATTTCGTACAAGACCCGCATTGTTCTATCATTGGTGTATCAGGTTCAAAGGGAAGAGTCGTTACTAACTCTCCTAAATAAACATAACTACCGAATTCTGGAGTTATAGTGGCGCAGTTCTTGCCACTCCAGCCAATTCCGGCTCGTTCTGCAACAGCACGGTCTGAAAGCTCTCCTGTATCAACCATTGAAATGGTCTTCGCTTCTGGAGCACGTTCCTTGAGAAAAATTTCAAGTTTCTTCAATCTATCTCTTAAAATATCGTGATAGTCTTTTCCCCACGAGGCACGACAGAATATCCCTCTCCGTTCTTCTTTCGTATTTCTAGGTGAGTTAGACATCTTAGATGGATATGCAAGAGCGATCGATATTATGGTTCTTGCACCTTGAAGCAACTTCTCAGGATAAACTCTCTTTTCAATATCGGATTCTTCAAAACCAGATTGATACCCAAGCTGTTGCTGAGTTAGTAGTCGATTTTTTAATTCGGCAAATGGATCTGCAGATGCAAAACCAATTTTATCGACTCCTATTGTTTTACTATATGCAATAAGCTCATCCTTTAATTGGGCAAGTGTCATTGGTCAATCACCTTTCTTCTCCCTTTTCCTCCCTTATGCTAAAATGTAAAGCAATACATGCTAGGAGGCCTATATATGGTAAACGTAATTATTGATCAATCCATCTCCTCTAAACTTCCAACGTTTAAATTAGGAGTAATCTTATACAATCATATCGTGATTAGTGATTCACCTCAAATGTTAAAAGGACGTTTACAGTTTTTTCAAGAAACATTAAGATTTGAATTAGAAACTAAAGAGCTCATTGATTATAAAGGAATTGCAGAATGGAGAAACATATTCAAAACGCTTAATATGAATCCAGGGAGATACCGCCCTTCTCAAGAATCACTTTTTAGACGAATTAAAAAAGGTAACTCCTTACCGCTTGTCCATTCTGCCGTTGATTTAAATACATTCTTTTCTTTGCAGTATTGTATTCCAATGGGGATTTATGATCGCGATCATATTAGTGGGAACATTTCATTACGATTAGGAAAAGAAAGCGACTCTTATTTAGGTGTTAATGGTCGAAATAATGATATGAGCGGAAAGCTAATTGTTGCTGACAACGAAGGGGCCTTCGGTAGTCCAATTGTCGATTCAGATCGAACAAAAGTAACGACTCAGACAACCTCTGCCGTACATATATTCTATTTACGACCAGAGATGAATGTAGATGAAGCAAATAAACTCCTTCAAGCAGCTGCTAATATGTTTACACAGGTTCATGGCGGAACTTCCACTTTTACTATTGTCACTTAAAGGAAACCTCAGCCATTTTCACAGACTTTACCAACTTTAATTATAAGAAAATGAAAAAAATGGTTTATAATTTTCATGAAATGGGTAAAAGTAAAGTGAAGCGAATTTGAGGAGGTTATGATATGAGCCAAGAAAAAGTTTCTACAATCTTAAACAAGCAAATTGCAAACTGGAGTGTACTTTTTGTTAAATTACACAACTACCATTGGTATGTCAAAGGGCCGGCATTCTTTACATTACATGACAAATTTGAAGAATTATACAATGAAGCGTCTACCCATATTGATGAATTAGCGGAACGATTATTAGCTCTAAAAGGGCATCCTGTTGCTACTATGAAAGAATTTCTAGAAACTTCATCCATCCAAGAAGCTACAGGCAGCCAAGACGCTGAATCTATGGTTGGAGAACTAGTAGAAGATTTCAATACAATTATCGATGAGTTAAAAGATGGAATGGAAGCAGCTGATTCTTTAGGCGACGAAACAACAGCGGACATGCTATTAGCTATTCATCAATCTTTAGAAAAGCATAATTGGATGCTACGTTCATTCTTAAAATAAAGCTTCCTAACGGAAAGTTAGAAAGAGGTCAAACCTAACAAGGTTTGACCTCTTTCCCTATATCGCCTAAACCTCTTAGTTAATAAACCATTCTTCCGAGTGCACCATCCTCTATTAATAAGTCTTGAATGTCATATACGGATATAACAAAATAGGGAAATCCCCATGCATAAGGAAGCAATTCATATAGTTGAAAGTAAATAATAAGCGCTTTATCCGAAATATAATAATATTGGTTGGATGAAACGCCTTCAAAAGGAGCAATTAATGGCAATTCACGTTCTTTAATTTGTTCGTTTATTAAAAAGTTGAGCCTATTCTTATAATCAGTACTTGGCTTAAATAAATCTTTTAATGAATAGACGAAACCGTTCTTTATATTCATCGTCAAAGACTTTAAGAGGGTAACACCATGCGCTCCACCAGAATAAGAATAATGACTATTGGTAAGGCTTACAATATCTCGTTGATTAGTCTTAATTTCATATCCTCCGGTTATAGTTGTTTGAGGATTCTCTTTGTAACCCTGCTTTTTCATCATAGTCATGACTTGCTTTTTTATTCGCTCATTCAACATCATTTGTACTGTATAATCTTTCAATCGATGAAGCTGTGGATAATAAACATCTAAACGATTTGATACGATATGCCTGGAGATAATATCAGCTGGCAATTGTGAAATGTTCATCGTATCCCCCCTCTTAAGAATCTATATGCAACGAACACCACTAATTATTTATCTAAAAAAACTGTTTTTCCTTAGGCACAAATGAAACAATCCTTTCCGGAGGTTGTTGCTTTAAGCTTCGTTAAACATTAGCAATAAAATTACCTTTTATAACACAGCAAAAAAAAATGGACCATTATGAGATTGCTCACAAATGATCCACTTTTTTTATTATTCTGCTTCAGGTGTAAATGACCGTTTAGAAAATTCATCATCAAGCATAAAAAAGGCATTGCTGTCATTTTCAATTCGTTTTAACTTCTGAATAATGCTATCAAATAGATCTTCTTCTTCAACCTGCTCATCGATAAACCACTTTAAAAAATTGATGGTTGCATGCTCTCTTGCATCAAGAGCCAAGTCAGATAAGTGATAAATCTTTTTCGTAACTTCTTTCTCTTGTACCAATGCTTTCTCATATGCATCAAGAATAGAAGAAAAGCTATTATTAGGCTCTGGCAGTGCTTGAATCTTTGCTCTCTCACCTAATGCATTGATAAAGTTATAGAACTTCATTGCATGAAACCGTTCCTCTTCAGCTTGAACTAAGAAGAAATTCGCAAAGCCATCATAACTTTCTGCAGAGCAATAGGCTGCCATTGCTAAATAAGAATGTGCCGCATAAAATTCATAATTCATTTGATCATTAAGCCCTTTAACTAGTTCATCACTTAGCATACTCATCACCCTTTTTTATAAAGTCTAACTATATTATAACATTACCATGATTTGTTATGATATTCTTAACTCAAAGAACCATCTCTTCTTTATCCGACTCTACTCTCAGGGCGTTCTTCCTCTAAAGGACTTTGAGCCCATTGAAGCTCATTATTTAAATTATTTTCATGACGCTTTTTTACTTCACTTGACCATTTTTTCATATTAGCCATATAGTGAATAACAGCATCTTTCCACTTCAATACCCAAGCAATGTTAAAAAAGATCGCTGATGTTCTTCGATTAAAAAAGTCACTAGGCGTTGTCACCATCTCATGCTCCATCCCATACTTTAACTGAGCTAACAATAAAGGTGGAAGCTGATATTGTTCTGCTTCTCCTTTGTCTTCTCTTATGAATCGATACACAGAATCTATGTTGGATCCGTAAAGTCTTATAACTTTTTCTGCCTCTTGTTTTTCAAGACCTAACTTTACTCCCTCAAGTGCCTTACGCGTTACAAAAGACTCATACTTTACAGAACCACCAACTTCGCCTCCGGACAACTTAATTGAATCGGTTGTACAAGGTTGATTGTTGCCTAACTGCTTTGCGACAATATCAACAATTCTTTCAGCCATTTTCCTGTAACCAGTTAGTTTTCCACCGGCAATAGAAATTAAGCCACTATCTGAGAAGAAGATTTCATCTTTTCTTGAAATCTCCGAAGCACTTTTCCCTTCCTCATGAATGAGAGGACGTAACCCACTCCAACTAGACTCGATATCTTCTGCTGTTAACTGCACTTGAGGAAACATATAGTTAATAGCAGCAATGATGTAATCTCGATCTTCTTTTGTCATACGAGGATTCACAAGATCGTCCTTATAAAACGTATCGGTTGTACCTACGTAAGTTTTCCCATCTCTAGGAATCGCAAAGACCATGCGTCCATCTTTTTCTGTATCAAAGTATACCGCTTGCTTCAAAGGAAAACGATTTTGATCAACAACTAAATGAACACCTTTTGTTAAATGCAGAAACTTTCCTTTTTTAGAGCCATCTTGTTCTCTTAATGTATCAACCCAAGGTCCTGCAGCATTAACAATTTTCTTTGCATAAATCTCATAAACAGTACCAGACAAAACATCCTTTACCTTAACCGCCACAACTTTTCCATCCCGGTATATAAAGCCGACTGCTTGTGCATAATTGACTGCTTTCGCCCCCGATTCACAGCTTCTTTTAATACCTCAAGCGTCAATCGAGCATCATCGGTTCGATACTCTACATAGATTCCACCACCCTTTAAACCTTCTTTACGTATAAGTGGCTCCTTACTTAAGACAGTCTTCTTCGATAGCATTTTCCTTCTTTCATGCTTTCTTACTCCTGCTAAATAATCATACACTTTCAACCCTATTGAAGTTGTGAATTTGCCAAATGTACCACCTTTAATTAAAGGCAGTAACATCCACTCAGGCGTCGTTACATGTGGTGCATTTTCATAAACAATTGCTCGTTCTTTGCCCACTTCCGCTACAAGCTTCACCTCAAACTGCTTTAAATATCGTAATCCTCCATGAACCAATTTGGTCGAACGGCTCGATGTCCCAGAAGCAAAGTCTTGCATTTCAATCAAACCCGTACCCAACCCTCTCACTTTTGCATCTAGTGCAATTCCAGCACCTGTAATTCCACCTCCGATAACAAGTAGGTCTAACGTTTTTTCACTCATATCTTCTAAAATCGCTTGACGATTATCACTTGAAAAATTCCCCATCATAATCTCTCCTCTTTAATTGGTCATAATAGAAAAAAAAGAAGACCACAACATCTCTTAATAACATAATTGCTAAAAAGAGTGTTGTGGTCTTCTCCTGATCTCCGACCAAATATTAACTTACCATCATTATAACTTATAGTTAAGCTTTTATAAAGGGATATATTGTGTAAATTCATTTTATCTTCAACAGACGATTATAAGAAGAAAGACAGTGTATACTTATAAGAAAGGAAAGGGTGTGCCGCTTCATGAAGCAAGCTCAGTCACTTGAAGAAGTTAAAGAGTTTATAAAGAATAATGAATTAAGTTTCATTTACATCTATTTGCCCAATTGAACAGTATGTCACACACTCCTTCCTCAGGTTGAGGAAGTATTAAAGGAATTTCCGCGAATACAATCTCTCCTAGTTAATGGTGAAAAGATTCCTGAGATTGCAGGTTACCTTATGGCATTTACTGCACCAGTTTTAGTTTTTCATGTTAACGGGAAAGAAGTTTTGCGAGAAGCTAGATTTGTACACTTAGAAGACTTCAAGTCGAAAATAACGAGGATTTATGAAAATAACTAAAAAGAAGGAGGCTGCCTAGCAGTCACCTTCTCTCTATATTACTATTCAATGTTATTTGAAAATCCGACTAGCCTCTACAGCTTTCTTCCAACCATTATATAAGTCCTCTTGTTCTGCTTTATCCATCGCATCTTCAAAACGCTGATCCAGGGCCCACTGCTGCTTAATCTCCTCTTTATCTGCCCAAAACCCAACTGCTAGACCTGCTAAATACGCAGCTCCTAACGCTGTTGTCTCTTGTACTTTTGGTCTTTCAACAGGAACACCAAGCATATCACTTTGGAACTGCACTAGAAAATTATTTGCAACGGCACCACCATCGACTCTTAGTGTTTTTACAGAAATCTCTGAGTCTGCCTCCATTGCTGTTAGTACATCCTTCGTTTGATAAGCTAGTGATTCAAGTGTTGCCCGAATAAAGTGTTCTTTCTCTGTTCCCCTCGTTAAACCGAATACAGCCCCTCTCACCTCACTGTCCCAGTACGGAGTTCCTAATCCAACAAAAGCTGGAACAACATACACTCCTTCAGTCGAGGTTACCCTTTTAGCATATTGTTCACTATCTTTTGCTGACTTGATCATCCTTAAGCCATCTCGTAGCCATTGAACTGCAGAACCAGCAACAAAAATACTCCCCTCCAATGCATACTCTACTGTTCCATTCACTCCCCATGCAAGTGTTGTCAGAAGACCATGATTAGAGGTTACTGCCTTACTTCCTGTATTCATTAACATAAAGCATCCTGTACCATACGTGTTCTTTGCCATTCCTTCTTCAAAACAAGCTTGACCAAACAATGCCGCTTGCTGATCTCCTGCAGCCCCTGCGATCGGAACTTCGGCTCCAAAGAAATGATAATCAACTGTTGTCCCATAAATTTCCGAAGACGGTCTCACTTCGGGAAGCATAGATTTGGGCACTTGGAGCATGGTCAGTAATTCATCATCCCAGCTTAAATTATAAATGTTATAAAGCAATGTTCTCGATGCATTCGAATAATCTGTTACGTGAACTTTCCCTCCAGATAGTTTCCAAATCAACCAAGTGTCAACGGTTCCAAATAATAGATCTCCTTTCTCTGCTTTTTTTCGAGCACCTTCCACATGATCTAATATCCACTTAACCTTTGTACCAGAAAAGTATGCATCAATTAGCAAGCCTGTTTTCTCTTTTACAATTTGTTCGTATCCTTTCTGTTTAAGTTCTTCACATATATCAGCTGTTTGCCTCGACTGCCAAACAATCGCATTATACACTGGTTTTCCAGTATGCTTATCCCATACAATTGCTGTTTCACGCTGGTTTGTAATTCCAATCCCTGCAATTTCCTTTGGGTTTATATTTGACTTAAGCATAACACCAGATATAACAGCAAGAATCGAAGCCCATATTTCATTTGCGTTATGTTCAACCCATCCCGGCTGAGGAAAGATTTGCTCAATTTCCTTTTGTTCCACTCCGACAACCTTTCCTTGCCGATCAAATATGATGGCCCTAGAACTTGTTGTACCTTGGTCCAACGCAAGAATATACTTTTTTTCCATATTGCTTCCCCCATTATTCAGTGTTTTCATATTGCAGACTTTTGCACATGCTTTAAACGTAATTGTGATTTTCTTTCTGTTCTAATACATATATACAAAGTTACCATAAATAAGACGATCATGATCCATAAAGCAGAGGAAACAACACCTTCAAAAAGAGCTGCATACGTTAAAGCTCCAAGTCCCCCTCCGATTATAGGACCAATAACAGGAACCCAAGCATAGGTCCATCCTGATTTCCCTTTCCCATCAATGGGTAATAAGAAATGGGCAATCCTTGGTCCAAGGTCGCGTGCAGGATTAATTGCATAACCTGTTGTTCCCCCTAAAGACATACCAATGACAACAACGAATAACCCAACGATTAATGGATTTAATCCTTCTGTAAAATCATTAGCACCGATAGCTAGCAAGCCCATCACAAGAATAAATGTTCCAAACACTTCACTGAAAAAGTTTGAAGGCTTGTGTTGAATAGATGGCGATGTCGAGAAAACAGCTAACTTTGCTCCTTTATCATTTGTCTGCTTCCAATGCGGATAATAATGCAGCCAAACGAGTACAGCCCCGATAAAAGCACCTAATAGCTGAGCTAAGATATAAGGAGCGATACTAGTCCAAGGGAATTCACCTATTAAGGCAAATCCAATCGTAACAGCCGGATTCAGATGAGCTCCACTGATCCCTCCAACTGCATAAATGGCAATAGAGAGGCCAAGTCCCCATCCAAATGTGATCACAATCCAACCGCCTTGCTGAGAGCTCGTCTTGTTTAAGACACTTCCGGCAACGACACCAGCTCCAAAAATAATGAGAATCATTGTCCCAATTAACTCACCGATAAACGGCATCATCTACAACCCCTACCTCTCTTTTTGCAACAAAAAAAGACGAGCAAATAAACCTACTATATAAAAATAGGCAAATATGCTCGTCTCCAAATCTCCGTCACAAACTATTAACTTGTAGTCTATTAAAACACAATATGAAAACGGTGTCAATTACACCTTCTACCTTTTTTCTTAGTCATTTAGAGATCCCATAATTCACGCCTAGACGTTGTTACCCCAATAGCCCCTGCTTCCAGTGCATTTAATACTTCAATCTTTCCCCTAATTAATCCTCCTGCAATGATCGGAATTTTAGTCCGTTCATATACCTCTTTAATAATGTGAGGCATCACTCCTGGCAGCACCTCAATATAATCAGGTTTCGTAGTTTCTAGTAATTTGTAACTTGTTTCTAAAGCAATTGAATCTAGTAAAAATAGGCGTTGAACAGCAATAATTGAATTTTTTTTGGCTGTGAGTACGACATTTTTTCTAGTAGAGATAATTCCAGCTGGTTTAATTTCCTGACACAAAAATTGAGCTGCATATTCATCCGTTTTTAATCCTTGTACAAGATCTGCATGTAGAAGTACCTTTTTACCAGCATGATTCGCCATTCTCATTAGACTTTTAAGCTGACTAACATGACTATTCAATAAAATAATCACATCAAATTTACTCTTGAGTAATTTTTCAAACTCCTTCAATGACCTAGCCGCAGGAAAAATCTTCTGATTGATGAAATGATGTTGTGTCATATCCTCATCTCCTTCCACTATTTGTTTATTAAAGCAACTTTCATTCGTGCTGTCAAAACAGAGTTCGTACGACATTAGAAATTATTGAGATTTTGAGATTCCTCTATCAATCGACTAATATACTAATCGAATCGGCAAGCTTGAATATATGGGACTGGCTTATCTCAAGCTAAAGAAACACTGCAATCACAGGAGATTGCAGTGTTTCTTTTCACTATTTTTAACCTTCAGCTGACATCTCTAAATCTTCAATACGTTTCTCTAAATACTGAGTATCTTTACGTGCATTAAATCGTTCAGCCTTTTCTACTTTTACCGCAACGTTATAGCTAGGAATCTTAGCGAGTTTCTCATAAACACCTTTTGGAAGCAAAAAGTTTCCTTCTGGGAAATGAACCTCTAAGTTTCCTCTTGCAATATCGACAAATTTAGCTTTACCAGTGAATACACCATGTTGGTTATAAACTACAACTAATTCACGTTCTGTAATGCTCAAATCTTTGGCATCTTCTGCATTCATTAAAACATCATAACGGTCCGCTTCATTAAATGGGTCATGCTCACTATATACCATCGAGTTGAATTGCTTGCCACGTCTTGTTGTGACGTAGAAATCTCCAGCCACTTTATTTAAATCAGGAATATCAACAGGAATTAAGTTCCCTTTGCCGTCTGGCGTTGGACAAATACCATCTTCACAGAGCCATGCTCCACCCCACTGGAAAACATCTCCTTGTTTCTTCAAGTGTTGAATTCCATCATAATTTGGATTGGCTAGAGCAATCTCGTCACGAATCGCTTGACCATCTTTAAATTCTACTAAATGAGCTTCTTCAGGCTTGACACGTTTGGCAAGATCAATATAGATTTGCCATTCTGATCGTGCTTCTTCAACAATTTGTTTATTCCCTTCGATCTTCGGTGAGAAATATACCATTCGCTCAGTTGAAGTAGACGTTCCGCCCCCGTCTTGTTCATACCTCGTTTTAGCAGGTAGAACAATTACAGCTTCCTTTGCATCTACCAGTGTCGAAGTATTGAAAATAATATCTTGATGAACGCGAATATCGAGTTCTGATAATGCCTTCTCTACAAATTGTGGATCTGGCATTGTTTCTAAGAAGTTACCACCTGATAAATAATACATCTTAATTTTACGTTCATGATCATCCGGTAATAAGCAGTTTTCAAGAGAAACTCCTAGTACATCTCCTTGCCATTTAGGAATGTTAAAGTTCCATAGCTTCTCCATGCGCTCAATGTTGTTAGGTTCAAAGTCTCCACCAGGTAATACAAATGGATCAGCCCCCATTTCTCCACTTCCTTGAACACTTGAATGTCCACGGATCGGCATCACACCACAGTGTTCACGACCTAAAAATCCACGTAGTAATGCAAGATTGGCCACTTGTGAAATATTATCTGACGCGAATGTATGCATCGTTAACCCTAACGACCATACAAATACACCTGATTTGCTATTCGCTAATAACTCTGCTAATTCACCGATTCTCTCTTTTGATACTCCCGCAGATTGAACAATGTCATCCCAAGACTGCTCCTGTACTTTTGCTTTTAACTCCTCATAGCCATTAACGTGCTCTTTTACAAATTGATGATCAACAGCAGATCCTGGTTTGGTTTCTTCCATTTCGAACCAGTGCTTCATAATTCCATGCATGAAAGCAATATCTCCACCAATATTAACTTGGTAGAAATCATCAGCTAGTTTCGTTCCAAACAAGGCTGATTCCCCTACAGATGGAATCCAGTAGTTTTCCATTGCAGGCTCACGGTAAGGGTTAATACAGATAATTTTTGTTCCTTTACGTTTAGCTGCGTACATGTATTTCGTTGATACCGGTTGGTTATTAGCCGCTACAGAGCCCCAGAATACGATGACATCCGAACCAATCCAATCTTTATAGTTACAGCTTGATGCTCCAATTCCAACAGAACGTTTCAGCGCAGTTTTAGATGGAGAGTGACAAATACGAGAAGCATTATCAATATTATTAGTTCCAAGAAAACGAGCAACTTTCGCTGCAACATAATAAGATTCATTCGTAATCCCACGTGAAGTTAAAAAGAATCCGTAGTTTTTAGGATCTAACTTCTTCATTTTATTCGCGATCATTTCCATCGCATCATCCCATTCAATTCGAGAGAATCTTCGCTCTCCTGGTCTACGAATCAATGGATATGGAACACGGCCTAGCTCCCGTAGCTCTGCACTTGTATATTTACGAAGTTCATCAATATCAGCATGAACAATTTCTTCTTTCATCGCTGGCATTGTATTTAAACGTAACACATTTAAGCGTGTCGTACAGACATGGGGTCCTGCAAGAGTTTGATCATACAGACCTGCTACCCCAAGCGCACATCCATCACAAACACCCTTTGTAATAATATTTTTTGCATAGTTTAGATTATCTTTATTATTCCAAACCACTTTCATAGTTTCTCTAATATGTTTCGGCTTCACTTTTCCAAGTCCAAACGGAACCTTACTTACCCAATGTTTAGGAGCTGGTGTGCTAGGCAATTTAATAGGTCCAGTGTGTTTTGTTTTCCCCATGATAAGTCACTCCTTGTTCATTTCTTTTCATATCTATGTTTTCCCTAAAATATTCATGTTGAAAATATAAGACGGAAGTACAATTCACTTGTATTTCAATTTCCAAAAAATATATGTTCCATTAAAAAAACCACCGTTTATCCCCAACACAAAATAAGGATTATCCGGTGGTTTAGTCTTTGGCAGGGTCGCTGCTAAGTGCCAGAACCAGCTATTACTTTTTGATAGAGAATTTGGCCTCGATGTCTTCATCAAAAACAAAAATGGACATCCCAAAATCACGTTCAAGATCAATATCAACAAACAGATCTAGGAACTTGCACTGTAAGAACTCCTCCATCTCAGCTGGAGGATTTTTTCGATACATGTCTTTCACCATCTCTGTTCGTGCTGCACGAAGCATTTGCTTTCCTTCATCAGCTGTTGCAATAAATTTTTCAACAGGTGATAAATTCCCTTCCATTTCACAAATAGCCCAGTTTTTGCAGAAAGTTGTACTTACCTTACTCGGGCCTTTACCCATATGCTTCTTTCGAAATGAGCGTACAAGATTGCTAAATTCCGCCTCATATTTATTCATCTTTGTTTACCCTCACTTACTTCTTATTCCTTTAAAGAGTAGATGGAGGAACAACAAAAGTCAAATCTTTAACTCGCCATTGCTTTTTCTTTATTTTCGTTAGCTTGCTTTAACTGTTTAATGTCAATGCGAATGAGAAGAGAAACAATTAAAGCAGCGATAAACATAAAGCCAAAGATGTAAAGTGTGCCTGCATAACTATCAGTTGTTTCACGTACCCATGATGCAATAATTGGACCTGCTAGACCAGCGGCTGCCCATGCGGTTAGAATATACCCGTGAATAGCACCTAATTGTTTTGTTCCAAACAGATCTCCTATATAAGCTGGTACCGATGCAAATCCACCTCCATAACAAGTCAAGATTAAGAACAACACTACTTGGAACATTATGGCGTGCGTAATGCTTGGCAATAAGAAAAATGATCCGATCTGAATTGCAAAGAAGGCAGTGTAAACATTCGCTCTCCCAATATAGTCCGAAATCGATGCCCAACCAATTCTGCCTAGGCCGTTAAACACGCCCATGATCCCTACCATGGTAGCTGCTGCCGCTGCAGATAAACCTGCGATCTCTTGCGCCATTGGTGAAGCCACTGACAATATAGCAATTCCACAAGTAATATTAATAAAGAGCATGATCCATAAATACCAAAAACGTCTAGTCTTAACAGCTTCGTTCGCTGTTAATTGCGACAGATCGCTAACAACTTTTTTACCAGTTGATGTTTGAATGTTTTCCATGTATCCTGCTGGTGGCCTCTCAATGTATAAGGCAGAACTAATCATTATGATAAAGTATATAGTACCTAAAATATAAAATGTATTAGATATGCCAACAGACCCAATTAAATTTGCCATAATCGGGCTAGCTATCATGGCAGCAAAGCCAAACCCCATAATCGCAAGGCCAGTTGCAAGCCCTCGGCGGTCTGGGAACCATTTAATTAAAGTTGAAACCGGTGTAATATAACCAACTCCCGTTCCAATGCCTCCTAACACTCCATAAGTGAAATATAATAACCAAATCGACTCAAGTGAAACAGCAACCCCAGAACCAATCAAACCAATTCCAAAGAAAATTGCGGCAACAATCCCCGACCTACGCGGTCCATATTTCTCAACAAAATGTCCCATAAAAGCTGCAGAAAGACCTAAAAATAATATCGCAATACTAAATGTAAAAGAAACGGAACTTAGTTCCCATCCAAACTGCTCCATCATCGGATTTGTAAAAACACTCCACGCATAGACAGAGCCAATTGAAATATGAATGCCGACTGCTGATAATGCAATCAACCAGCGATTCTTTACTTTCCCCATTTTCTCACTCCTCTTTTTCCCCACAAAAAAAACGTCGCTACTTTCTTAAGAGTCATCCTCACACAAAGAATGCATAAGTATCTCTCAAAAAAGCTGCGACGATTAGTCTCAAGCAGGTTACGCTACTTTCATACCAATAGAAATCGCTTACAGACTTGTAACAATTAAAACTGATGACAGGTTCGCTATCTCATATCTTTAAATGTTACAAATTTATGAATACACATAAATCATAACGTGTTTTTCACATTTTTTCAATATATTTATATAGTTACTTCAGCCAAAACTTTTATATTTTTCTATTAGTTATTGTGATCTTACTTACTTGTCACTAAATGAAATCTATGTTTATATTTAAAGCATTGAACCGGAAGGGAGACTTACTAATGGAAGAAAGTTTAAGCATTAATAGATCTATTTATAAGTATCAGCTTGAGCAACTTGTTGAAACTGAAGATGAGATTGTCATTGAGTTCCCTTTAACTATTTATATAAATAATGAAGAGTTCGCCACAATGGTATGCAGCCCAGAAAACCTTGATGAAATGGTTATCGGCTTCTTAGCTTCTGAAGGCGTCATCCGTTTTAAAAAAGAAATTAAAGAAATGAAAATTGATGCAGACTGTGGATTTGCTTATATTGAATTGCACAAAAAAGAAGTAAGAAACCAACAAGATTTTTCAAAAAGATTCATAGGCTCCTGTTGTGGGAAAAGTAGACAGTTTTATTTTCAGAATGATGTACGAACGGCAAAAACTTCCATGGTCAAAACTACTCTTACTGCCAAACAATGCATTGAGTTGATGAAAAAAATGCAAAATGATAGCATTGTATTTAAGAATACTGGTGGCGTTCACAATGCTGCACTTTGTACAGCAGAACAACTGATTGTAAGTCGTTCTGACATTGGTAGACATAATGCTTTAGACAAGTTATATGGCTACTCTCTTTTAAATGGGATCCCTGTTAAAGATAAGATACTTGTATTCAGCGGAAGGATCTCGTCTGAAATTTTAACAAAAGCTGCAAAGATCGGTGTCGGGGTCGTCTTATCGAAGTCGGCACCAACAGACCTCGCGATTAAACTCGCCGAAGATCTTAATATTACAGCAGTAGGATTTATTCGCGGGCAATCATTTAATATTTATTCTCATCCCGAACGAATCGTTCTCAACTGATGAAAGGAGAGATTACTTTGAGTCATTGTAAAATTGATCACCCTTTAGAGGATGTGCAAAGGAAACTTGAATCACAAAAGGATTTTCTTCCAGCTGACCTATACAAGCGCTGTGAGAAATTTCTAACACAACCACGATCGCAAAGTCTGTTAAATGAATTATTTCATTTATTAAAAAAATATGACCTAGCGTCAACCGAAGAGAAAGAAAATAGAAATCAACAACTTAACAAGTTAGTCTAATTTAAATAATCCCCTCACCTATTGGTAAGGGGATTTGTTATTCTCATCCTCCGCTCACGGGAGGAATAAATGCAACTGTATCACCGTCTTTTAAAACATCGGATTCATTTGCATAGCTTTCATTAATCGCAATCATCATCGTATCATTTAAAGATGTAAGCTTAAATTCTTTTATTAGCCAATCCTTTAGCGCACTTACTGTCACACCTGCTTTTTCGACGTTTATTTCATTAACCCCTGCCTCTTCCTGAAGTTCGGCAAATAGTAAAATGTTAATCATTTTTCTTCCCTCCCAAATTCGGTACACCTTCTGGATAAGGAGTTTTCTCAAGTTGATCGCCAATCCATTTTGTCCCATCTTCCCAAAATTCCTTCTTCCAAATTGGAACAATTTGTTTAATACGCTCCATAGCATATTCATTCGCTTCATATGCCGCCTTACGATGTGGAGTAGATACGGCAATAATAACGGCAATATCCGTAATATCTAATGTCCCAACTCGATGAGTTATAGCAACCGTTGCTCCTGGCCATTTTTCTTCAACTTCTTTACCAATTTGTTCAAGCATTTTAATTGCCATCGGCTTGTAAGCTTGATATTCAAGCTTCAATGTTCGTTTCCCGTGTGTTAACTCTCTTACGGTCCCGATGAAAGTAGCAATAGCCCCACACTCTCTACGAACTACTTTTTGGACAACCTCATCTAGAACTAATGGGGTCTCTTGAATCTCAAATAGTTGAACCATGTTAATCACTCAATTTCTGTATTATATAGTTAAGGTAATCCGAAGAATCATCTAAATTATAGATGGGATAATGTCTCGTTTCAAGCTGAACAGGCTTCCAAGTGATGACACAAACAATATTCTCTAACTTCTCTAATAATTTTACATCTTCTATTCCCCTTATTAGAACTACTTTAGGATAGGACTCTTTTTTAAAGCCTTCTACGAGAATGACATCAGGAGAAAAATGTTGATACAACAAAATGAGCTTTTTTAACGACCATGTTTGATTTTTAATATGGAGTTGTAACGCTCCTCCACCTTCTACCGCTGTCATACTAGCCCCAGCTTGCTCATGCCTCTCACTATCTTTTAAGACAATTTCTTTTTTTAGAGACGTATGATGACCATGGTGTTTAATTGTAGCGGTATCCCACCCTAAAGAGGTGCATTCCTTTATTACCTTTTCCATCAATGTAGTTTTCCCGCTATTCTGATAACCGACTACTTGTAAGATGCGACAATATTGCTCCACGGCCACTCACTTCCTTGAGTATCTTCTAACAAAAGCACATCAATTGTCATGCCCTTTTCGTACCCTCTTGTGCCACCTGGCAACACCATGAAACAGTCTGCTCCTCCTAAAGAGCTAACAATCCCCGACTTATCAACACCCGATGGCGAGGCAACTAATTGGCCATCTATGAAATCTACCTTAGACCTTACTAACCTCATAAAAGGATTAGGCTTCGGGAAGTCCACACCAAGAGTCGCTTGGGCTTTTCTTAAATGAGGAAGATGACTATATAATGATTTACGGACCATTGGCCTAACAAAAAGTTCAAAGCCAACATAACAAGCTGATGGATTACCAGATAGTCCATAGATCATTTTCTCTCCTAAATTAGCAACGGTTGTGACACTTCCCGGTCTCATAGCGACTTTATTAAACAGTACATTAGCACCTAGCTCGTTTAATATTGCTGGAACATAATCAAAATCACCAACTGAAACACCACCTGTCGTAATGAGCATATCTACCTCAGTGAGAGCTTTTTTCGTTGCAACAAGGCATTCATCAAAGTCATCATTTAGTTTACCGTAATAAATAGCTTCTCCCCCTGCTCTAGCAATCTGCGCCATAATCATATGAGCATTACTATTACGAATTTTGCCTGGAGCAAGAGGTTCTTCGACGTTTAACAGTTCAGATCCAGTTGCAATAACTCCTACTTTTGGCTTTATTGCTACTTCTACCTGTGCATATCCAAACGTAGCTAATAAAGCAACAATTCCTGGATTAATTTGAGTCCCTTTTTCAACTAGAATCGTTCCTTTTTGTGTGTCTTCTCCTTGCCTAGAAATGTTATCTCCCTGATTAAAGGAACGCTTAATTTGAATCTGCTGCTGACCATTCTCACTAGTAACCTCTTTTGTTAATTCAAGCATCACAACTGCATTACAACCTTTTGGGATAGGAGCACCTGTCATGATACGAACTGCTTGTAAAGCCTGGACTTCTTCTTCAAATACAAACCCCGCTCCAATGGCCCCTACTACATCTAAGCATACTGGATGATTTGCAGATGCTCGGCTCGTATCTTCTGCACGAATTGCAAAACCATCATAGGGGGAACGGTCAAATGCTGGAACATCATGCGAAGCGATTAAATCTTCAGCTAGAAACCTTCCATAAGCCTCCTCAATCGCAATGGTTTCTTTTTGCTTGATTACCGAATTAGCACTGACCTTTGCTACTGCATCTTCAACTGAAATTGGTTTTCTTCTTTCAACCATGTTATCCCTCCACTTAAGCATTCTTTTATGATCTAACAGCTTAAAAAGGTTGTCACAAAAGATCGTCCTTTGACCTTTTGAGACAACCTCAGAACATTGACTATCCTACTGTAGTACTAAATCTATCCACCAATATAAGACATTTCAATTTTCTTTCTTTTTCTGACCGTTTGTTCTGTTCTTTCTTCAGAATACTTATCCGTTCTCTTACGCCAAATGTTTTCAATGGTTGCTCTAATTTCAAGATCAGATGCACCTGACCTAACTAAAGCACGTAAGTCAAACCCTTCTTCCGCAAACAAACATGTGTACATTTTCCCATCTGCAGAAATCCGGGCTCTCGTACAACTTCCACAAAAGGTATCAGATACAGAAGAAATAATGCCAATTTCTGTGTTCGTTCCTTTATATCGATATCGGTCAGCTACCTCACCAAGATAATCTCTTTTCACTTGTTCAAGCGGAGCAATTGTAGAAATTTTTTCCAACAGCTCTTTCTTCGTAACAACTTGTGAATAGTTCCAGCCATTTGTTTGACCAACATCCATAAACTCGATAAAACGAAGAGTAATGCCTTTGTCTTTGCAATAAGACGCTAACTTAACTACTTCGCCTTCATTAACTCCTTTTTTTACAACCATATTGATCTTCACATGAAGACCAGCTTCTAGTGCTGCATCAATGCCTTTTAACACTACAGCTGAAGATACTTTTCGACCATTCATTTCTTGAAAGATCGTTGTATCTAGGGCATCTAAACTAATATTTACTCGCATCAGCCCAGCCTTTTTTAAAGCTCGTGCTTGTTTCACCAAATGAACACCATTTGTCGTAAGAGCAATATCCCCAATCTCTTTAATGGCAGCCAACTTTTCCACAAGAGTGGAAACATTCTTTCTTAACAAAGGCTCGCCGCCAGTCAGTCGAACTTTCTTTACCCCCAAAGTTGTAAATTGAGTTACCATTCTTTCTATCTCATCAAAAGAGAGCAATTCTTCTTCTCTCATAAAAACATAATCTTCGCCGAATACATCTGCAGGCATGCAATAGGAACAGCGGAAATTACACTTGTCCATAATCGATATTCGCAAATCTTGCAATGGACGCAAGTAATGATCTGTTATTTCGTTCATTTCCATTCACATCCCTTCATCAACTTATCTCCACACTCATCTAGATGTATTTACGAATATTGGTTCTACTTAAAAAAAACTGTTACTATTAGATATAATTAATCATTCTAACACAAAAAAGAAGGGTGAATTAATAGTATGCATCATATAAATGATTCCAAAAGTGTAAATATTGCGTTGCTGACGATTTCTGACACGAGAAATTTTGAAGATGACCGTAGTGGACAAACGATTAAAAGGTTACTTGAAACGAAAGATTACAGCATTATTGATTATCAAATAAAAAAAGATGAAATTGGTGAGATTCAAAATTCCATCAAAAGTTGGGTAGATAACCCTAGAATCGAAGCAATTATTCTAAATGGTGGTACTGGTTTCTCTCCACGAGATGTTACATATGAAGCCGTAACCGAACTTCTAGATAAACAAATGGACGGATTTGGTGAACTTTTCCGCATGCTCAGTTATGAGGAAGTCGGCCCAAAAGCTTTATTTAGCCGTGCTGTTGCTGGAAGTATCGGAGCAACAGCCATCTATGCTCTACCTGGTTCAACAAATGCCGTTACATTAGCGCTTGAAAAATTAATTTTACCAACTCTTCCTCACTTTGCCGCGGAACTGGTGAAAAAATGAAGATTTCAGGTGTCGTATTAGCAGGAGGCCAATCTTCACGGTATGGAAAACCAAAGATGTTTGAGCAATATAACGGTGTCCCCTTTTATCAACATAGTGTAAATGCACTAGTGACTAGCGGCGTGTCACCTGTCTACATTGTGACAAATGAATCAATAGCATCCCATTTCCAACCTCTTCAAGCCGAAGTCTTGCTTGAAAAGGAACAGCACAAAGGTCCACTATATGCGCTATCTTATGCATTTGAAGAGATTAATCATGCTGATTGGCTATTCGTCCTTGCAGCAGATATTCCTTTTGTGTCAAAAGAATTCGTTAATACATTACTCAATCAAATATCTCGTTCAGAAGTTGATGCAATTATTCCAGTTAGTGGTGACAGATTACAACCACTCTTAGCTCTATATCATAAACGTTGCTATCACGTTGCCAAAGATCTGCTTTCTAAAGGTGAAAAAAGTATGAAACCACTTTTACAAAAGGTAAAGACAAAATCTCTTTCCTTTCCAGAAGATCAGAAAGATTTCATAAATATAAACTACCAGATAGACTGGGAGAACGAGCAAAGATAGTATTATGCAGTTACTTAAACATGTTAACAAAAAATAGCCAAAAAGAAAGTTATTTACCTCACAGACAAATCGTTCATGTCCAAGAAGCGATTCTAAAGGTTCGTTTTATATTTTTCGGCAACTACCATATCTACTCAAACATTATGACAAACTAAATACAGGCGGAACATCTCAATCTCCGTCTGTATTTTTATTTTGTATGATTTGATAGGGAACAGAAGGTTGACCTATTTCTGCGCAAATGGGATTTTTCTTAATAAACTGGCTTTGCATAGATAATATAACGGTCTGGTGCGGCTCCTACTAGATGAAAAGGGTAGCATGTTGATAGGGTAAGGATTTCATTTGGTGCTGTTGATCGAATAACAGTACGATCATTGGCATCCACTACTTTTGATTCAAACATTTCGTAAGTAAAAGAACCATACGGCATATGCACAATAAATTCATCTCCATTTTCTAGCTGTCCAAAATTACGAAAAACCGTGTCGCGGTGACCCGATAATAAAATTTGATCGCTTTGCCCCGGAAGAACGGTTGATGTGTAGTGCCCAACTCCTCGACTTAATTCTTCTTCATCCGTTCCTGAAATAATAGGTATTTCTTTTTCCAATCGAGGGATATACAAAGTACCAATTACATCACCGTCTTTAATAACCATATCGTCAGCTGACATTTGACCAGGTTGTGCTTTCTCAAGCATCTGCTTAGCTTCCGCCATTGATTGATTTTGTTTACTAGAGGATTGATAGAGTTCATACCCGCCATATGCCAAGAAACCAATACCTACTAAAATTATTATTCGAGCTATAAGTTTCACCTAGACCGCCCCTTCAGATCTTTCTATTTTGATATAATCTATACATTTCTTCGTTTTTCTATATTTGTCTATTTCTTCTTAACTCTCTCCTTACTAACTTTTTAAATAAGCCAAGTTACATAACACTTATACTAGGATAATCGTTCAGATAGTTACAAACTAGCTTCGTCAATAATAGATTGAATGATAGTACTTGTTTCTTCATTTCGATTCGATAATCGAGCAGCATTAAAAACTTTTTTGTTTAATCCATTATACATCGTATCAACATCATGAATAATTCTATGTGAGTATATGAGCGCCTGGTGATCGTGATTCGCTATAGCTATTTTAGTAATTTTCACAAAGTCTTCTAGATCTGCTTTTACATCTCCTTCTGCGAATTCAATCGTCCGTTCAATTGCTCTGATTTGTGTTTCCATACGTGAAACAGCACTATCCCAGAATTCACTGTCAGGATCAATATACCGTTCATGTGAATCAAAGCCAGTAATTTTATTTAGAACGTCATGAACCCCATTAACGATCTTTGAAACCTCTGAATAGATACTATCCGTGACTTCATTCAATTCTTCTTCGACTACACCGAATTCACGTTGTTCCTCTTCAATTAATGTTTCATTTAAATCGGCTTCTTCTGTATTCCCTTCACCTTTACTAAATAAAAAAGTGCCAATTATTAAGATTACCACTATCATAAAAACTGAGATAACTTTCTTCATCATACATTACCGCCTTTATCATTTCATAGCTTTTACATAATTGTTAATGTATTCTAATTTAATCATAGTTTTTATGTTTTAGCACTTAGAAACCTACTATTAATAAAAAGAATTACTCATCTAAATCAATAAAACGCCTTCCTATTGGAAAGCGTAATTGGTACGGATTTAAAAATTGATTTTCAATTATTCCTTAAATACTTAATAATCAATTCCTTCGCTTGTTTCTTCTCCCGAAACGATTGCCACACCTGCACTTGCTCCAATTCGTGTTGCTCCTGCTGCAACCATTTCTACTGCTGTTTTCTTGTCTCGAACTCCCCCTGATGCTTTTACTCCAATACCTGGACCTACCGCTTCTCTCATTAGTTGAATATCTGTTGCCGTAGCTCCACCAGTTGAAAATCCGGTCGATGTTTTCACAAAATCTGCACCTGCTTTTACTGCCAACTGGCATGCTTTTCGTTTTTCATCGTCGGTTAACAGACTTGTTTCAATAATGACCTTTACAAGAGCTTTGCCCTTTGCCGCTTCTACAACAGCTCTTATATCTTTCTCCACAGCAACATAATCCCCATCTTTAAGTTTTGCAACATTAATAACCATATCAACTTCGTCTGCACCCTTATCAACAGCATCTCTTGTTTCAAATGCTTTTACCGCTGTTGTTGCTGCTCCTAGAGGAAATCCTATTACCGTACATACTTTAACATCTTTATTTTTAAGTAAATTAGACGCTTCTTCTATCCACGTTGGATTCAAGCATACAGAATAAAAGTTATATTTTATCGCCTCTTCACAAGCTGTTACAATTTGTTCCCTTCTTGTTTCTGCTTTTAGTAATGTATGGTCAATCATCTTCGCCAAATTTATATCCATTTTAAAACCACCTTTTGTATCTTTTCAATCTATTATTCACTTTAAATCAGCTGGTGAAAACGCTCCAGGTAACAGATCGTTTACGGTCGTCTCTTGTATATCACCCTTTAAATTAGTTAGAACAATTTTCATGTCTTTTGAACAAAGCTCGGCTATGACTTGACGACAAGCCCCACATGGGGGAGTTGGCCTATGTGTATCTGCTACAACACTTAATAATTCAAATTCTCTTTCTCCGTCAGAGTATGCCTTAAAAAGAGCTGTTCGCTCAGCACAATTGCACATAGAGTAAGCCGCATTCTCAATATTACAACCGTGGTATATTTTCCCTGATTTTGTTTTCAATGCAGCTCCTACTTTAAATTTCGAGTACGGAGCATAAGCCAATTCTCTAGCTTTAAGAGCTTCTGTAATCATCTCTTTTTCCACCAAGTGTTCGTCCTCCCTAATTCTCTGCAATAAGCTGCACGAGTTCTTTTACAAATAGTAAGAAAGTTTCTCTCGCTTTTTCTGTTGTCTCAATAACCTCTTCGTGAGAGAGCGGCTGATTTAAGATTCCTGCTGCCATATTCGTTATACAAGAGATCCCAACTACGTCCATACTTGCATGACGGGCTACAATAACTTCTGGTACAGTAGACATTCCTACTGCATCTCCTCCAAGCTTATGCATCATCCGTATTTCTGCTGGTGTTTCATAACTTGGACCACTATTCCAAACATATACACCCTCTTTTAGGTCAACTTGTATCTTTTTAGCTGCATCCTTAGCTAACAATTGTAGCTCTTCTGAATATGCGTTGGACAAATCAGGAAATCTTACGCCGTACTTGCTGTCATTAGTCCCAATAAGGGGATTTACGCCAGCATTATTAATGTGATCGGTTATCAACATTAAGTCACCAGGTTCAAATGACGGGTTTACACTACCAGCTGCATTTGTCACAATAACGGAATCAATTCCTAATTCCTTCATTACTCGGATAGGAAAAGTCACTTCGTCTAATCGATACCCTTCATAAAAATGAAACCTTCCCTGCATCGCTAATACTTTCATGCCACTAAGTTCCCCAACAACAAGTTGTCCTGCATGTCCTTCTACTGTCGAAACTGGAAAACCCGGTATTTCTTCATATTTAATCGTAACACGTTGTTGTATTTCATCTGCTAAAACACCAAGTCCCGAACCTAAGACAAGACCTAATTTAGGAGCATCATTTATTTTTTTTTTTTTATAAAATCAGCAGCTTGTTTAATTGCTGTCATCGTTCTCACCTATCCCTTTTATAAAATGTCCTTTAAAAAGCTGTTACCAAATTTCGGCATCTTCACTTTGAAATTCTCCGCAATTGTCGCACCAACATCTGCAAATGTTTCTCTAATTGGGAGCTGCTCCCCCTTTTCTATTCCTTGATAATGAACGAGTAATGGAACATATTCCCTAGTATGATCGGTTCCATGATGAACAGGATCATTCCCATGATCGGCTGTGATAATAAGAAGATCTTCTTCATTTAATTTTTGAAGCACTTCAGGAAGTCTTTGATCAAATTCTTCTAATGCATCCCCATATCCAAGCGGATCGCGACGATGTCCGTAAATTGCATCAAAGTCTACTAAATTTAAGAAGCTAAGCCCTTGAAAGTCTTCGTCTAGTGTCTCCAGCAGCTTATCCATTCCATCCATATTAGAAATCGTTCTAAGTGATTTTGTAACACCTTCTCCATCATAAATATCAGAAATCTTTCCAATTGAAATGACATCATATCCTGAATCTTGCAACTCATTCATCACTGTTCGATCAAAAGGTTTCAATGCATAATCATGACGGTTAGGGGTTCGCTGAAAACTTCCCTTTTCTCCAATAAATGGGCGAGCAATCACACGACCGATCATATACTCAGGTGCTTTCGTTAATTCTCGAACGTATTTACAAATGTCGTATAACTCTTTTAATGGAATTACTTCTTCATGAGCACATATTTGTAAGACTGAATCTGCTGACGTATAAACGATTAAGTCACCTGTCTCAACATGTCTCTGTCCAAGCTCTTCAATAATCTCCGTACCTGATGCCGGCTTGTTGCCGATCACCTTTCTCCCTGTTTTTTCTTCAATTTGTTTGATTAGCTCCTCAGGGAAACCATTCGGAAACGTTCGAAAAGGTGTATCAATATGCAGCCCCATTAATTCCCAATGACCTGTCATCGTGTCTTTTCCGGCTGAGGCTTCCTGCATTTTCGTAAAATAGGATAACGGATTAGCTGCTGGCAGTATCCCCTCAATATCACGTATGTTACTAAGTCCCAATTTCCCCATGACAGGCATCGCAAGACCTCTTCTAGCTTCGGCAATATGCCCTAATGTATCAGCACCTTGATCATTATATCGATCTGCATCAAGAGACTCACCGATTCCTACCGAATCTAATACTATTAAGAAAACACGTTTAAATTTCATACCTATCACACTCCTTCTATACAGTCGTATTTAAGCGTTAAAAAATGTTTTAAACAACCAATCAGCAATTAATCCACCTGAATAAACACCCACAATTCCAATTACACCTGCTAGGACTGGTGGTGCCGGTAAAGGCAACTTCAAAAATTTAAAAACGATCCCAATAATAATTCCTGCAAATAAACTTAAGATAACTTCTTTCATATTTATTCTCCTTCTTTCTATAAATCCTCATTGTCGTTAGACGTCCAACCTCTATGATTGAAAAACTAGGGTCCTAGTTTTGGACCCTATTTATGAATTAGCCATATATAATGTCATAAACTAATGGCTTGGATTCAACCTTATTTTTTACGATGTGATAAGAGCGATCAATTCTCTCCACCACACTAGCAACGGACTCATGATTGCTATATACAGTAACGAGCGATTCTCCTTTGTGAACCTTATCTCCTACTTTTTTATTCAACACTAACCCAACTGCTAGGTCGATCGTGGATTCTTTTGTTGTACGTCCTGCTCCTAAAATACTCGCGGCAATTCCTATCTCGTCTGCCACAATTTCAGAAACATACCCATCTTCTTTTGCTTCAATTTCAAATGTATAGGCAGCAGTCGGTAATTTCGTTGGGTTATCTACAACCGAAGCATCTCCACCTTGTGCGGAAATAAAGGTTTTGAATGTTTCTAAAGCTTTACCAGTTGTAATCGCTTCTTCTAACATTGTTCGACCTTCTTCAATAGAAGAAGCTACACCTGATAAATAAACCATTTGACTACCTAATGTTAAACATAGTTCATGAAGATCTGCTGGCCCTTCACCTTTTAATGTATCAATTGCTTCTTTAACCTCGAGAGCATTTCCAATTGCAAATCCAAGTGGTTGGCTCATATCAGAAATAACTGCAATTGTATTTCTACCTGAGCCTTTTCCAATTTGAACCATTGCTTCAGCTAACGCTTTCGCTTCTTCTAAATCCTTCATGAAAGCACCTGATCCCGTTTTAACATCTAAAACAATTGCATCAGCACCAGAAGCTATTTTTTTACTCATAATTGAACTTGCAATTAATGGGATCGAATTCACCGTTGCAGTTACATCACGTAAGCCGTAAAGCTTTTTGTCTGCTGGTGTTAAATTCCCGCTTTGGCCAACAACTGCAATTTTATTCTCATTTACTAGACGGTTAAAGGTCTCGCTATCGATCTCTACTTTAAATCCATCAATTGATTCAAGCTTATCGATTGTTCCTCCCGTATGTCCAAGGCCTCGTCCTGACATTTTTGCAACCGGAACACCGACCGCTGCAACTAAAGGTGCTAAGATTAAAGTAGTCGTATCACCAACTCCACCTGTACTATGCTTATCTACTTTTATCCCATTAATATCTGATAGATCAATTTGGTCACCCGATTCTACCATCGCCATCGTTAAATGCACTCTTTCAGTTGTTGTCATGTCTTTGAAATAAATTGCCATTGCTAATGCAGACATTTGATAATCTGGAATTTCACCTTTTGTATAGTCTTTCACTACAAAGTAAATTTCTTCTTTTGAGAGCTCGTGTCCATCTCGCTTCTTCTCGATAATATCTACCATTCTCATCTTATATCATCCTTTAAAGTGAACATATTATTTTAATTTATTGACATCATCTACTGTTATCTCTAAAAGAACATACCTGCAATAGAAGCACTTAATAGCGATGCTAGCATTCCAGCTGCTACAGCACGAAGTCCAAGTCTTGCAATGTCACTACGTCGGTTTGGAGCAATTCCTCCTAAACCACCTAATAAAATTGCCATAGAACTTAAATTCGCGAATCCACATAATGCAAAGCTGACTACAATGACCGTTTTCTCAGATAGTACCGCAATTTCAGGAGCAAAAGCTGCATAGGCAACAAATTCATTTAAGACTAGTTTTTGCCCTATAAAGCTACCAGCTACTACTGCCTCAGACCATGGAACCCCAATTGCAAATGCGATAGGTGCGAAAATATAACCTAAAATGCCTTGTAGCGTAATCCCTTCAAACCCAAATATATTACCTACTCCACCTAAAATCCCATTGATCAAAGCAATGAGTGCGATAAAGGCAAGTAACATAGCACCAACATTTAATGCTAGTTTCAAACCATCTGATGCACCTTTAGCTGCTGCATCAATTACATTCGTTGTATCAGTATCTCTCTCTAATACTATCTCATCGGAAGTCTCTGATTGTTCTGTTTCTGGCATCATCATTTTCGCCATGATCAATCCAGCAGGAGCTGCCATGAAACTAGCTGCAAGTAAATATTCAAGCGGTACACCTAGCATCGAATAACCAATTAATACAGAACCTGCAACAGATGCTAATCCCCCAGTCATAACAGCGAACAACTCTGAGTTTGTCATTTTTCCTAAGAACGGACGAACAACAAGAGGTGCTTCTGTTTGTCCAACAAAAATATTTGCAGCTGCAGACATTGACTCAGACTTACTTGTACCTAATAACTTCGAAAGTCCTCCTCCAATGATCTTAATAAACCATTGCATAATTCCTAAGTAATAGAGGACTGAGATCAATGCAGAGAAGAAGATAATTACTGGTAAAATATGAAAAGCAAAAATGGTTCCAAATTCGTCTCCATTTGCTAATGAACCGAATAAAAACCCAATTCCCTCATTGGCATAATCAATGATATTTTGTACTTGCAAAGTAAACCACTGTAATGCCATTCTCCCTGTTTCCCATTTCAATACAATAAATGCAAACAACAGTTGAATCGCTAAGCCACCCAAAATGGTTCTTGGTTTGATTGCGCTCTTTTTATTGGAAAAGAGAAAAGCAATGAATAACACAACAAATACCCCAAAGATCCCCCATAATAAATTCATCTACGTCACTCACCCTTCTTTTTTGAAAACGCTTGCTTTCTCACAAAAAAAATTTCTCTACAACCACTTGAACGTTTATAATCTTAATTTCTATAAATCAAACTCCCTTTAGTAATATCGTTAGTCTCTAAGACAAGGACAGTGCATTGACCGGTCAAGATATTTCGTAGGATGTCCTACAACTTAATCGCTCAAAAGAATAAAATCTCATCATTTAAAACCGGAATATCTGTAGGATGTCCAACATCTAATGTAGACTGTAAGCCTTTGCAAATCGTCTACACTATCAATATAAGGTTGGACGTCTTACAAGTCAACTGTTTTTAACCGTTTACCGACAACCTAATATTCCCAAAAAAATAAAATCCCAATAGTTAAAGGGATTTTGATAATTGTAGTCACAAAACATCCATAATTAAAGACGTTCAACTATAATAAATATTGACTTATGCTAGTAAAAGATTGCATTAACTACGTTCTTGCTTATGAAGAAAATTCTTTAAAAGAGCGCTTTCTAAAAACATTAAAACTAATTTGATCTGATTTGAAGAAATTTAAAGAATAAAGCACTGGTTTATCATTCATATCATAATGTACTTGCCTTAATATTAATAAAGGTGTATTTTTATCACAATTTAATATTTCTGAAATTTCATCGTGATAGCCAATTGTCCTAATAGCTGCTTTTGCATAACTAATTGTGACCCCTGCTTCCTCTTGAAGAGAGTGAAGCATAGATTCTTCAGCAAACTTATAATCGGCTTTTAACAGATTACCTGGAATCTTATCAATACAATAAACTAAAGGAGTCTCATCAGCCGTACGAACCCGTTTCACAAGAAGTACTTGTTCATGATTTGATAGGTTTAATTCTTCAATATCATCGCTATGTGGCTCAACAAGTCCAGAAAACATTAATTCAGTTCCAGGCTTTTTACCTTCATGCTCAATCATTTCCGTAATGCTAAATAGTTCTTCAATTCCTCCAGAAAAAACAGGCCTACTATTTACGAAGGTTCCTACCCCATGCTTACGGATTATAATATTTTCTTCTTCTAATATCCTGAGCGCTTCTCTTAATGTATTTCTAGAAACCTGTAATTCTTTTGCAAAATCGGTTTCTGATGGTAACCTCTTCCCACACTCAAGTTCTCCGCTTCTAATTTTACTCTTTATTTGATCAATAACAATTAAATAACGTGGCGTTTGATAATTATAATTCATACTTTGCCCTCCCGTATGAGGTTATTTTACAGTTTAAGTAAAGCCCTTTCAAGCTTTTTTAAAAGCTGGCAATAGGGCTTTCTATTAGAAGGTTTGTAAGATCCTTTATGTATAAAGTTTATTATTGTATAGTTTATTCAATTGTAAGACAAGTCAAAAAACCGTTACCCTAGGCTTTAGACCTTTGAATAACGGTTTTTAAAAAGATTAATTAGTTACTTTTTTTTTCGTGCCTTGACCGTACTTTTGGCCATATAACCAATCCGTGTAACTGAAATCGTTTGCTTCACGTTGTTTAAAGATTGTGTTACGAAGCAAAATCGAAACTTCATCTTCAGCATGGATAATTTCTCCCCATGTACGCGCAGTTCTTTGAACCTTCGCTGTACGTGGTTGACGTTCTTGTTCAAATGCTTTAAATGCCTTCTCATAGTTGTTACCATGTTCATTGAGCATGTCAGCTAAATAAGATGCATCTTCTAGTGCTTGAACTCCACCTTGTGCCAAATATTGAAGCATTGGGTGAGCAGCATCGCCCAGAAGTGTAATATTGCCTTTTGTCCAGTTAGGAATCGGTAATCGATCGTACATTGGCCAACGGATTTGACGAGAAATATATGACAAAGCTTTTTCCACTTTTGGATGAGCTCCTTCAAATACTTTATCCATCTCCTCAGGAGTACCCCACTCACTATCAGCGATACCCTCTTTGTAGTTATAACTCTTGAATACAACCACTTGATTATAAAGCTCGCCACGACGAACTGGGTATTGTACAACGTGAAGATTTGGCCCAATCCACATAATGACGTCATCCATATTAGCATCATCACTAATTTCAGCAATTGGAATCGTTCCACGATAAGCAACATATTCTGAGCAAATCGGTTCATCATCTACGAAGAGCGAACGTGTTTTAGATTTAAGTCCATCAGCGCCAATTAGTGCCTTACCAATCATTTGTTCTCCGCTAGCATTCGTAACAACGACACCATCTGCTGTCTCTTCAACTGTTTCAATATGTTGGTTTGTAACAAGTTCAACTAAAGGACTCTTCTCACAAGCTTCTAGTAGGACACGATGCAAATCTGACCGATGTAGAACGATATACGGGAAACCGTATCTTTCTTTAAATTCGTCTCCTAAGTCTAACGTTGTTAACTCTTCAGCTGTATACACATCTTTTAATACTAATCGTTTTGGAAAAACAGCAATTTTAGCAATTTCCTCACTTACACCAAAGCGATCCAAAACAGCCATTGCATTAGGAGCCATTTGAATTCCTGCACCAACTTCTCCAAATTCAGGTGCTTGCTCAAGTATTGTTGTTTTTTGACCAGCCTCGGCAGCTGCTAAAGCCGCTGCAAGCCCCCCTATTCCTCCACCAACAATAATCATTGAATCTTTTTTTAACATTGTTATACCCCCCATGTATATATGTTATCTTAATAATCTATTAAACTAGTACAGGTTTAAACTCACTCTTAACTACTTGATGTCCATTTCCTTGCTCTAATGCTTCTACTCTCTCTACATCAAAGTGTTCCATAATTGGTAAGTCACTTACTGAGAAGAAGAAAGTATCTTCGCTTGCAACATGCTCATGCCATGCCCAGTTCGGAATAATAAAGTAATCTCCTTGTGACCAGTCAAAACGCTCACCATTAATAATGGAATAACCAGAACCTCTGTGTACTTGATAAATTGTAGAATGTGTGTGACGATGTGCTTTTGAATGAAATCCCTTTGGTAGCTTTTGCATCCAAGCTGCAATCGTAGGATTAGCAGTCTTACCGGTTGATGGGTTAATAAATTCAACAGCATATCCATCATATGGATCCGGCTCGAAACGACTCAATCCATCAATTGCTGCCAATGTTTGATTCCACTTAAATGAGCCAAGTGGCGCCTTCATTGGATGACGGTCTGAGATTGGGCGAACCATTCCCCCATGTAACGCTGTGCACCGTAGTTGTCCGGAACACTCGGTTGCTCAATCTTTTCTGGATAAGGCTCAAAGAATGTTCCCCCTAGCATATACTTAGTAGGAATATCAAGAACATCCATCCAAATCATAGGTTCAGTCCCTAAGTGTCCATGACCATGCCATAGATCTTTTGGAGTAATTAGGAAATCTCCTTCTTCCATGAAAATACGTTCACCTTGAACAATTGAGTATGCCCCTTCACCGTGTGTAACAAAACGCAAAGCGTTTTGCGTATGACGATGAGATGGTGCTTCTTCACCCGGTTGTAGCAACTGAACAGCAGCATAGAGTGTTTGGCTAGTTGAAGCCCAACCCCATGGTTGTCGGTAATCAAGACCTGGATTTTGAAGGTAAATTGCTCTTCTCTCTCCACCACGCTCTGGAGTGAAAATCTGTGATGCTTCATCTAATTTCTTCTTTAATAAATCCCATTTCCACAAATATGCTTGGGCATGTGGTTCAGGTGTTTTATGCATTAGTTCTGGAATCGCTTCCCAAAGTGGTCCAAGGTTATATTGTCTAATATCCTTTGTAAAATCTTTAACGATTTTACTTTTAAAGAAATCATTTTGCTCTGCCATTTTTACCCCACCTTTCGTTTAATTCGTTGCTACTTTTGACAAGTTACGCTGAATTTGACCTTCATGCTTGTTAACATGTTGATCAATTAAGTGATCGATAATAAATTGCATTGGTTTCGTTCCGAAATTTGGATTAACACTTGTCGCTACGGCCGCTAATTGCTTAGAAGTTAAATGTTCAATTCCAGATCTAACCGTTTCTTTAACTTGCTCTAAATCTTTAACCATTTTCTCTACACTAATCGCATCAACAGTCTCTGGTTTAACCGCTTCCAAACGTGGCTCATGAAGATGATTACGTCCCCATTCTCTACCAGGTGTTTCAACAAGTAGTTGGATCTCATTAACCCAATATGGCAATGCTTCAACAATATGCGCCATAATTTGCATGATTGACCATTCGTCTTCTGTAGGATTCCAGCGAATTGTTTCTTCAGATAAGCCATTCACGGTTTCAATGATTCGATCAATAGATTCATTTACGGAAGTAATATTGCTTTGTGTCATGCTTCTTACTCTCCTTTTACATTACGTACTGTATTTTCTAACACACCGACTTGGTCAATCTCTACACGAACTACATCTCCATCTTTCAACCAAACTTGAGGTTCCATTGCTTGGATGACACCACCAGGAGTTCCTGTAATAACGATATCACCTGGCTCTAATGTTGCTAGGTTAGATAAGAACGATACTAAATGTTTAACAGTGAACACTTGGTTAGCAGTGTTTGTACGTTGACGTTCTTCTCCATTGACTGTTAGGACCATTTCCAATGTTTGTGGATCCTTAATTTCATCTGCAGTTACCATCCAAGGTCCCATCGGTAAACTACCATCTACTGTTTTACCTTGTAACCACTGAAGTGTACGACGTTGAATGTCACGGTATGTCACGTCATTTGCAACCGCATAACCAGCAACATAATCAAGTGCGTCTTCTTCTGATACATTTTTCGCACGCTTTCCAATCACAAATGCAAATTCCGCCTCATAATCTAACTGTTCTGAAACAGGATGGAATGGAATATCATCTTGTGGACCAACAAGTGTATTAGCAAACTTAGCAAACACAACTGGATTTGAAGGAAGTTCACGTCCCATTTCTAAAATATGCTCTTTATAGTTGTGTCCTACAGCGAAGATTTTTCCTGGCTTTGGAACAGGTGCTTCTACTTTTACATCTTCGTATGGATAAACAAGCTTATATCCATCATCTTCTTTAATTGTTAACGCAAAATCAATCGCCTTCCTAGCTAGCTCCAAACTTTCTTTACCACCCTGTAAGAAACCAGTCATTTCAGAAGGAACAAATGCCTCTGCAATTTGCTCAGCACGGATCTTCCCTTCAGATTTAAGTAATGCTTTATAAGATGCATGTAAATCAATTACTTCCTCATTAACAATTGCCCCTACACGTGACACTCCAGCTTGCTTAAACGTAATTAATTTCATTATCCAAAAACTCCTTTTACTTTAATTTCATTATAGAGTAACTACTATCACAAGCTGTAAACGTATTCATTTTCTAGCTTCATTGAATCTACATTTACAATAGCCTTGATATTTTCTTGAACCAACCCTTGCCACCTTAACATTCTTAATCAACCATATCTCAATGGAACTACAATGGTTTATAAGTGGATTACAGCTCGAGTAAAGGTTCTCTTTATAGATAACTCTGTTCTCTATTTATATAATATATCTCTTTGTTTCGAATTGTCAATAAAATTTGTTAATTTGATTTTTAAAAATTTAACTGTCATTTACATAATGATTTATCTATGATTAAAGGAGCAGTATTTTATCAATCGATTTTATCATTAATCTAATAGACTAAGTCTAAATCTTAAAATTGTAATGGCGGTACATGAAATACTAGTGTTATACTCTTTACAATCGATTTTAAATTTGAATAAAATACGGGATTTCTGTATATTCTATATTTTTTAGGTAACGCGCTGTGGGATAAGGAGGATACATATGGAGATAGCAAAAAAGGGAACGACGATTCAATCATTACAAATTGGTATTGGTATCGTAGATTTAATTGCTAAAGAAGGAAGACCACTTAAATTTACCGAGATTTGCGAATTAACAAAAATTACAAAAAGCAATCTTTATAAATATTTGAATACGCTAACACAAACAGGTATTCTATATCGTGACAAGGAAACAGGCTCATACGTGCTAGGAAGTAAATTGATAGAATATGGGATGGCTGCTACTGCAGAGGAAAATGTAATTGATCGAATTACACCTTATATGCAAGAAATAAATGCAAAATGCTTAAGTACTGTACTTTATTCTATCTGGACTAATAGTGGGCCAATGATTGTTAAAGAGGTAAATCTAAAACAAGGATATAATATCGGAGCTCAAGTCGGGACATTACTTCCCGTTCTATCTGCAAATGGAAAAGTATTCGCTTCATTCCTAGAGGATAAAGTCGTAGATGAATGGATTGAAAAAGAACTTGTACACTTATCAGAAGAACAGATGCAAAATTTCAAAAAAGAGTGTCAAACAATTAAACAAAGAGAAATTGCTTTTGCTAGAGAACCATTAGTATCTAATGTGTCCTCTGTTGCTTTCCCCGTCTTTAATTATAAGAAACAACTTCTAGGAACCGTCACAGTTGTAGGATTCTCTGATATGATCCCTAATGGTGAAGAAGATGAACTTAGTCAGTACTTAATTCGCTTAAGTAAAGAGATCTCTGCAACTTTTGGTTACAAGTCATAGTTTTCAGACAATAATAATAACCATTCAAATAGAAACGTTTAAACACCGCTTTAATATTTTGAATTAATAGACTGACCTAATCATATGAGACAGTAATAAAACACCTTCCTTGGCTGCCATTTCACCAAACTCTATTGGTGTGTGGCAGCCTAGTTTTTCTTGGATACGATCATTGTTATAATACCTCATAAATTGATCTAAACGATCCTTTACTTGTTCTAAAAACAAAGAATTGAATTTTACATACTGAAATTCTTCTGATTTTAGGTTCAAATGGAAAGACTCAATGACTGCGTTGCCCCAACAGTTTCCCCGGCGTGACATACTACTGACTAAATTCTTTTCTTTAATCCGATTTTGATAAGTAGGGTTTCCTCGCTTTTCTAGTGCTTCATCCAAGGTATCAATCACTAAAGGGATTTGTTGATGAGTATAAAGCTTATAAGCAACGATTTGATTATTAAACAAGTCTATGATCGTTGATAAGTATAAAATGTAACCTCAGTTGATATACGTTTTTGCCCATGCAAAAACACCTCCGAATAAGTACTTTGTTTAAGTGTACCATTACAATCAATAGTAAACCTCATTTACATAATCTTTCTCATGGAAGTTTATATTTTGCTTCCTTATAACAATCCCCACTCTCTCTTCTATAGAACGGTTTAATTGGTCAGACAAAAGACACAAGCAGCGATGTTCCATCTCTGTTATGGTTATAATTAAACCATACAGAATACAATATTTACTTATCTTGATACCTTTTGATCCGACCGAAGTAGAGCTTTTAAAAAGTTTTTGAAAGCTCAAAAAATATAACATCAAAAAAAGTGGATAAAATTTCAGATGCTAACTGTTGTATTGGTTTGGGAATCATATCAAAAATACAGGAGTGATAATCGGTGCAAGTTCAAGACTTAACCATTCAATTTAGAGAAATAGAGAATAAAGAAAAGGCAACAGTGATGTCTGCCTATATGAAAAATCAGTTTCAATTTTTAGGAATTCAAACTCCTGAAAGAAGAAGGATTTCTGCCCAATTATTCAAAAAGTGGGAAGTAGGTAAAAAACCTATTGACTGGAAATTCATTTTTGATCTTTGGGAACAAAGCGAGAGGGAATATCAATATGTTGGAGTTGATTATTTAAGGAAATCAAAGAACTACTTATTTGCTGATGATTTAACACAAATTAAGGAGATAATAACTGTAAAATCATGGTGGGACACGGTCGACTTAATCGCAAGTGGTGTGGTTGGATATATTGTAAGAACATTTCCTGAACAAGCTAAGGTAATGGATGGTTGGATTAAAGATGATAACATGTGGGTAAAGAGAACAGCCATTTTGCACCAATTATCCTTTAAGGAATATACCGATGAAGAACGGCTGTTTTATTATTGTGAAAAGCATGCAAATGACACAGAATTTTTTATCGCAAAAGCTATAGGTTGGGCATTAAGACAACATGGCAAAACCAACCCACAATCGGTTATTGAATTTGTTGAAAGAACAGCAATTCAAAACCTTAGCAAGCGTGAAGCACTCAAACATTTGAAATAGAAAGAGCTGCGAAACTCCCACCTATCTAACAGGCATTGGTATTACGCCAGAAATTAAAAAAAGGTAGCTAACAGCTACCTTTTTATTTTAGAAGGTGATTGATTCAAATTGTACTATGAATGTTTTTAAACAAATAAAAAAATCGCTCTAATAAGCGATTTCCGTTGCCCTGATGGGCTTTTCAAGTACCGGTGGTCGGGGTCGAACCGACACTCCAGAAGGAACACGATTTTGAGTACCAAAAATGACAATTATCCTAAAAAACACAACTGCAACAACAGTTTGTTGGACTTTTTGTTTTTTCTGTTAACACGATTACTATAAATTATGCCTACAGATGAATAAAACGTCAAGTTTTATTGAGTATGTTTATTGAACTTTGCTTGCCCTAATTGTTTATACTTTCTTATAAGCTTAGCTTCAGCTCTTCTTGCGTCTTTTTCACTCACATACTCCCCTACAAATTTATATTTTAGCTTTCCCTCCTTCATTAACTGCCTATGCTCTTCGTTCCTCCTATTTGTATACCTTCTACAACGATACCAAACACCACTCCCCACATAGATCACTTCGTTATTCAGCAAATGTTCATAAACAACGAATTTATCAACTCTTCTAAGTTCGTTAGGATTTAGTTGATACTTCTTAATAAGTTGTATCACTTTTTGGAAGTAAGCGTCAAATAATCCCCACCTATTATAGAGATGGGGATTAACTTATAATCTACTTATCATGTTGAATACGACAGTGAGCCGGAAGACTGTTTGACCAAGGAAGCAATTGATCAATGGCTTTTTCATCACTCACATCTATATTGGGAAGCTCCTCAAACAAGTGCATTAAGTATTGATAAGGGTTGAGGCCATTTTCTTTGGCAGTTTCTACAATACTATAAGTCACAGCACTTGCCTTTGCTCCTTTCGGAGTGTTGGCAAAAATCCAGTTCTTTCTGCCAATCACAAACGGCTTAATGGATCTCTCACTTCTATTATTATCAATTTCCAGTCTGCCATCATCTAAGAAAGCCTCTAGCTTATCCCATTGATTTCGACAGTATTTGATCGCTTGTCCTAGTGCACTCTTTGGTAATACTTTTGGCGTTTGCATGCGAAGCCATGCTGAAAAAGCGTCAAGAAGTGGTCGACTTTTTTCTAGACGTACTTGATGACGTTCAGAGAACGACAAATCTTTGATTTCTCGTTCAATCGCAAATAGTTGGTTACAGAACTTCAAGCCTTCTTTGGCTGTGACATCTTTCGACTGTTGTTCTTTAGGCAAAGCCTTTAAAGCTTCATCAAATTTTCGACGAGCGTGTGCCCAACAACCAACTAACTTTATGTTTGGAATTCCATTGTATCCAGCATATCCATCTACATGTAAGTATCCTTGGAAAGGAGATAAAAACTTTCTAGGATGTTTACTTGCTCGTGTTTGCTGGTAATCAAACAATACAATCGGATGGCCTTCCTGTCCTGAACGATAAAGCCATAAGTAAGAGGTAGCTGTTGATGGACGATCTGGCTCTCGTAGCACTTGCAGCGTCGTTTCGTCAGCATGAGCAATATCAAGATTCATCAGATATTGATACATTCGATCATAGATGAGGTTTAACCATGTATTAGCACCATAAAGAACCCAATTAGCTAATGTTTGGCGTGACAAAAAGATACCAAGACGAGCAAATTGCTGTTCTTGACGGTATAATGGAAGCCCTTCTACATATTTTTGATTCATGATGTAGGCCATCGCAGATGGCGAAGCAAGACTCTTTGGAAAAACAGATTTCGGCATAGAAGCTTTAACAATAGGAGTCTCAGTGCTTTCACGTTCACAACGGCGACACGCATAAACATGTTGAACATGTTCAATGACCTTCACTTCCGCTGGGATGACTTTTAATTCACGTCGTACTTCTGTTGACATTTCATGTAGCTTTCCATTGCAGCACAAACAAACCTGATCTTCTTCAGGTAATCGATACTCAATAACTTCCTTCGGAAGGTTCTCAAGTTTACTATCACGTTGACCTTTGGTTTTTTTACGTTCGTACGTAATGGTTTCAACCGTAGGTTCTTCAATCGATGGGTCAGCAGTAATTTCTACCTCATTAAAAAGAGGCAATTCTAACTGATCAGCATTTGTCTTCTCACTTGAAGTACCAAATTGGCGTTGCTTACTAAGACGGAATTGTTCCTCATACCATTTAATTTTTGCCGTCAGCTCTGCGTTTTGTTCCTCAAGTGATGAGACACGTTCTTCTAATTCTTCAGTTGTAGGTTGAGAGGTGGTTTCTGTAGTTTTCATAGCTTAATTATACATCACCTCTCATCGATTTGCTTTATCATTTATTCATTAAATGACTCGCTGTGCGGTAACTTTTGGATGTGCAGATTTTTGATCAATAGAAAGGCCGTCAAGTAACCAACGGAACTGACGGTGGCTAATCATTTGCGGAGAAGAAGATGAATCTTCTGGCCAAGGGAACGTACCTTTTTCTAAACGGCGATAATAGAGCCAAAATCCATTATGTTCCCAGTGAAGGATTTTGATCTTATCTCGTTGTCTATTACAGAAAACAAATAGACATGGGGAGAAGGGATCTAATTGAAAGCTTTCTTGTACGATAGCCGCAAGTCCATCAATGGATTTTCGTAAGTCTGTACTCCCTTTTGCAAGGTAGACTTTATCAATGGAGCGTTGATTGATCATCCATTTCTCAACACGCGTAGTACACGAGACAAATGTTCTTCACTCACATTTTCAGGAATATAGACAGACAGATCATCTAGTCTCACTTCAATGGATGTGGTGGTGAAGGTAGGGACATCAAAAGATGTCCAGGTGCGGCTTACCTCATCACTTGAATCTGAGTTTCCTTCTTCCTTGATCTTCTTTCGCCAATAGTGGAATTGATATTCTGTAATGTCATCTTGTTTAGATACCCATTTTGGGATCGTCTCCCCGCTGGCTTCGTATGCCTCCATGCGTTTTTTCCACAAATCGTGTTTTTCTTTACGTTTCATAGCGACACCCTTTCATCATTATTGATTAGAGTATCGCATGGGACCAGGGCTAATGGAATGTGTGTATTATTTGACGCTTACTTTTGGAATGATAAGTCGTAAATATTCGCTATATCTTGATTTGTCATTTTATCTGATAAATGTTCTATTAGTTGTTGCTTAGTTGGATACATACAAATCACCTCTTCATTCTTATATCCCCTTATTTCCAAATGACAATTGCGGTGATAAAATATTTTCAAACAATCTAAAGGAGATTAATTAATGAAAACAGCAGAAGATATGATTAGTGAAATTGCAGAAATGGAAAGCGCGGAACGGTGGAAGCTTGTAACAACAATAAAAAATTATCCAGACAAACATACTGAAAAAGAGATCGACTTAATTGTTAATCTACATAAAGAATTAAAAAAGTTAAAACAAGATGTAGAGTATTGTTCTAGCAAATTAGGTGTACATGATATGTACCTAAGTCGACTTAAATAGTAAATAGAGGTATATAAAAAAGATCACCTGTTTTGTTTAAGGTGATCTTTTAATGTTATAAAATTTATATTTTATAATTAATATTATTCACTAAAGATATCTTTTATTTCGTTCTTTTCTTCATCAATCAATCCTTTTTTACCACTGTAAAATGTATATTTTGTATATGATGAACCATATTTTACGGGTGGGGTATTTTCGACTAGAATAATTTGATGGTCAGAGCTTAACTCTATAAGAATCTTAAAAAATTCGTCGTAAACTTCAGGGTCATTAATTTTTTCATTTGAAACAGATTCTTCTTTTTTAGTTTCATTATTTGCCAAAGTACCCACGTATTTGCTAAGTGAGTCTAGAAGTAGTAATCCAGGGTGACCTGGGGAATAACCTTCAGTTTTACTTTTCAAAATTGCTCCAATGAAAGAGAGTTGCATACACTCTAATAATCCACCACTTTCATGAGCATAAACACTGGCTCCATTATAGTATGGTATCATTTGCTCCTGATGAATAAAAGTTTCATTTTTTGTTTCATACTTTAATCTTTCCATAAAGGCCTTATATTCTTTGTTAAGGTATTTAAATACTTTATCTTTCTTCTCATTGCTTACCTGTAGGGCTGCTATATCCTTTAGTAATCGAGTCTCTTCCAATTCTAGGTCAGTTATTAATTTCTCTTTTTCATCAACTTTATTATGAATTCTTAAACCCTCTTTTAGTGACTCTAAGTCTTTAGATAATTTAGTAATAATTGAGTTTATACTATCAATCTGTGATAAGTAAGGCACCTCTGTTTTTTTTGAGTATTGTTTTAAAGCATTATTAAAGATGGATTGTTTTTCTGTTAATATAACAATTTCTTTATTGATTTCCTCTGTTTGCTTTAATTCTTTTTCAATTAAATCTTCTACGAGATTTATTTTATTTACTATTTGTTTTTTTACTTTATTTAGTGTTTTTTCAGCATTCTCATTGTGGGCAACATTTTGGTTATGTACATGTCCTGATACTTTAGAACTGCATAATGGACATTCTATGCTCTGATTTGGAATTATAAGTTTATAATTCAATTCCAAAGTTTCTTCTATTTCTTTATATTCATCCTCATATTCTTTGATTAATATTTGTTTTGACTGTACTGAAATTTGAAGATGTCTCTTTTTATTTTGTAACTCATAAATCTTATTAGAAATATCTTTGAAATCATTTTTTAGTTTTATATACATCTTATTTTCGTTGTTCTCATTACTTTTGGAAATACTTTTATTTAAAACGTCAGCTTTAAACTTCTTTTTATCTTCTATATCTGAAAGTTGTTTTTTCACCTTTAATTGAAGCTCTACTCTATCAAGTGCATCTAAATCTTCAAGATAAGAATTTAATCCAAATAACTCCCTTTTTGTTTTGTCTATGTTATTTTGCACTTTCACCAATTGTTCATTTAAAGTTTCTTTATCCACATCTACTAGATTAAACATCATTTTAAAAGCATGAGGATTTTTTACTGCCTTAAACGTGCTTTTTTTCTCTAAAAAATCACCTGTTCCTAATTCATGCTGATGAATATAAACAAACCTAAAAATGTCTCTAAAAGAAACAGTGTCTATCTCTTTTTGATTACTATGCTTTTGATGACGTATTAATTTATATTCGTTAATATTTAATTTATTCATTAATATTTTCATTGCATCTTTAATATCAAGTATTTTAGGTGTATATTCATCTAGATTATTATAATTACAAAAATAAATACTAATCTTAGTTTGTTTTTGCTTTAATAGTCTTCTTAGAGTAAGTACTTCATTACCAATTTTCAATTCAAGAAATACTTCGTCGCACTTTTCATCTAATTCGCGTTGAACGTTCAAATCAATTTTACTTGACTTCCCTAAACAATAATCTATTAAGCTTAGTATAAGTGACTTTCCTGAAGTCTTTTCTCCACTTATTATTGTTAGACCCTTATTAAATTCGATTGTTCTTTTATAATTATTACCTTGAATTATTAAATTTAGGAGAATAAGTCGGCTCAATAGTGTCCCTCCTTAATTTTTTGTAGATTCTCTCTGGAGTAAGCTACATTTCTTAGTACTTCAAAATAGTTTTGATTTAATGAATCTAAGTAGTCAGATTTATTCTCAGAATAAAAATCTCTTCCGTGTTGTAATAATTTCACTTTCAAATCATCAAATTTATTTGACAATTTACCCTTAACTTCAATAAATCCTAAGTTACTCATAATAATTAAAATATCACTAACCCTTGTTTGGAATCTAAAATACTGATTTGGAGATGGAATAGTACCCACTTTTTCATCAGAAGAAATATTAAATATTTTAATCAAATCATAGTTTACAAGACTATAATAGAACAGTATTTCCTCTATTTTTCTTTGTTTGTTACTCTGTGTAGATAAGGTATTCAATAAACATAATATTTTCATAATTTCTAGCTTTTGATTTTCAAATAGTAATTGTATTGAAATTGGGGTGGGAATATTACCTTTCTTCTTCTCTTCCATTAAAGCGTTCCCTCCCCCACCATATTTCTTCAGTTTCGTCATCAGCTAAAATATGAACAAACCCTCTATTTTCATTCTTGTTTGACTTATTATTTGTCAATAATTCTTGATACCGCCCCAATTCTATTGTTTCCAGACTCTTATGAACAACTTTTAGAAATTCTTCGCTATTGCCTCTTTCTTTATATGTATCAATATACTTGTCTTTATATTCTATAAAGACTTGCCCTAATATAATATCAATGACATCTATTGGCATGCCTAATTTTTTCATTTCACGGATGTACTCTTCTGCTGCCACATAGAAAGCAGAGCTTAATTCAATTAAATCTGAATTTATATTTTCTAACTTTAATTTTTTATAAAATAAGTTTCCTTCTAAGCTTTTTTTAAAATCTTTTAGACCCGCTCCTTTTATAACTGATGATTCGATATTTTTACCTAAATCACTCTTTTTTTTTATTGGTTCAGCAATGGCTTTAAGGATCTTCCTTATTTCATTTGAATGAGAGGATTTATTGGCATCATATTCAATAGTGCGTAATCCATATTCCTTCCTTAATTCATCTACTGTAGCAGTTTCCGGATTATTTAATAGAATATAATGGACACCTTTAAAAGACTCTTTATGTTCTCTAATTAAAGTCTTTATGAACTGGTCATCGAAAGAAAAGCCCATAAACAAGATTGTTCTATTCCCTGTAACTAATTTTAATAATTCATCATACTTCTTATCATCATATAATTTATTATAACTTGATTTACTTATTACAATAGAACCAGCATTTGATATAACTCCGTGTAAATGACAAACCCTTCTCTGCTTAAATAATTTTTGTGTGTTAAAATCAATATCTTTTAAAAGTATTGGTTGAAGGTCAAAATTAAGATGATTTTGAAGAAGATTTTCATAGTTAGTAGTTAAATATAAATTAAAGTTCATTTCACTAAGGTCATAATAATTATGCTTTAGTTTGTCACTCACTTTTATTTGTTTTTGTAATATTAGTTCTACAATTTCCTCTTGAATATCCTCTTCTAAAACACCATATTTTTTTAACATATCAATTGCGCCCCAATAATCATACTTCGTTAAATCAAGTTTGATAGCCTGTTTTAACCATTCCAACTCTCCTATTGAATACTTTTGCGCAATAGCTTCAATTAGTTCTCCCCAGGAAGGTACATTAAACGGGATAGAAAGACCTGCACCAATAAAAGGGACTATATTTCCGTCATGATATTCTTTTCTCAATTCTTCTATATGAGCACTCATGATTTACTCCTCTTTGTATATGTTTATTATTTCTATTTTAACTTAAATATTCAAACTTTTCATTATGATATCTATTAAAACAATTTCACAACGAGTTTTGGGCCATTTGGTACCTTATTCTTTAAGTTTCAACACCATTTGGGCGTTTTGGGTCGGTGAAAAAAAACGCACCGTGGCCAGTTATTTCTATTTTAGAGGTGTTTTTTTATAAAAAGGTAGGCGGGTATAAGTTGTGGAGTTTAGAAGTGAAGTATTACTAATTAAAATACTTTGAGGATTGATGAGAAGTATTTGAATGAATTGAATTGCCTACTTACTAAAGATATAAATAAAATAAAATACTTACTTTCAATCTCATTCCTTTAATTTCTTATGATAAATAAATCAGATATAAAAAATATATTGGAGCATTGGCAGTTAATCTCAAAAGCAGTACGGAATTATCTCTCTAAATCTTATTGTGAATTATTTAGTTTTCGTAATATCTGACAAAACTATAGCTGACAGAACCTAACCCTTTTTCTTTTAGCAACTCATTAACTTTCTTATAAAGATCAACTCTGTTTTTAGCATCATCTTTTAAATATCGAATAGCAATTTTTGCTACCATGGATTTATAGTCATCTTCTGAAAACGTATCTTTAATTTTTTCGACTGCTTCTAATTCTGCCTTCATAATTTTTCAGCTCCTTTTTAAAAGTATGTAATACAGACTGAGAGGGTTACTCTCAGCCAATATTACTCGACAATATCTAAAGCACCGTTACCTTGTAATGAGATAGAATACGTAACGAGATCGTCATATGGAAATTCCATAGAGAAATCAGTAATAGTCGCATTACCAACATACTTTGTTCCGCTTGGCAGTTCGATTAGTACGTCAACATTCTCGGAATTAATGAATGAACGTTCTAACTCAGTATAAGCTGCATCATTACTTACATAAGCACCATCTGCATCAATTGACCATTCTTTGAAACCTTGTAAACTCTCTTTCCAGAAGCCTTCAGTATCTTTTGAAGTAGCATCAATAGACTCTGCAGAACGAGTAAGACTTGCATTTCTTTGCCCCGCAAGTACAAGATCAGTACCTTCTTTTAAAATCTTTACAAGGCATTTCATTCCTGTCATCTTAGCCATTTATATTACTTCCTTTCTATTATTACTGTCTTTCTAAAACGTGAAGCTCTAGAGTTTTGTTTGCCTCATTGACGTTCACTATATATTGGATGTTGTAGTACTTATCATTAAAGAAAACTACATGTGATCGATTAACTTTGTTTGAATAACGAATAGTAATTTTATGAGATACTTGTGCTTGAATTTGTTGAGCTTGATACAGTTCTCGACCATGAAGAGGGTGGATATTAGCCCAAACATTCAAAATTGGAATAAGGACTTCTTCATAACCACCACCACCATCCGAAGTCTTGGTGTATTCTAAAATTTGAATTCTTTTATCAAATCTAGCAGGGTTATATTTGTTTTTTCTCATGTTAGATACCTCTTTAATTCCAATTTCGATGTAAGTCCAGTAGTCCAGAAAAAACGTACTTTAGCTCTCCACGAGTATCCTTGTCACCTTGTATCTCTCGTCGTTCATACCAATGCGCTAAAATAGCTAAGCAAGCAATAGTAAACTCATCTGGAATTGTTTCGAATTCTTCAAATCTCTTATTTAAGTAAGATTGGATAAAACTTTTAGCTGAGTACAGCATGGTAGTTAGAAGAACATCATCTTCGTTGTGGTCAATTCTCAAATACTGTTTAACTAAATCTAAATCAAGTTCTGTTATTAAAATGTCTTTCATAAGACATACATCCTTTGAATAAAATAGAAGAAGTCAGAATACAGAATATTCCGACTTCTTAAATCGTGAAAAAATTCACAAATTAACCCACAACTAATTTTGCAACAGCTTGAGGATTAACTACAACTCCGTCTGCATACATATCGAATACAAACATTTTGCTACCACGTAGAGCTTGTTGAGAGTCAACAATTTCTTGAATTCCACTTTCTTGCTTAATCATTACAGAGTAAGCTTCTTCGATATTTCCAAATACTACTGGAGTTTCAGCAGGAAGAGCATCAGTAATATCGATTGGCATACCGAATAAAGTGTAAGTTAGTTTTCCGTTAACAACACCATTTTGAATGTAATAGTGCTCATTTCCATCTTTAAGTTTAGCAATCTCATTAAAGAAGTTACGAGCCATTACGAAACTTGCTCCACTTAAAAACTCAGGATGGATTGCTAAGTAAAGAGCTTGTAATTGATCAATTTCAATAGTGTTAGCAACATTAACTGCTTCTACATCAGCATCGTGAATAATTCCGTTGAATTCTACTCCACCTTGACCAGTTAACATTGACTTTTCAATAGCTTTAACAGTTCGACGAGCTAATAGATTTTTAGTATAATCTTGAATGTTAACAGCAGAGTCATTGATTAGCTGATTTGCTAGAGTAATTGCAGCACCAACACGTTTTTGTTTTAATTCAACATGTGTAAATCCTAAAGCACCTTCAAGAACTTTTTCTCCTTCGCCAACAAATCCAGCTTGAACTTTATCATCTTCACGAGCAACTTTTAAAGTTCCAGAAACAGAGTTGATTTTTTTAGCTTTTGCGAACACTGGTGAAATTTCTTCCATCTTTACAATAATTTCACCATGAACATTTTCCGGAATAACTGAAGCGCCATCATTTGTAGTATTTAGAGAACGAGTTTCACCACGTAGAATAGCTTCAAAATCGTTATTTCTTACTTCCATTTTCTTCATTTCTTCATTACCTCTTTCTTCTTCTTTTGTTTGTTGAGTTAGCAATTCAAGTTCATCAACTATATCTCTGAGAGCAATTTTCTCTCTTTCATAAATTAAACGAGCTTGTTTGTTCTTTTTAAGAACACCTCTTGCTTCAAGAGTTTCGAGGTACTCCAACTTTTTATCAGCTTGCTCTTGCAAATATTTAATCTTTTCCTTCTTGTCCATTGTTGTTGATCTCACCTCCATTAGAAGTCTGGTTTAAATTTAAAATAGTCAGCTCGTTTGTTTTGGCTGACTTAAGAACATTTCCTAATGAAAGAACAAAATAATCTTCTTCAACAGGACTCATATCTAATTTGTGACGAGCTTCATTAAAGCTGATTAAGCCACCTTTTAAAGCACTTGATACTGTTTCAACTTTTTCTTTTTCAGTAGTTCTTAGAAGTTCAGAAGTATCAAATCTAAAATAAAAACCCGTATCTTTTTCGATACGAGTTAGTAGGTTCTTATCAAGGGCACTTTCAATTGCAGTAATAATAGGACCAACACAATTTTGTAAGAATTGTAAGTTGTTTTGCTCCAAGCTGTTATATTTATTAGCAGCACTGTTTATCATTGACTCTGGTATATTAAAAACTCTAGCAATTTCAGAAACTAAGATTTTATGAGTTTCAGTCATTTGCATTTCATCAGGTTTAAGAGTTATTGGCTTAAACTCTAAGCCTTCTTCTAAAATAACTGTTTTTCCAGCTTGTTTGCTTCCTTGATAAAGAGACTTCCAAGACTCTCGTAATCGGCTCATTGCATTCTCAGTTAATCGAGTAGCTGTTTGTAAAATGCCAGCTGGAAGTGCTCCGTTGCTTAAAATAGATTGACTATATTCTTGTTGCGCTAATGCAGATTTTAGAAGCTCTCCAGCGTCTACTAATAGTCCATCTGTTCCACTATCAATCACTATTACTTCATCTTCTTCAAGAGTGACATTACTCATTCCAGTATAGTTGAATTGTTTCTTAGCCACTGTAATTCCATCTTCGGTATATAATTCTTCTTTAACTGATTTAGCTGGAAGATGATGAAGTTTATTATCTTTATGATATAAATAGGCTTTTCCTCGAAGTAAGTAATCTTGAACAACTTTCTTCTTTATAACCTGTGCAGTATCAAAATCATTAGCTTCATGATTTAGAACTGAAATTCTAGGATCGTCCATTTTTTCAGTAGAAGTATCATCATGCTCAATGTATAAATAAATAGGTAGTTGAGAAATAGACGAACTAATTAACTCAACAGAAGCTTTAACAGCAGGAATTTTCATAACTTGTTCTTCTGTAAGAAAAACAGTGGGAGTGGTATTAAAGAAAGCAGTTGAGAAGTAGTCTTTACCTTTTTCTTTACTTCCCCATCTAAATAAACTCGCCATTTATTTTCTCTCCTTTATGAAATGATTTATATTTAAAATTGCTAGATTTAGCAATTTAAGAGCAAATAAAAAAGGCATACCCAATTGGGTACACCAATATGTATTGTCCAGGAGCTATTACTAGGTTCCTGAACTTATGCAATGTAACAACCATACTCATGCTACTATAAAGGGGAAAGGAGATGAAACATGTTATTTATTTACACGCCATAAGGCGTAATTTACTTTATGTAAGTTAGCTGAAATAAATCAGCTAACTCCTTGACCGCCAATGCCCTAAAGTGATTAAAAGAGATAAGATTAAAGAGATTTAATTCAAATTTATAATAACTACTATTGTAGTCTTATTAAAAAAATAAGAGCTAACTGATATTAGCCAGCTCAAATCGGAGGTGATTTTACCAAAAAAGTAATTCGTTTTGATGATTATATCAAATGATTTAAAATAAGGAGAAAAAATTTATGGAAAAAGTTGAAATGGGAGAGTTGCTTAATCTAGCAACCTCTATAATATATATATACAACTAGAAGTTTTTATACAGTTTTTACCAATTTTTTTTGCTTAATCTAGCAACCTCTATAATATATATATACAACTAGAAGTTTTGAAACAAAATATAGAAATTAATTTTTGATTAGATTAAAGAGTCCATGTCAATTAAAGTCCCCGCTTTACGTTCGGGAGGCTGCGTTTTTTTCAATTCTTCCCAAGTTTTTCTTAACCTCTTTACATTCTCATTTTCTACTTCTTTGACTACTTCTACTCTTATGAATGTCACTTGATTTTTCAACTCTAAAGTTTTATCTAATTTAACCCTTTGTCCAAAACCATGTGCATTTATTGGTTTAAACACCTAATCACTTCCTTTTACTAGTTAAAGTCTGGCATTTCAAAAGCAACTCTTGTATAATTGTATTCTTCATTTTCATACTTTCTTTTCCAGTGCTCATATGGTGTCACATAAATTGGTGTTGAGACTCCATATTTTTTTACTTTTTGTTCCTCATAATCAATTAAACCTACTTCTTTTAACTTCTTTTTTATTCTATATAACTTACCTTTCTTTATATTACAGTATTTGTAAGCATCTTCTTCTGTAAAGATTACGAATACCCTACCATTACTGTCTGTATAATCTATTGCATTCTTCTTTGAGAGTTCGTTTAAATCAAGCAGCCAAGAATAATAAATTATACAATCACCGTCTAAGCATCTATACTTATCATGTTGATATATTTCTTTATAAACTTTTATAAATTTATTCTCCATATAATTCCTCCGTTGTTTACTAAATGAAAAATTTCTAATTGATATTTTTTTTATATCTGACTTGTATCATTTGTAAACAACATAAAGAATATTTTTTCTTTTCGAAGAAACTTGTTTCTTTGAAACAAAATTAAGTTTTTATAATAAGTATAGTTATAAGTATAGATAGAGTACAATTTTGAAACATGTCGTGAGTACCATATTAAAACAAGTGTTGTTTCATTTTAAACCATGTTTGTATTCTTGGAGATGTTCTATAAATGAACAACTATTTATTCTTATTTAGGACTATTAAGTAAAAAGACCAAGCACTAAGCTCGGTCATCATCCCAGTATTCATCAAATTCAGTACCACCTAGTGATTTAATCTTTCTTAGAACTTCTAAATATTCATAAAGTGGTCGACCTCCAACATGAAATTTAATAAAAAGATAATAATAAAGACCAAGCTTTAAGCCCGATCTTCAATCATCTCTAAAATTCTATCTATATCTTGGTACATCCAAACTGGAAGTCCTTCCTCATCAATTTTCATCATTCCGATGCGTTCAAGTTTCTTGATTGTTCTTAATGTTTCATTCCAAGTTGGCTGAAAAGTAATAGTTGGTCCTTGTAGTTTTATTTTCTTAATTTTAGACTTTAAATTTCTCATAAACGCTTTCTTATTTCCTGTTGTATAGGTTTCATATCGTGAATCTATCCCCACTTGTAATAGCAATTGCATTATACCTTCTTCTTTTTCAGTTAATTGCGATAGCCATCCCTTAAATAAAGTATCAGTTTCTTTAATTATTTCGTTCATGTACATAATTCAATTACCTCCATAAGTTTGAATTCATCTTACGGAGTTGTTATATCGTCTAAAAAGAAAATGTAAATCAAAATATAAAATTTTTTAATAATCTAAATCTAACGGTTGATAATCATGACCTTCTTTATTGAAATATTTAAAATATAGTTCATGTATTAATTTCCATCTTTCCTCATTATCCATATACTCAATAGCTTCTATAACATCTATTGCTGTCTTTTTTTCTCTACTCATCTAGTTAAACCTCGCTTTCCATATGATTAAATTTTATATTTACTAAGTGTTAATATTTAAACTAGATTTCTATTCCACACGGTACAATCTGGGGCTTCTGATGATTATTATAATGTTACCAAGGTAAGTCTTTATTATTTATCTGTTTTCCTTTTGATATCCCTCAACATTGTCATTCAAATCAGCTTGAAAGAATACCTTTTCAAAATTATTTTCTTCCGTTCCTTTAGTTAGCCAGTTAAAGAATGGCATTCTTCCAAATCTCTCTTCAAAATCAATTTCGCCTTTTTTAAGTTTACTTTTGTATAGAGTGTTTTCAAAGCATATTCTTAAATAAGCTCCAAAATTATTAATTGTGTCAATTTTCTCCAATGCTTCATTAACTACTAGTTCACAGACTTTTTTATTCAAACCTTTTAACCTATATTCATTAGATAATTTATGAATTGTATCGTCTATATTATTTAATTTGTTGTTAACTCCTTTGTTAACAAAAATTTCTTTATTATTATATTGTTCTTTTTTATTTTTATTTTTATATGCTATGCCCAAAGGTAAACGCTTGTTATTCCCTTTTGTCATATCTAGTGTTTCCCTTTTGTCATTTAACAATTTTCCCTTTTGGTCATTATCACGTTGCTGTTCTAGGTGTTCTTTAGGTTCATTTGTATTAATATCAGCTTTCAGTTCTTCCCTTTTGTCAGATCTGAAAAGAGTAAAAATTTTATCTGTAATATAAAAATATTTTCTTCTCGGTTGACCCATGAGAACAGTTTCTATATAACCAGCTTCCTCCAACTCTTTAAATGCTTTTAGTTGTTGTTTGTAAGTTAGAGCTGTTTCTTCTTCAACAGTTTCTCCTGTTAGAAAGAAATATTCTTTTCCATCCTTCTTTGTCAGCATGTCCTTATTTTTAAAACTCTCGTAACTTGAACATAACTGACCAAAAAGAATTGCCCCATTAACTGATACTTCATGTGCTAAATCCTTATTAAACATTACAAATCCTTTACCACTTAAGATTGAAATTAAACTCATTTTCCTTCTCTCCTTCTTGACACAGAAGAAAAAGACTTGCTATCATCTTATTATAGAAGTTAATTCTTCTGCGGGTTTTTATGAAGAGATGGTAGAGCCGCCAAACTCAAATGCCATCTCTTTTAATAATTTTATAACACAAACACACGTTCGTAAATTATAATTTTAACCCTTTTAATGCTCCATGTAATTTATGTTTTTGTTCCAAATCTTGCCCCCATAAATTAACGTACCTTTTTGTAACTGTAATATCTGTATGTCCAAGTAAGTGCATTAAAGAAAAAGCATCAACGCCTGAAACGATCATTCTTTTTGCCATTGTGTGTCTAAATGTATGAGGACTAACTCTTTTATTAATTTCTGCTTCCTTTCCATACCTAGTGAGCCTTGTTTGAATGCTATGAGGGTTCAATGGTTTATTATCTATACTAATAAACAATTTGTTTGTATCTATTTCTCCTCTAATTTTAATGTATCTTTTCAGTTGTTCTTGAGTTGTCTCAGATAAATAAACTATTCTCTCAAATAAGTTTTTTGTTTTTCTAATTATTATTTTATTTTCTTTTACATCAATAACCTCTATGCCCACCAACTCTGATAATCTTACTCCTGTATCAAGAAATACAAGCACAATAACTTCATCCCTAAAACCAACAAATGTCTTTTGTTTTCTAATAGTGCTTATTAACTTTTCAATTTCTTTGCTATCAAACGTCTCAATGGTCTTTTGTCTGTCACGAAGCAACTTAATATTTGCCATTGGGTTTTTACTAATTAACTTATTTCTAAATAAAAAGTTGTAAAACGAACGAAGTGCCCTCAAACGAGTGTTGATAGTTGTAATTTTCATTATCTTTTTACTTTCTAGAATCAGATTTTCAATGTCTGACTGTTTCCAATCTACCAACTGTTTGTCACTAAATTTCTTTGCTGCATGAAACTCATTTTGATAATATTCAATTGTTGCTGGTCTCAAGTTTCTCAAATAGCAGTCTTTAAAGAACTTCTCAAAAGCTTCCGTATCATTGACTTTTTTCCTAATAATCATCAATTCTTCTTCCGTTAATTGTCCTCTTCTTTTCATTTATTTCCTCCTAAGCACACGATTCGAAGCACACGATTTCGGCTTATTTTTGTCGTGTTAAGAGAACGCAAAAAAAGACCTCAACATTACTGTTGAAGCCTTGTATTTACTAGGTTTTTATGTAATTAGTGGTACCGGTGGTCGGGGTCGAACCGACACTCCAGAAGGAACACGATTTTGAGTCGTGCGCGTCTGCCAATTCCGCCACACCGGCATATAATGGCGCGCCCTGAGAGATTCGAACTCCCGACCTTTTGATTCGTAGTCAAACACTCTATCCAGCTGAGCTAAGGGCGCACATTTTATTTAAATAAGAAAAGTGCCGAGGGCCGGACTTGAACCGGCACGGTAGTCACCTACCGCAGGATTTTAAGTCCTGTGTGTCTGCCAATTCCACCACCCCGGCACGGCAGGAAAATATGGAGGCGGCAACCGGATTCGAACCGGTGAATAAAGGTTTTGCAGACCTTGGCCTTACCACTTGGCTATGCCGCCATATATAAAAATGGAGCGGAAGACGAGATTCGAACTCGCGACCCCCACCTTGGCAAGGTGGTGTTCTACCACTGAACTACTTCCGCATTGGCTGGGCTAGGAGGATTCGAACCTCCGCATGACGGAATCAAAATCCGTTGCCTTACCGCTTGGCGATAGCCCATTATAATAAAAATGGGGCGACTGATGGGAATCGAACCCACGAATGCCGGAACCACAATCCGGTGCGTTAACCACTTCGCCACAATCGCCATTATATTAATTATGAATTGGCAGGGGCAGTAGGAATCGAACCCACACCGGAGGTTTTGGAGACCTCTGTTCTACCGTTAAACTATGCCCCTAAATAAATGGTGGAGGGGGACGGATTCGAACCGCCGAACCCGGAGGGAGCGGATTTACAGTCCGCCGCGTTTAGCCACTTCGCTACCCCTCCACGCAAGCACAATACCTATAATATATAAACCACATAAGAATGTCAATCAATAATTTAGGTATTTTAATAGAGTGCCGGCCAGAGGACTTGAACCCCCAACCTACTGATTACAAGTCAGTTGCTCTACCAATTGAGCTAGGCCGGCAAATGGTGGCTCAGGACGGAATCGAACCGCCGACACATGGATTTTCAGTCCATTGCTCTACCAACTGAGCTACTGAGCCATTAATAATAATGGCGGTCCGGACGGGACTCGAACCCGCGACCTCCTGCGTGACAGGCAGGCATTCTAACCAACTGAACTACCGGACCAATTTGGTATTGCGGGGGCGGATTTGAACCACCGACCTTCGGGTTATGAGCCCGACGAGCTACCAGACTGCTCCACCCCGCGTCGCTAAAAATAAGAAATATTATAATGGTGGAGGATGACGGGATCGAACCGCCGACCCCCTGCTTGTAAGGCAGGTGCTCTCCCAGCTGAGCTAATCCTCCATTATATATTAAAGTTATATGGTGACCCGTACGGGATTCGAACCCGTGTTACCGCCGTGAAAGGGCGGTGTCTTAACCGCTTGACCAACGGGCCAACCTATGGAAAAGTACCTGGCGGAGAGCGAGGGATTCGAACCCTCGAGACGGTTTTACACCGCCTACACGATTTCCAATCGTGCTCCTTCGGCCAGCTCGGACAGCTCTCCATATGGCTCCACAGGTAGGGCTCGAACCTACGACCGATCGGTTAACAGCCGATTGCTCTACCACTGAGCTACTGTGGAAAATCTGCCTGGCAACGTCCTACTCTCACAGGGGGAAGCCCCCAACTACCATCGGCGCAGAAGAGCTTAACGACCGTGTTCGGCATGGGAACGGGTGTGACCTCTTCGCTATCGCCACCAGACTATTTATTGAACATCGGATTCTCCTTAGAGTATCTTCGTTCACATTTGAGAAATGGTTCTCTCAAAACTAGATAATGCGTAATAGAAACTCAAGAATATATTGGATAAGTCCTCGACCGATTAGTATCTGTCAGCTCCACGTGTCACCACGCTTCCACACCAGACCTATCAACCTCATCATCTCTAAGGGGTCTTACTGGATTAACTCCATGGGAAATCTCATCTTGAGGGGGGCTTCATGCTTAGATGCTTTCAGCACTTATCCCGTCCACACGTAGCTACCCAGCTATGCTCCTGGCGGAACAACTGGTACACCAGCGGTGTGTCCATCCCGGTCCTCTCGTACTAAGGACAGCTCCTCTCAAATTTCCTACGCCCGCGACGGATAGGGACCGAACTGTCTCACGACGTTCTGAACCCAGCTCGCGTACCGCTTTAATGGGCGAACAGCCCAACCCTTGGGACCTACTTCAGCCCCAGGATGCGATGAGCCGACATCGAGGTGCCAAACCTCCCCGTCGATGTGGACTCTTGGGGGAGATAAGCCTGTTATCCCCAGGGTAGCTTTTATCCGTTGAGCGATGGCCCTTCCATGCGGAACCACCGGATCACTAAGCCCGACTTTCGTCCCTGCTCGACTTGTAGGTCTCGCAGTCAAGCTCCCTTTTGCCTTTGCACTCTACGAATGATTTCCAACCATTCTGAGGGAACCTTTGGGCGCCTCCGTTACTGTTTAGGAGGCGACCGCCCCAGTCAAACTGCCCACCTGACACTGTCCCTGAACCGGATCACGGCTCGAGGTTAGAATGTCAGCACAGTCAGGGTAGTATCCCACCGACGCCTCCACGTAAGCTGGCGCTCACGCTTCCAAGGCTCCTACCTATCCTGTACAAACTGTACCAACATCCAATATCAAGCTACAGTAAAGCTCCATGGGGTCTTTCCGTCCTGTCGCGGGTAACCTGCATCTTCACAGGTACTATAATTTCACCGGGTCTCTCGTTGAGACAGTATCCAAATCGTTACACCATTCGTGCGGGTCGGAACTTACCCGACAAGGAATTTCGCTACCTTAGGACCGTTATAGTTACGGCCGCCGTTTACTGGGGCTTCAATTCAGAGCTTCTCGCGAACGATAACCCCTCCTCTTAACCTTCCAGCACCGGGCAGGTGTCAGCCCCTATACTTCGCCTTGCGGCTTCGCAGAGACCTGTGTTTTTGCTAAACAGTCGCTTGGATCTTTTCACTGCGGCTCTCTCGGGCTTGCACCCTAATAGAGCACCCCTTCTCCCGAAGTTACGGGGTCATTTTGCCGAGTTCCTTAACGAGAGTTCTCCCGAGCGTCTTAGAATTCTCTTCTCGCCTACCTGTGTCGGTTTGCGGTACGGGCACCTCTCACCTCGCTAGAGGCTTTTCTAGGCAGTGTAGGATCAGGAACTTCGGTACTAATATTTCCCTCGCCATCACAGCTCAGCCTTTATGGAAAGCGGATTTGCCTACTTTCCAGCCTAACTGCTTGGACGCGCATATCCATCAGCGCGCTTACCCTACCTTTCTGCGTCCCCCCATTGCTCAAACGGTGAGGAGGTGGTACAGGAATTTCAACCTGTTGTCCATCGCCTACGCCTTTCGGCCTCGGCTTAGGTCCCGACTGACCCTGAGCGGACGAGCCTTCCTCAGGAAACCTTGGGCTTTCGACGGAGGGGATTCTCACCCCTCTTTTCGCTACTCATACCGGCATTCTCACTTCTAAGCGCTCCACCAGTCCTCTCGGTCTGACTTCGCTGCACTTAGAACGCTCCCCTACCACTGACACCAGAAGGTGTCAATCCATAGCTTCGGTGATACGTTTAGCCCCGGTACATTTTCGGCGCAGAGTCACTCGACCAGTGAGCTATTACGCACTCTTTAAATGGTGGCTGCTTCTAAGCCAACATCCTGGTTGTCTGGGCAACTCCACATCCTTTTCCACTTAACGTATACTTTGGGACCTTAGCTGATGGTCTGGGCTGTTTCCCTCTTGACTACGGATCTTAGCACTCGCAGTCTGACTCCCGAGGATAAGTATTTGGCATTCGGAGTTTGACTGAATTCGGTAATCCTGTGGGGACCCCTAGTCCAATCAGTGCTCTACCTCCAATACTCTTCCCTCGAGGCTAGCCCTAAAGCTATTTCGGGAGAACCAGCTATTTCCGAGTTCGATTGGCATTTCACCCCTACCCACACCTCATCCCCGCACTTTTCAACGTGCGTGGGTTCGGGCCTCCATTCAGTGTTACCTGAACTTCACCCTGGACATGGGTAGATCACACGGTTTCGGGTCTACGACATGCTACTAAAGCGCCCTATTCAGACTCGCTTTCGCTGCGGCTCCGCCTATTCAGCTTAACCTTGCAACATATCGTAACTCGCCGGTTCATTCTACAAAAGGCACGCTGTCACCCGTAAATGGGCTCCAACTAGTTGTAGGCACACGGTTTCAGGATCTCTTTCACTCCCCTTCCGGGGTGCTTTTCACCTTTCCCTCACGGTACTGGTTCACTATCGGTCACTAGGGAGTATTTAGCCTTGGGAGATGGTCCTCCCGGATTCCGACGGGGTTTCACGTGTCCCGCCGTACTCAGGATACGTCTCGGAGAGACGAACATTTCGGCTACAGGGCTGTTACCTTATACTGCGGATCTTTCCAGATCGCTTCACCTATGCTCGTCTTTTGTAACTCCGTATGAGACGTCCTACAACCCCAAGAGGCAAGCCTCTTGGTTTGGGCTGTTTCCGTTTCGCTCGCCGCTACTTGGGAAATCGCATTTGCTTTCTCTTCCTCTGGGTACTTAGATGTTTCAGTTCCCCAGGTCTGCCTCCTCATACCCTATGTATTCAGGTATGGGTACCATCCCATTACGGATGGTGGGTTCCCCCATTCGGATATCCTCGGATCAAAGCTTACTTACAGCTCCCCGAGGCGTTTCGCCGTTCGTCGCGTCCTTCTTAGGCTCCTAGTGCCAAGGCATCCACCGTGCGCCCTTTCTAACTTAACCAAATTAAAAAAGGTATTTCGGATGTGATTTTTCAAAAATCACTTGAATTCTTGACATGCTCGTTTGATCTTCTCTTATAAATAAGATACCGATAAAACTAACATTGTTTCTATTGCATTATCTAGTTTTCAAAGAACCAAAGTCACTAACTTTTTTCTTACAAAGTTAGTTTCTATTAATTGAAGGGAGTTCCTTCAAAACTGAACAAAAGACCAAAGCGTTATATGGTTCTAAAACCATACATCGACTAGAGTATTACTCCATAGAAAGGAGGTGATCCAGCAGCACCTTCCGATACGGCTACCTTGTTACGACTTCACCCCAATCATCTGTCCCACCTTAGGCGGCTAGCTCCCAAAAGGGTTACTCCACCGACTTCGGGTGTTACAAACTCTCGTGGTGTGACGGGCGGTGTGTACAAGGCCCGGGAACGTATTCACCGCGGCATGCTGATCCGCGATTACTAGCAATTCCGGCTTCATGTAGGCGAGTTGCAGCCTACAATCCGAACTGAGAATGGCTTTATGAGATTGGCTCGACCTCGCGGTTTTGCTGCTCTTTGTACCATCCATTGTAGCACGTGTGTAGCCCAGGTCATAAGGGGCATGATGATTTGACGTCATCCCCACCTTCCTCCGGTTTGTCACCGGCAGTCACCTTAGAGTGCCCAACTAAATGCTGGCAACTAAGATCAAGGGTTGCGCTCGTTGCGGGACTTAACCCAACATCTCACGACACGAGCTGACGACAACCATGCACCACCTGTCACTTATGTCCCCGAAGGGAAATCCCTATCTCTAGGGAGGGCATAAGGATGTCAAGACCTGGTAAGGTTCTTCGCGTTGCTTCGAATTAAACCACATGCTCCACTGCTTGTGCGGGCCCCCGTCAATTCCTTTGAGTTTCAACCTTGCGGTCGTACTCCCCAGGCGGAGTGCTTAATGTGTTAACTTCGGCACTAAGGGCATCGAAACCCCTAACACCTAGCACTCATCGTTTACGGCGTGGACTACCAGGGTATCTAATCCTGTTTGCTCCCCACGCTTTCGCGCCTCAGCGTCAGTTACAGACCAGAGAGTCGCCTTCGCCACTGGTGTTCCTCCACATATCTACGCATTTCACCGCTACACGTGGAATTCCACTCTCCTCTTCTGTACTCAAGTCTCCCAGTTTCCAATGACCCTCCACGGTTGAGCCGTGGGCTTTCACATCAGACTTAAAAGACCGCCTGCGCGCGCTTTACGCCCAATAATTCCGGACAACGCTTGCCACCTACGTATTACCGCGGCTGCTGGCACGTAGTTAGCCGTGGCTTTCTGGTTAGGTACCGTCAAGGTACCGCCCTATTCGAACGATACTTGTTCTTCCCTAACAACAGAGCTTTACGAACCGAAATCCTTCATCACTCACGCGGCGTTGCTCCGTCAGACTTTCGTCCATTGCGGAAGATTCCCTACTGCTGCCTCCCGTAGGAGTCTGGGCCGTGTCTCAGTCCCAGTGTGGCCGATCACCCTCTCAGGTCGGCTACGCATCGTCGCCTTGGTAAGCCATTACCTTACCAACTAGCTAATGCGCCGCGGGCCCATCCTGCAGTGATAGCCGGAGCCATCTTTTAGTCTAAGACCATGAGGTCTCAGATATTATCCGGTATTAGCACCGATTTCTCGATGTTATCCCAGTCTACAGGGCAGGTTGCCCACGTGTTACTCACCCGTCCGCCGCTAACTGATTAAGAGCAAGCTCTTAATCAGTCCGCTCGACTTGCATGTATTAGGCACGCCGCCAGCGTTCGTCCTGAGCCAGGATCAAACTCTCCATAAAGGTGTTTGATTTGTGCTCAAATCGTATCGCTAACGATACTTCGTTGTGATTTTACGAAATCACTTAAAATTGACGAGAAAATCATGTTTTCTCTTTTCGCTTGGCTTTTGTTCAGTTTTCAAAGAACTACTTGTCACTCAACAGCGACTTTTCTAGTATAACATTTCGAAACGTATAAAGTCAAATGTTTTTTTTCGGAATGTTTTTTGGAAGTAAATCGCCTCGTCAGCGACAAGTAATAATATATCATCTATATTTCTTTTCGTCAACGTATTTTTTCATTTTTTTTGAACTGATAATAGGTTTTCATAATCCCTGGAGCTTTCGTGTCTTCTTTGTAGCAATTAATTAGCCCTCTACTAACTAGGTGGCGCACTAATAGCTCTAAATCAACACGATAATCTTCCGTTTCGACAATATCCATTAAATCCGAAATTGAATACCTCCGCTCAGAATCACTAATTAAAGATAGAAAATGATTTGCTCCAGATAACGTTTTGGAATGAACCGCTAACTCTGTAGCTAAAATTAATAATTCAATTCGCTGTTCAAGAGATTCTTCACTTTTAAGCAATTCCTGATAAAGCTTGTAAGTAGAAGGTTCAATATGTTTCACCTGTTCCCAAACAGTTACCTCTGGATAAAAACCATGTTCGATTACAGATAATCTAGCTAAATGATGAAGCGCATGCATCATATTACTAAACGCATCAAGTAAATGACCATTTTGAAAAAGGGTTTTCCCTTCTTCAAACCTTCTCAATGTCTTGGTGAACTGGATGGTCATTTTTTTACTACGATCTCCAGGTGGAAAAGTTTCAATTCGCTCTTTTACTTCTTGCAAGTACTCATTTCGATCAAATACAATCTTTCCGTTAACAAGCCAATCAACTAAACGACGATGGTTCCCCACTATTAAAGTTTGATGCATCATAGCCTGGCTTAATGAATGGAATGAAACTCTTTTTTCACCTATTTTATAATGCTTTACTTGCCAGTAAATATCTTGATTATTATTAATAAGAAGAATCACTATATCGAAGCCATCTGTAATTGATAACGGCAGCAAATCTTTTTGTACAACCAAAATAGCAAGTGTATCAGGCTGACTAGCCCGATCTTGGTATAACTGACGTATTAATACATCCATATTACAACCCCTCTCTCCTATAAAACCCTAACATTCATAGGAATGTAGAATACAAATTCTACAAAAGGAGTGTTTCTCCTGCTTTAATTTATTATGAGAAAACTTCATTAGCTGTTAACATCCTACTTGAGAGAATTATAATAGACTATGCTATACTACTACTAGATTTAGGAGGGACGAAAATGGCACTAAAGTATACAAACAAAATCAACAAAATAAGAACCTTCGCTCTTTCCCTTGTTTTTGTCGGAATTCTTATTATGTATATCGGAATCTTCTTCAGAGAATCTTATGTCGTTATGACAATTGCAATGTTACTCGGGTTCCTTTTTATCATCGGAAGTACTGTCGTTTATTTTTGGATAGGGATGCTTTCCACAAAAACGATTCAAGTTGTCTGTCCAAATTGTGGGGGCGCTACAAAAATGTTAGGACGCGTAGATGCCTGCATGCATTGTAACGAGCCGCTCACTATGGACAAAACACTCGAAGGTAAAGAATTTGATGAAAATTACAATCGCAAGAGAAATGCAAAGAAGTAGGCAAAGATGCCTACTTCTTTAAAACACAAAAAAAGTGAATCACTTCCATTATTAGAAATGACTCACGTCCCATTAATGCTTTGCTTCATTTTGACACTTTGGACAAGTTCCATAGATCTCCATTCGATGGTTATGAACTTTAAACCCCGTCACATGCTCTGCTAAAGTCTCAACCTCATCTAATCCAGGATAATGGAAATCAACAATCTTTCCACAATCCCCACAAATTACATGATAATGATCAGATGTTACTGAATCAAAACGACTGGATGCATCACCATATGTTAACTCTTTTACGATCCCAGCTTCCTTGAATACACGCAAGTTATTATAAACTGTAGCGACACTCATATTCGGAAAACGCCCCTCTAACGCTTTATATATATCATCAGCTGTTGGGTGGGTCATTGATTCATATAGGAATTCCAGTATCGCATGACGTTGCGGAGTCATACGCACACGGGTGCTCTTTAAAGCATCAAGCGCATCTTGTAAGCGATGATCAGACATTGCCATGCACCTCACTTTCAGAAAAAACCATTCTTACTTTATAATTAGTATAATATATACCAAATAAAACTGTCAATGTATCCACTATTCCTATGTTTGTAACCCTAAAAAGGGAGCAGAGTCTTTTACATCTAACAAAAAAGAAGTATAGCGATGAGCTTGTTGACTTTTACGTCTTTTTCTTTTTTCATAGTCTAAGCAAGTAGCTTTTAATACTCCTTTTAATTGTTGCACATCTTCTTCCTCTACACCAAAAAGGAACGTTGTATTCCCCTTTCTCCAAAAACCACCCGAACTAGCTAGCTCCGTCATTCGATAACCCTTCTTTTTTAGTTTTAATTCAATTTCATCCGCATAAAAGTTATCTATAATACAAACTAGAAGTTTCACAAACACACCTCCCGCAAATCTTTTACTATACAAATATTCGATTTGAAAGACCGATGTTCCTTTTCTATAGATGTTTTCCAAAGAACGAACTGCACTAATTTGGAAACCTCTAGGAATTAAACTTGCTAAAAGCTACTCTAGCTCGTCTTTCACAAATTGTAAAGCTTGTTCTACATGGTCTTTCACCTTAACTTTTCTCCACTCTTTAGCAATCTTTCCTTCTTTATCAATAATAAAAGTGGAGCGTTCAATGCCCATGTATTCTTTACCAAAATTCTTTTTCAATTTCCAAACTCCATAAGCTTCTGCAACCTGATGGTCTTCATCAGCAAGTAATAGAAATGGAAGTTGATATTTTTCAATAAATTTTTCATGTCTAGCAACCGGATCTGGACTTACCCCGATGATAACCGTATTCAGTGCCGTGAAATCCTCAATTTTATCTCTAAAATCACACGCTTGTGTCGTACATCCAGGCGTCATATCTTTCGGATAAAAGTATAATACTACATTTTTCCCACGGAATGATTCCAATGACACGTTTTCTCCATCGTTTGCTGGTAATGTAAATATCGGTGCTTCTTGTCCTTCTTTACGCATTGTTTTTCTCATCCTTCCATACCTTGTTTATGTAAGCGTAGCTTAACTTTCTGAGAAAAACAACTAATCTCCCCTCTTCGTCTGTAAAAAGGATGTAACAACAAAAGCTGCAGGTAAAAGGAAACCAATTAAAGCTTGAATGATAGCTACAAAACGCCCAATTCCAATTGGCACAACATCACCATATCCTACTGAAAGCATTGTAACAGCACTAAAGTAAATAATATCTTCTAATAGATGGGGAACAGTTCCTTCTACAGACGTACTTCCCTCATTCAATACATGAATTCCTAAAAGTTCCAACCCTAAATACAAATTAGAAAAAGATAAAATCACAGTTATATAAACCAAAATAAGTAAAGTAAAATGCCTTAAAGAAACTGTATGACTTCCACGAATAGGCTGGTATCGAATTAACATAAGAATACTGACAACTGATCCAGTTGTAGCAATCACTAATATAAGAGACAAAAGCAAATTCATATTCGTACCACCCCCTTCAGTTATTGTTATGATACTAGTCCATATAGAATTACTGAACTAGTAGAAGAATTTCTTTACAATAGAAACGTGAAACCAAGCTTCTCTTAACAGTTAATTGTATTTGCTCTTCATACTCGACTATGGTTGAATAACTAAGAGAAGTTTGAATTAGTGAATCAGGAGGGAATTAAATGAATTGGACAAACTCTGAAACATTATATAAAGAAGCACAAGACCTTATTGTAGGAGGAGTGAACAGCCCATCTAGAGCATTTAAGGGGGTAGGCGGAGGAAGTCCCGTTTTTATGGAGAGAGCTAAAGGAGCTTACTTTTGGGACGTCGATGGTAATCGTTACATTGATTACTTAGCCGCCTATGGACCCATCATTACTGGACACGCGCACCCTCATATTACGAAAGCCATTCAAAAAGCAGCTGAAAACGGGGTTTTATATGGCACACCAACAAAGTTAGAAAATACGTTTGCAAAAATGCTAAAAGAAGCCATCCCTTCTTTAGAAAAAGTTCGTTTCGTAAATTCAGGAACAGAAGCAGTTATGACGACAATTCGAGTAGCTAGAGCTTATACAGGCCGAGACAAAATCATTAAATTTGCTGGTTGTTACCACGGACACTCTGATTTAGTATTAGTCGCTGCCGGCTCGGGCCCATCTACCCTTGGCACTCCTGATTCTGCAGGGGTAACCAAAAGCATTGCAAAAGAAGTCATTACAGTACCATTTAATGATATTGACGCATACAAAGATGCACTTGATAAATGGGGTGATGAAATCGCAGCTGTACTGGTCGAGCCAATCGTCGGCAATTTCGGCATTGTTGAGCCAGTCGAAGGTTTTCTCGAAAAAGTGAATCAACTAACTCACGAGGCTGGTGCTCTTGTTATTTACGACGAGGTCATTACTGCATTTCGCTTCATGTATGGAGGTGCTCAAAATTACTTAGGTGTTGAACCCGATATGACAGCACTAGGAAAAATAATCGGTGGAGGACTTCCGATTGGTGCTTACGGTGGGCGAGTAGACATTATGGAGAAGGTAGCTCCACTCGGACCAGCCTACCAAGCTGGAACAATGGCTGGTAATCCAGCTTCAATGAGCGCCGGAATTGCTTGCCTAGAAGTACTTAAAGAAGACGGCATTTATCAAAATCTCGATCGTTTAGGGACTATGCTCGAAGAAGGGATCCTCCAAGCAGCAAAAGAACACAACCAAACTATAACGGTTAATCGTTTAAAGGGAGCTTTAACCGTCTATTTTACAGATGAAGAAGTGAAAAACTATGAACAAGCAGAAAAAACAAACGGAGAGCTTTTCGGCAAATTTTTTAAAGAGCTATTAAAAAGAGGTATTAATTTAGCACCATCTAAATATGAAGCATGGTTTCTAACGACCGCTCATACAGAAAAAGACATAAAAGTTACAATAAAAGCTGTTAATGAAGCATTCGCTGCTTTAAATGAAAGATAATTGATAAAAGTGTAACCAAAAGGTATATTATTCCTTTATGTTACACTCTTTTTTATTTAAAAAGGCTTGATTTGGACAGGCAATACATTGTATATTACCCTTCGGTGTGTTTTAGAGTAATCTAGAAAAACTTTGAAATACTACTATGTAATATTTGAGAATTGCATAAATTGTAAAAGGAGATTTTTTCTCACATGAAACTTGGAGCTCGTATATTTAAAACAGGGCTTGCTGTGATGCTATCACTATATTTAGCTATGTGGTTTAATTTAGAACCACCCTTATTTGCAGCATTGGCTGCAGCAATCGCTGTTCAACCATCTTTGTATCGCACATTTCAAACGATATTAGAACAAGTCCAAGCAAATATTATCGGTGCAATCTTAGCTGTTATTTTCGTGATGACATTTGGCCATGACCCTTTTGTTGTAGGGCTAGTTGTTATTTTGGCCATTTCAATCATTCTGAAAGTCAGACTTGAACCTACTACTATCCCACTCGCAATTGTAACTGTCATTATTATTATGGAAAGTCCAACAGATGACTTTATACAATTTGCAACAGGTCGATTTGCTTTAGTTATTCTAGGGGTATTAGCAGCATTTATTATTAATTTACTTTTTATCCCTCCGAGGTATGAAACAAAGCTTTATCACAAACTTCTCAAAGCAACAGAAGACATGAATCAATGGACAATGTTGTTTATACGGAATGCCGCAGACCATCGCGCCCTAAAGAAAGACTTAATTAGATTAGAAGAAAAGATGGTAAAGCTAGAGAATTTATTTTTGCTATACAAAGAAGAAAGAAACTATTTCTTGAAAAGTAAGTACGGAAAAGCAAGGAAAGTTGTACTTTATCGGCAGATGCTAATTACCGCAAAGAAGTCATTGTACCTATTAAAGAATCTTGAGAGGCGAGCCGAAGAGTTGTCAATCATGCCGGAAGAAACTCATAAAAAATTCGAAAAACAACTCGATTACCTTACTACTTATCACGATCGGATCTTACTTAGGTATATCGGAAAAGTTCATTCAAATCATTCAGAGGATTTAATTGAGAACATGAACAAAGGAAAAGAAGACCTTATGAAATTTTATATTAGCTTACAAGATCAACCTTGCATTGCTTATGATCAGTGGCTTCATCTTCTTCCAGCCGTTTCCCAAATGATTGAATATCAAGAGCAACTCGAACATCTCGATCATTTAGTTGATAGCTTTTTTAACTATCACCAGGAACAAAATGAAGTAAAGATTGAGACACAGGACGATGAATAAAAAAGAGGGGGTTTTCCATCAGTCAACAGACGTTTGGAAAACTCCCTCTTTTTCTAGTGTAGTTGTTGCACATCAAATAGCTTCTTATAACTTCCTTCACGCTTCATTAATTCTTCATGGCTTCCTTCTTCAACAATTTCCCCATTTTCAATGACGACAATTCGATCTGCATGCGTAATTGTAGATAAACGGTGTGCCACAATAAAAGTTGTTCGGTCTTTTGCAAGCTTCTCAAGAGCTTCTTGAATAAAATGCTCGCTTTCAAGGTCAAGCGCCGATGTCGCTTCATCAAAAATTAATATAGGTGGATTCTTTAAGAAGACCCTCGCAATAGCTACACGTTGCTTTTGTCCACCAGAAAGCTTAACGCCTCTTTCCCCGACCTCTGTATCGTAGCCTTTAGGTAACCCTAAAATAAATTCATGGGCATTGGCAGCCTGAGCTGCCGCAATAACCTCTTCATCTGTAGCTCCAGGTCTCCCCATTAAGATATTTTGTTTTACAGAATCACTGAATAGTATATTGTCTTGCAGTACCATACCGATATTATCTCGTAACGTTCGAACTTTATAATTTCGAATATCACTTCCATCTAATAAGATCTGACCTAGAGAAACATCATAAAAACGCGGAATGAGGCTAATAATTGTACTTTTGCCTCCACCACTCATTCCAACAAAGGCAATCGTTTCCCCTTGCGAAATATGTAAGTTGATATTTTTTAATACAGGTTTGTCTTCTTCATTATATTGAAAAGTGACATTGCGAAACTCTAACTGTCCTTTTGCTCTTGTTAAAGGTTTCGCCTGAGGTTCATCTTCAATATCATATTTCTCATCAACAAATTCAAACACACGATCCATTGAAGCGATTGCTTGAGTTAATGTCGTAGAGGAATTAATGAGTCGACGTAACGGTCCATACAACCTCTCCATATAGAGAACAAAAGCCGTCATTGCCCCAACTTCTAAATTTCCAATAATGACGAAGTAACCTGCAGCAAATATAACTAGTAAAGGTGCTATATCAGTAATTGTATTTACAACGGCAAAAGTCTTGGCATTCCACTTCGTATGATCGATAGCTCGATTCAGAAAATGAGTGTTACGCTTCGCAAATTGTGTTTGCTCATGTTCTTCTAGAGCAAAACTGCGAATAACACTCATTCCTTGCACTCTTTCGTGTAAATGACCTTGGACTTCAGCAAGTGCTTGAGAGCGGGTTCTAGTTAGGCCACGTAATCGTGCATAGAAATATTTCACTGAAAATCCATAGAAAGGAAACATGGATATTGCAACAAGTGTGAGCCATACATTTAAATTCAACATAATAATAATCGCAATTATGATCGTTATTAAATCAAGCCAAATGTTCATTAAACCAGTAATGACAAAGTTCTTAGTTTGCTCGACATCATGAATCACACGAGAAATAATTTCTCCTACTTTTCGATTTGAGTAAAACTTTAAACTTAACTTCTGGATATGAGTAAACAATTGATCTCTAATATCATATAACACTTTACTACCTATCCATTGCGCAAAGTATTGACGATAATACTCAACCGGCGGGCGTATGACAACGAAAATAACAAACATAATAACCATAATTTGTAACAGTAGAGTAATTTTCTCATCCTGATTCATCGCTTCCGCGAAAATAATATCATCAATGACATACATCATCACTAATGGCATTAATAAAGGAATCCCAAATTTCAAAATCCCAATTAAAATCGTAATAATAATTTCTTTCCAATATGGCTTGACGAAAGCCATATAGCGTTTTATGCTATCCAGCCTCGCCACCCCCTCTTTTAGAAAAGCTATTTCTGTCTAAATCAATGATTGATGTTATTTTAACCGTTATTATAAATACTAGTCCGTGTTAAAAATCACACCTATGACAAAAGCCTGACCTGGTTAGCACGTGTTATTCGTTCTAACCATAGTCAGACCTACTGTTTTAACGATATTGCAAGAAACGTTCATACCAATTCTCAACAAATTGAGGGGCGAACGGCCCTTTTCTTTGGTGAATCCAAGAGATTAATTCATCGACACTTCGTTTGAGAATATCATCTACAGCCGGTGGATAATTCATTTGCTTACGATGTAATTCATATTCATCTTCATCTAAGAGCTTAAAGGTCATGTCTGGGAACACCTTTATATCAAGGTCATAATCAATATACTTTAAAGCTTCATTATCCCAAGTAAAAGGTGAACCAAGGTTGCAATAGTAATAGATCCCGTCTGAGCGAATCATACCAATCGTATTAAACCACTGTTCGGAATCAAAGTAGCATATAGCCGGTTCACGAGTTCTCCAATTTCTTCCATCCGACTCCTTTACGAGAATTCGGTCATTTCCTCCAATTACAACCTTTGACGTCCCTTTAAGCACGATTGTTTCTTCCCAAATGCGATGAATCAACCCATTATGCTTGTAGCTATGGATTTCAATATTGCTTCCTACTTTGGGAAAATTCATAAATAACTCCCTTCTATGCTATTTTGGACGTCTGTAGGTAGAGTAGATCTTCTATACTTTTCAGTTACTCTCGCTTCCTACTCTAATCACTACCGTTTCATACTAATTCAATACAAATACATATACTCTTTTTCATTATACCTTTTTTTTTGTAATTTTGAAACTTTCAAGCACAAAAGTTTGTCTGGATTTAGGCTTGTAAATTATATCCTAATAAATTAGCACGAAAAGATTCCATGTTGGTATTTACTTCTATAATGATTAAAAAACATATTATCGTTCGTCTTAATATCCTTTTTAATCATTATCCTCTTAATTATAAAACAAGCACCCTCTGGACGATCTGCCAAAGGATGCTTGTTTTTGTTATTACTGTTGTCTTGAAGAGTTTTGCTGCTTGCGAGCTTGAGACTGAGCATTTTGCTGACGTACTTCTTGTACATCAGTTTCGCTCGCGAATTCTGTATCTGCACCTTGTGCAGAAGCAGCGTTTTGTCTTCTAACTTGTTGTGCGTTTGTTTTAGACGCTTGTTGTTGTTGTCTATCCATGTGTATCACCTCCACGACTATTAAGATGTCCTTCGGCGAAACACTTTATTCAAGTAAATTATAAATTTTTATATTAAAAAAGATATACCTCCATCGACAAAGATCCACATTATATCGTATAGCCCTACCTACGATCAGAAACACTAAGGTCAAACAACTAAGGAGTGAATAAATATGTATGTAGGAAGAGATATGACAGAGCTATCTATGATGTCAATAGATCAATGGACCGATAAGGAATTAGCTTATTTCCACCATGGGCTTCAGCAAATGACTCCTTACTTAAATGTAGAAGGTGTAACCATTCACCGCGAGATCATCCGTGAAATCGAAGCACGTGGAGGACTTCATCAAGAAGCAACTTGGACACAAGGAACGAAGCCTCATTATGATTAATTCATTCAACCTCAAAGATTCTTCTTCTTTGAGGTTTCTCTTTTTTATATATAGAACTTCGTATAAAATCAAATTATACATATATTTTTTAAAGGAGCGATCTAATTTTGAAAGCGGTTATTTATGAATCATATGGTGATCCACAAGTATTAAAGGTAGCAGATGTGCCAAAACCTGTTATAAAAGAAAATGAAGTTCTTATCAAAGTAAAAGCTAGTGGGGTAAACCCTGTTGATACCTATTTTAGAAAGGGGATTCGCCAGGTCAATTCATTCCCTCACATCCCTCATTTTGATTTGGCTGGAGAAGTTGCGGAAGTTGGAGCAACTGTAACAACTATTAAAGTGGGTGATCGGGTGTGGGCGACAAATGCGAAAGAGGCTTCCGCTGAATACGCTGCCGTTCCTGCTGATCTCGTTTTTCCACTACCAAATGAGCTGCACTTTCAAGACGGAGCAGCACTGGCGATGCCATTCATGACTGCGTATTTATCACTCTTTAATCGAGGTCAACTGAAAGAAGATGAGACAGTCTTAATATACGGCGGTGCTGGTGCAGTCGGACATGCTGCCATTCAGCTTGCAAAGAAAAATGGGGCAACCGTAATTGCTACAGCAAGTAACCAAGAAAAAGCTAAAATCGTGAAAGAAGTCGGAGCCGATGAAGTCATCGTCTATACATCAGAAGACCTTGTTGAAAAGGTTATGCAGTTCACAAATCAAAAAGGCGTTTCACTTATTTTAGACATGTCACTTAGCGAAAACTTAGAAAAGGATCTTGAAATAATTACTATCGGAGGTCGAATAATTACAATTGGATCTCCAGCTAATAACACGCCTCCGTTATTATGGAGACAACTTAACATGAAGCATGCTTCATTAATTGGAGTTTTTCTTTTCACAGCACCGCTTAAAGAATTGCTAACAGCAGGTAATGCAATTTCTGAAGGTTTCGCTTCAGGTCATTTCCAATCACATATTGGAAAAGTAGTACCTTTCCATTCTCCTGAGAAAGCTCATGCAGCTTTAGAATCAAAAGAATTCGATGGCCGAATTATTCTGAATCATGAATTGTCTATCTAATATAGGAATACTAAAAACCACTAAGTTAGGCTCTGCCTTTTACTCAGTGGTTTTTCCTCTACCTTTTTCAACTAAATAACTTTTACAAACAAGGGAAAACTAAAGGATAGCCTGATATAGAAAGGGAGATATCACATGGAAAAACAGTTGTATTATGTAAATTTAAACCCCATAAGTATGGACAAGATTAATCCAACACGTATCGACGATGGGCAACTAATTGAATATGAAATAGAAGCAACAGAAGCAGAGAAAAAAGCACTAGAAGATTTATTACACGAGGTACAAAGGCATGATTTAGAACTTGGTAACCTTTTTTCATTCCGACATTTCGACGATGGGAAGATTGACCAAGATCGCAATGAATTTCAACGGGGGTTAAATGATGTTTATGAAGAGCTTTATCGTTTAGGAACAACAGAAACAAAGGACAAAATAAGAGAAATTCATATGATTAATGATGATGCTTACCCGGTAGACAATAACTCAGAACCAAACACTCCGTTATAGTCGCTTTTTTTGTTGTTCATTTACTAAAAAGGTGTGAAGAAGGTCTCACACCTTTTTCAAATTGGCCATGGCTTCAGAAATTTGATTTAGATTGACCGCCATCAACATTTAATGTTGCTCCAACTACCCAATTTGCTTGTTCAGATGCTAAAAAAACAACAACATTTGCAATTTCTTCTACCGTCCCAAAGCGACCACCAGGTATTTCACTTTCGATAAATTCCTTTATTTTCTCTGGATTTTCTTCAAGCCTTCTTTGCCAATTTCCTGAAGGGTGTAAAACAGACCCAGGAGCAACACCATTTACACGAATTCCCTCTTTAATGACTTCATCAGCTAACGATTTAGTAAAACTGATCATGGCTGCTTTGGCACTGTTGTAAGTTACTTTACCTCCAGATTCACGGCCAAAGATGGAAGAGATGTTAATGATGCTTCCTGCCTTCTTCTCTTTCATATAAGGCAACACTAATTTACTGAAATGCACAGCTGAGAAGTAATTTAGGTCAAAAGCTTCATGGAATAAAGAAAGTTCAGTTTCTTCAGTTGTAGACCCATTGCTTCCACCTACATTATTTACAAGAATGTCAATTGTTCCGAAACGGTTAATAACTTCTTGAACGGTTTGTTTACGCTCAAGCTCGTCTTTTAAATCAGCTTGAATCGTAATAAGACCATCAAATGTAGCCGCTGCTTTTGCCAAATCTTCTTCTCCCCTTGCAACAATCGCTACTTTAGCACCTTCCTCGATGAAAGCTTTTGCAATTGCAAGTCCAATACCTTTAGATCCCCCTGTTACTAGAACAACTTTGTTATTCAAGTGTAAATCCAAATTGGTTTCCTCCTTAATTTACAAATAGCGTTTGTTGAATAATTTTTTGGTGAGAAACAGGAAAAGCATATTCTTCAATTTCATTTCTCTTTACCCATTTAAAAGTTCGGCCACTCCTCTTTTTCGTTTCGTTTATAACTACAGCTTCATACACTGTAATATTCCAAATTAAGTGAGAGAAGACATGCTCGACTTTTTGAACCTCGTTTTGTACTTCTATTTTAAGATCAAATTCCTTTTCTAGGAAGTCACTAAGTGCAATCTGATGGTTGACTTGATCGGTTACCTCAATATTGGGAAATTGCCATAAACGAGCTAACAAGCCTTTTTCAGGCCTTTTCTCAATGAGAATTTCTCCTGCTTGATTCTTCACGACAACTGCAGCCATATGTTTCATTGTTTGCTTTTTCTTTTTTGACTTAATTGGCAGTTGCGATTGAATCCCCTCTTGATTGGCCCTGCAATATGCCCTCACAGGACAAAGCAAACAACCTGGAGATGTCGGTGTACAGATTAGTGCTCCAAGTTCCATTAAACCCTGGTTAAATGCAGAGGGGTCTTCTTTTGAGATAAGATCATAAAGGATCGTCTCGAAAATTTTCCTTGTAGCGGGTTTTGCAATATCCTCTTCAACAATAAAAACCCTTGAAAGGACACGCATCACATTCCCATCAACTGCCGGCTCAGGCTTTCCATAAGCGATACTTAGTATGGCACCTGCTGTATAAGGGCCTACGCCTTTTAACGAGGATATCTCTTTTCTTGTATCGGGTACTCTTCCTTGATATTTTTCCACAACTTCTCGAACCGCTGATTGTAAATTGCGTACTCGAGAATAATAACCTAATCCTTCCCATGCTTTTAGAATCCGTTCTTCCTCTGCTTCTGCTAAAGCCTCAGCAGTAGGAAATTCTCGCATGAATGCTTGGTAATACGGAATAACCGTCTCAACTCTTGTTTGCTGTAACATAATTTCCGAAACCCATACGCGATAAGCATCTCTTGATTCACGCCAAGGTAATTCCCTCTGATTTTCTAGAAACCAACTAACTAAACTTTCCTGAAATCCTGTTATGTCAAAATCATTAAGAAGTTCCTGTTTCACGTTTTTTTATTCCTTCCTTTGAAATGCCCAACAATGAATCTTTTCTGCGCCTCCATTAATATACGGAACAATTTTCCCGAATATCTTATGTTCTTCTTGGCGACGAATTTTTCTTAATACTTGATAGTGAGAAGTGGTTGGCACTTCATACATTTCTACATAAAGATATGGTTGATCATCTGCAACGTACCATTGTATATTCTTAGCCTCATATTCAGGCAAGATCGCTAAAATCTCTTTCATGTCGCGTTCATAAGCTTCGACTTCTTCCTCTTTTACTTTATACTCCATAAAAATTTGTAAAGGTTTAATCATTTTTATCTTTCTCCCCTTTTTATTCAGATCTAATTCGGGTATAAATAAACTATATATCAACGTTGATTAGTTATTAAGGAGGTTTGTTCACGATGGATACAGGTACTCATGTCGTAATGGGGATATCTTTAGGCGGCTTGGCCACATTAGACCCCACTATAGCAAGTGACCCATTACTCCCTACTTCGGTCATGATTGCCACAATCATTGGCTCTCAAGCTCCAGATTTTGATACAGTATTAAAATTAAGAAATAATGCTGTATATATTCGAAACCATCGTGGAATAACTCATTCCATACCAGCAATCTTTATATGGCCTCTTTTTATTACTGGTGGCATTATTCTTTTAACCCCAGAGACAAATTGGCTAACCGTTTTGCTATGGTCGTTTATCGCTGTTTTTTTACACATTTTTGTTGATATCTTTAATGCTTATGGTACCCAAGCTTTACGACCTTTTTCAAATAAGTGGCTCGCGCTTGGCGTAATCAACATTTTTGATCCTTTTATTTTCTTTAGTCATTTAGTTGCTTTTGCATTTTGGGCCTTAGGGTTACCACCAGGACGAACGATGTTGGTATTATACCTTGTGTTGGTGTCTTATTATTTCTGGAGAATTATAGAAAAAAGACGTGTCGTCCAACTCGCTAAAACCCTTCATCCAGATGCAACACATGTTTTTGTTTCCCCTTCTATTAGATGGAGTCAATGGCATGTTGTCATTCGAACACGTGACGTCTTATTTGTCACGGAATGTAAAAATCATCAAATTGAGTACTTTGAACAATACTCATTTGACCCAATTCCAAATATTCCTATCATCAATGCTGCTAGAAAAGATTCTAATTTATCGGCATTCTTATCCTTTTCTCCAACATATCGCTGGGAAGTTGAAGAAAAGGGGGAGATTACAGAGGTTCGCTTCGTCGATTTACGCTATCGAAGCAAAGGACACTATCCCTTTGTGGCGATTGTTCAATTAGACCAAAATTTATCTATTATTAGTTCGTATACAGGTTGGGTTTTTAGTGAAGAAACATTGCAAAAGAAGTTAAATATTGTAACAGAATAATAATTAATGCCAAAAGCCACTGAATTAGGATCACCTTTCTTCAGTGGTTTTTAATCGAAGAAAACCTGACAGTTAAGCTTCTAAAAGGGTCTAAACTCCCCATTAATGTTTTAATGAATCATCCTGATTTAAATGTGTAAATTTCTCTTTTGTTGAAGTGTATTTATGAAGCATAGGTCCATACTGCTTTATCCACTTTGCTACAATTTGTTCTGTAACATCTTGCCCTTTGTAGGACCATCCGCCCTTCGCTCTCGTTGTCTCAAAGTCTTCCCATAAACTCTCTACCCATGTTCTTGCTTGATTAACACTTATTTCAGTATTAACAGATATTAACTGTTCAGTTAATCTTTTGAAGCGATCTTCCATCATCTTTTCCTCCTTTGACAATCATTACGTCTCATAACTTCTAATCCTGTGTTCATACTATTACAGAACACGTTGGAAGGGAGGGTCATCACAATGCGAAACAAAGCAAAAGGCTTTCCAAATCATATTAAGTTCGAGGGGTACTCACCAAAGGACATCCGAAATAAAAATGAGTCCAAACGAGCTGACTTAAGTATTAATACAAACCCTAGAGCTCGTATGAGAACAACCGATGGTGATACGAACAATTAATTATAATTAAGTGTTTTTCATTTAATTATCCAACGTTTCTGGAGGTGCCTGCTATGGGTAAGGAGAAACAGACATTTGAATTTGATTCAGAATACAGAAGTCCGTTTGATTCCCCACGTGCTAACCCTAAACATGCTTCAAAGCAAATTGGTGGCGAAACACAAATGAGTCAAACAGATATTAAAGTAAGGCTACACCGAAAAGCTCAACGATAGTTCATTTATGTAGAAGGAGAAGTCTTATTCGACTTCTCCTTCTACTTTAATAAGTAAAGAAATAGGAATTCCTTCTAACGATGTTGTATCATCACGATACCCCCAAGCAAAATATCCATTTAAATATGATATTTCAAATGTAGAACCGCCCTCAATTTCATAACTTTTCCCGGGCTTGAAATCTTCCGGATCTAGTAAATAAGCTTTGGCAATCAGTACACGTCGCTCATATACGGCAAACTCACTAGACATCCCCATTTGTTCTGCTTTTTTAGCTTTTTCATTTAACCGAGCAATTTCTTGACGGAGCTCGTATTCTGACATCTGACTAAATCTCTTTTGCTGTTCCATTTTTTGCTCATCCCTCTCTTTTCATCCACTTCATATTATAGATGAAACGCTTAAAACAAACAAAAGTTTAATTATAGAAAAGCTATAACGAGTCCAATTAACCCAGCAAAGCCAGCATAATAAACCATTGGCAACATTGTCATTCTTATAATGGTTCCTTCTTTTCCTACAAGACCGACAACCGAAGCTGCCGCAACCACATTCACAACACATATCATATTTCCTGCATTGGCACCGAGAACTTGTAATCCTAGGATAAGCATTGGGTCTAAGCCACTTTGATCTGCAACGTTAAATTGAAACAACGAAAACATCATATTACTAAACGTAGCACTACCGGATATAAACGACCCTAACGCTCCAATAAATGGGGCAACCATAGGCCATGCACCACCTAAATATGAAGATGCTTGAAACGCAAGTTCAACAGGCATGCTTTCTAATCCAGCCTCGTTCACACCAGAATTGATAAATATACGTACCATTGGCACTGCTGTAAAAAGTGTAATAGCTGTCCCTATAAGTGCCTTACTTGAGACATTGATTGCTTGTTTTAAAGCAGATACCGTCATACGGTGTAAGAAAAAAGTAATGATAACTACAATTAGAAAGACCGTTCCAGGTAAATAAAGCGGTTGGAAGTTAGCTGTTATTTCTGTGCCAAGAATATTTTCCCAACCAACGATGAAGCTCAATAACCATTCCTTTACTGGTAAAATGTCTAGACGAGTAATGACAAGTATAATTCCAAGTGAAATATAAGGAATCCAAGCGAGCGCTAATGGCAATCTTGATTTCTGATTCTGTTTCTCAAGTTTAATTGACCCAAACCATTCCGCCTTCCATGAATTCTCTTCACCAAAATCCCAACTCTCCTTCGGTAAGAACCAACGTTTCTTAAGCGCCAAAAGAACCATAACCAAACCAGATAAACCTCCAATGATAGCAGGAAACTCCGGTCCAATAAAGGTGGCAACAATCAATGCTGGAACTGTGAAGCTTAATCCAGCAAAAATCGCAAACTTCCACATTGCCAAACCTTCTTTCCATGACTGATTCTCACCGAAAAATCTCGTTAATAAAAGAACAAGAATCAAAGGCATAAACGTTCCAACAATCACATCAATCCTCATTACTTGCGCTGATATCATTCGAAGAAAGTCAGTTATCGCCATGTCCCCTAAATACAAAGCAGCCACAGGAGCGAGTGACGCTCCTTCTTGTAATCCTTGATGCACGCCAACGATTACAGGTGTACCAACCGCACCGAATGAAACAGGGCTACTATCTGCTATTAGAGATAAAACAACTGCCGCTAACGGTGGAAATCCTAAAGCAACTAGTAAAGGAGCTGCAATAGCTGCCGGAGTTCCGAATCCTGCGGCACCTTCAATAAAAGCCCCAAACAACCACGCAATTAAAATGACTTGAACGCGGCGATCATTGCTAATCCCTAAAAAACTGTTTCGAATCGTGTCAATAGCTCCGCTCAATTGTAAAGTATTCAATAATAAAATGGCACCTAAGACAATGTATAAGATAGACAGCCCTATCAAAATCCCCTCAATTGAAGCAGCTGCAATTTGAACCATTGGCACTTTCCAAAATAAATATGCAACTAATGCCGTAACGAAGAGACTTATCGGCATTGCCTTCATTGCCGGCATACGCATAAAGACCAAGAATATCAAAACGGCCAAGATTGGCGTTAACGCAATAATAGTAGCCATGTTCTCTCTCCTTTGTTTAATCCTATATATATATAGCTTACTCATAATTCTATTATACAATTAATTTGCTCAATGTTTCACAAACTTTTTTGAACAAAAAATGGACAATTACTATTATCCATTCTGTCTCATATCATACTATTTACAGTCTCAGTCTCATTCATCATCAATATACCTTTCGATTAGCTCAACCGAGAATCCTTTACGATAAAGGAATTGTTTTATTCTTTGCTTATATTCCCACCCCTTGTATTTTTCCTGATACTTTCGTTTAACTTTTTCTCCTTGAAAACAAATGGCCTTCCATTCTTCATCTTCTTCATTCGATAGATCTACTTCCTTTAAAGCTTCCACGATGGTCTCTCGAGCAAACCCTTTTAATTGGAGCTGATTTGATAACTTTTCTAAAAAAGCACGATTAGACGTTTTGACGGAACGTTTCTTCTGTTTTTCTAACCATTTGACAATTATATCAACCTGATCCTCTATCAAGTATTGTTCTAATGCTTGTTCAATTATTGTTTCCTCAACTCCTTTTTGAAGGAGCTCTTGCTTAAGCTTTATTGGACCTTTCATAAGTGTAGCCTGTTTTGATCGAATATAACTGTTAGCAAATTCAAGGTCGTTCAATAAGTGATCCTTTATTAATTTCAATATAACTTCTTCAATATGGTGTTCCTCTTTTTCTTTCTTTTGAAGGTAAGTACGTATCTCCTCAATAGAACGCATTCGATAGGATAAATAGTTGATTGCCAAATAATATGCTTTCTTCTTTTCATCTTCATCAATTAATTCGATCAATGCATCTTCATCTAAATCCATCCCTTTGCGTAACCCATGTTTAATAATTAAATCTTCATCTACACTTAAAGCATACTCTTCTCCTTTTCCAGTATCTAGAAACACATTATAGCGCTGCTTATTTTTCACTTGAATTTGGATTTTTGAAATGATCGCCAAACCAATCACCTACCTTTACAGTTGCAATAAATTCTATTAAAAAAGTAAACTAGAATCAGTATAACCTGCTTCTAACCCTAAACGGAGACATTCATCAAATGTTTTGAACGTTCTCCATTTCCAGCTTTTAAAAACGATCAGGAGGTACTATTATGCAGATTGCAATCGCAGGAGGAACAGGCTTTATTGGAACAAGGTTAACCGATCGATTAGTTGATCAAGGTCATACCGTATATATTTTAACAAGAGATGAAACGAATAAACCAGTAAAACCCAATGTTTACTATGTAAAATGGCTTGATGAAGAAGCGACTCCTGAAACTGTGTTTAACCGAATTGACGCCATCGTGAATCTTGCTGGCGAATCCATTGGATCAGGGCGCTGGACTTCTATACGAAAGGAACAAATTTTAAACAGTCGAATTGAATCTACTCGAGCGATTACCCGCCTAATTGAAAAACTTCCTATCAAACCAAAAGTATTGGTTAACGCATCTGCAATTGGTTATTATGGACATTCAAAAACGGCTATCTTCACAGAGGAGTCCACACCTGCTAAAAAAGACTTTTTATCTGACGTTGTACAAAAGTGGGAAAAAGAAGCGGAAAAAGCGACAATCTTTGATCTTCGTGTAGTGTACTGCCGGTTAGGTGTCGTACTTCACCCAAATGAAGGCGCGCTAGCAAAAATGTTGCTCCCTTACCGCCTATTTGCGGGTGGCCCTCTTGGAACTGGTGACCAATGGTTAAGTTGGATTCATATTGATGATGCCATTCAGATGTTTCAATTTGCTATTGAAGAAAGTCGAATATCAGGGCCATTTAATGTAACAGCGCCTTCACCTTGTACGATGAACGAATTTGGAAAACAGTTAGCAAGAACTTTACGTCGACCTCATTGGCTCCCGGCTCCATCTTTTGCTTTAAAGGCTTTGCTTGGAGAAATGAGTACACTCGTTCTTGATGGGCAACAAGTATTACCTACTAAAGCAATTAAAACGCATTATTCGTTCTTATATCCCACTTTAGACTCAGCCCTGACACACCTCCTCAAGAGTTAGATTATTCTAAATAAATTTTTAACAAAATGGCAGATTTTTTCACGAAAAATTTATAAAAAATAGGTATCTTTTTTTCAAAAAAACATTTAATATATAAAAGGATTCAAGAGAATATAAGCGTATTTTCAAACTAAACTGTTGTTTACCTACTATAAACACGCTAGAATCCCCAATATCGCTTAATTAACAACTATATAAGCATTGGGAAGGCAATTGGTGCGCCACCAGCTATGCTGGTTCTAGTGGGTTCGATTCCCACCCCGAATTTGATAAGATCGACTATTAAATTCGAGGGTGGAGCTCTTTTTCTGCCCTCATCAAAAGGAGGGCTTTTTGTGATTTTAAAAAAACGAGACGTCGCTGATTGTCATGCTTTGTTCGAATTGATAGTGGACCCGGCCGTGTTTCCATTTGTTCGTCAGAAGGCAAATTCATATGATGAGTTTGTATTCCTAACAAAACAGACAATAGAAGCTGAAGAACGCGGCGAGCTCATTTCTCGCACTATTGTTGATGAATGGGGCGCACCGATAGGTACAATTAATTTATTCGATGTTTCAAATAATAGTGGCTTTTTAGGTACATGGCTCGGAAAGCCCTACTTTGGAAAAGGCTATAATAAAGTAGCAAAAGATGCTTTTTTTGATGAGTTGTTCTTCTCTTGTGATATTCAAACTGTATTTATGCGTATTCGTAAAGAGAACATTCGATCATTTAAGGCTGCTGAGAAATTGCCTTACTGTACACTAGCAAATGATATTAGAAAAGATGTCTATGATCACATTAATACAAATCAAGATGTTTATAACCTTTTTCAAATTGAAAAAGATCAATACCATCTTCATTTAATGAGAACACAACAAGAAGAAGAAACTCTAGAAATAAAAGAAGCATAATTAAGATTAACTCTACCTTCTTTTGATTATACTGATACTATTCTTAAAGAAGGTGGTGCTCAGTATGGATAAAAAGAAACGTCGTGGACACGAAGATCGCAAAACATTACGTAAAGCTCAGGAAGTAAACTATGGATCAGAGTTCAGAGCAGCTGATCGAGTAGCAAATCGTAGCAAAATGTAATTTGAGACACTAACCTAGAAAAAAGAAAACAACCTAATTACAGGTTGTTTTCTTTTTTTAAAATAATTTGTATTTTTACAGAAATCACGAACCCCTTATAATTATAGGGTTTTTCCCGCATTGAATTGATCTGTCTATTTCAATTAGTTAGAAAACTTAACCATTTGGAAGCATTCTCAGCAATCATTGCCCTTATACTCCTTCATCCCACCTAAGCGTTTCATTTGCTAATTAATCCCTGTTAACCTAAGTTGCGTCGTTCTTTGACTCCGCTTATGATTAAATAGTAAAAAAAAAATTGAACGTGTAAGGGGGAAACCGACATTAAAAGTCAAATGGCTCCTGCACCCTCAAAAACAGCTGCGGTTCAGTTTGAAAAACCGACTGTTGAAGATGGTGCAGCAATGTGGGAACTCGTAAATGAGTCAACACTTGATCAAAACTCTGCTTACAAGTACATTATGATGTGTGAATTTTTTGCAGAAACTTGTGTAGTCGCAAAGGAAAACAATCAACTTGTTGGCTTCGTAACTGCTTTTATTCCTCCAGAGCGACAAGATGTTGTTTTCGTTTGGCAAGTAGGAGTCCATTCTTCGCAACGTGGGAAAGGGTTAGCATCTAAGTTAATTACAGAACTTGTGAACCGTTCTGGTTGCAAAGATGTATCTTACGTTGAAGCGACAGTTACTCCGTCAAACGAAGCATCACAGGCACTTTTCCGTAGTTTAGCTCGTAGTTTTCAAACCGAATGTGAAGTAAGCGAATGCTTCTCAGAAGATTTATTCCCTGAAGAGGGTCATGAAGCTGAATTAACGTTCCGTGTAGGACCGATAAAAAAATAGTCATACACAGAACGATGCGGGATGAGTGGAAATTCGCAAATACATTACCCAGTATAGGTATAATAGGAGGAGAAAAGTATGAGTCAGACAGATATGAGCATTTTTGAAAATCTTGAATCAGAGGTACGCAGTTATTGCCGTAGTTTTCCAACTGTTTTTACAAAAGCAAAAGGGTATAAAATGTGGGATGAAAAAGAAAGAGAATATATTGACTTTTTCTCAGGAGCAGGCGCGCTAAATTATGGTCATAATGATCCGATGATGAAAGCTAAACTTGTTGACTATATTCTAAGTGATGGTATTACTCATTCACTAGATATGGCAACATCACCAAAAGCCGAATTCTTAACAACTTTCAACGAAGTCATTTTAAAACCAAGGAATCTAGATTATAAAGTAATGTTTCCAGGACCTACTGGTACTAATACAGTTGAAAGTGCGTTGAAGTTAGCTCGTAAAGTTACTGGTCGTACGGATATCATTAGCTTTACTAATGGCTTCCACGGAATGACAATCGGTGCACTTTCCGTTACAGGTAATGCCTTCAAACGTAAAGGAGCAGGTATTCCATTACAAAATGTAGTAACAATGCCATATGATAGCTTTGTTAATGACAACCTCGACACTCTGGAGTATCTCGAGCGTTTCCTAGAGGATGGTGGTAGCGGTGTTGAAATCCCTGCTGCAATGATCCTCGAGACAGTCCAAGGTGAAGGCGGCATTAATGCTGCAAGTTTCGAGTGGTTACAACGCATAGAACAAATTTGTAAGCGTTGGGGCATTCTGCTGATTGTAGATGACGTTCAAGCAGGTGTCGGTCGTACTGGAACCTTCTTTAGTTTTGAAAAAGCTGGAATCAAACCTGATATTGTCTGTATGTCAAAGTCAATTGGTGGATACGGATTACCATTAGCAATTACATTAATTCGTCCTGAATTAGACATCTGGGCTCCTGGTGAACACAACGGTACTTTTAGAGGTAACAACCATGCCTTTATTACAGCAACAGCAGCACTAAATTACTGGAAAGATGCAAGCTTTGAAAAGGACATTCAAGAAAAATCAGAGAAGATTTATGCTTTCTTAGAAAGCATCGTTGCTAAGTATCCTGAATTAAACGGAGAAGTGCGAGGACGCGGATTTATGGTAGGAATTGCAACAGATATCGATGGTTTAGCTTCAAGCGTTGCAGAAGAAGCGTTCCAACGTGGTCTCATTATGGAAACTTCCGGTCCTAAAGATGAAGTATTTAAGCTCTTCCCTCCTCTTATTATTGATGACGAGGGATTAGAGAAAGGCTTTGAAATTATTGAAGACAGTGTCAAAGCTGTACTTGGTGCAAGAGAATTAGTCATCTCATAACTTGAAGAGGAGTTCTTTTCTCCTTTTAATAGAAAACACATAATTTTGGAGGTACTCTAACATGAAAGTAGTCAAACTAGCAGACATTCTAGGTACAGAACGTGAAGTAGACGGAGGAACGTGGATCAGCCGTCGTTTAGTAAATAAAAAAGACGGAATGGGATATTCCGTAAGTGATACAATTATAAAAGCCGGCACAGAAACTCATATTTGGTATCAAAATCACCTTGAATCTGTTTATTGTATTGAAGGTGAAGGTGAAGTTGTAACACTTGCTGATAACAAAGTATGGCCTATTAAAAAAGACGAAATATATGTACTAGATAAGCATGACGAACATTTACTACGTGCTAGTGAAAAGGGCGATATGCGTATGGTTTGTGTTTTTAATCCACCACTTACAGGGAACGAAGTACATGATGAAAATGGAGTATATCCTGTAGATGAAGATTGATTTTCTAAACCAGTTGACTTTTTAGTCAACTGGTTTATTTCTTTTTAAAAGGCTGTTGTTTTGAAGAAATTAATTAAGGTTATTAAATTAAGTAGTATAAAAAAATAGCCTCGGTGGAAAATTATTGTATATTTATAATGAATGGAGTGGCCAACATGGAACAAACGCTATATGAAAAAGTCGGAGGAGAAGACGCGATTGCAAAGGTGGTCGACTACTTTTACAACGAATTAGTATTAAAAGACGAAACGGTCAACCAATTCTTCAAAGAAACTGATATGGAGAAACAGCGGCGTCACCAAACTAAATTTATTAGTTTTGCATTAGGTGGTCCGAACCAATATTCAGGGAAATCAATGGCTAAGGCACACTCAGGCATGAATTTACAGCCAGCTCATTTTGACGCCATTGCCAAACACCTCCATACAGCTCTCGCCCACTTTGGAATAAATGAACCTGACATCGACAAAGCCATAACAAAAGTTGCATCGTTACGTGAGGACATTCTCTATAAATAAAGACTAGTTGCTATAACCTTACATATCAATATAAAGATCATCTCTGCCCTGCCCAATTCAACATTGAACAAGCTCTTATTAATAGCTAGGACAATAAACTGTATTATCTAAAGTAAAGAGGTGATCTTATGTTTCCCTGGCTTCAAGATATGAGCCTATTAACCCCTCAACAATCAAATTGGCAAGCTTGGCGTCCACCTTACCACCCATGGTACCCTTATCAACAACATTGGCATCCATGGCAAGCTTGGCAACCGAGGCCACACCGTCCATTTTGGTGGTAGGTGTTTACTTCACAAAGCTATTAAAAAGCAGGGGACGTCTCAATAGGTTTGGTTTTGACCTATTGAGACGTCCCTCCGAAGCATTGAACGAAGTCGCTACATTTTATAAAAGTCTTGAGAGAAGAAACCCTCTACTTTCCAATCGCGTAGCAAACGAAGCCATTGTCATTTCTATTCCAATTCTTGAGATAGCTAAATAATAAATTAAAAGCTATGATGAGCATTATTAAATTACTTGGTGAACAAGAGGGCGGCCTTCTAGCCCATTTACTAAATTCTCTAGCGCTAAACGAGCCATATTCATTCTTGTTTCTATAGCAGCACTTCCAATATGAGGTAGTGCAGTTACATTATTAAGTTGCAATAATTTGTGGTTAGCCGAAATTGGTTCATTTTCAAAAACATCTAACCCCGCAGCCCATATTTCTCCAGACTGTAAAGCCTCATAAAGTGCATCTTCATCAACATTAGAACCTCTTGATGTATTAATAAACACTGCTGATTTTTTCATCAATTGAAACTGAGCAGTACTCATCATTCGATACGTTTCCTTTGTTGATGGAGCAAGGAGCACAACATAATCAGACTTTTTTAACAACTGGTCCAGTTCTACATATGTAGCTCCTAAATCTTTTTCTGCTTCCTCATTTTTACTACGATTGTGATAAAGGATATTCATCGAGAATCCTCTTGCTCTACGCGCTACCCCAACTCCAATCCGGCCCATCCCTATGATGCCAATCGTTTTTCCGTAAATCTCTTGACCGGTTAAGTAAAAGGGTAGCCACCCCTTCCATTCATTGTTTTGAATTGCATCAGCGCCCTCTTTTACCCTTCTACCAGTAGCCATTAAAAGGGCAAATGTGAGATCAGCTGTTGCTTCAGTCAGGACACCTGGAGTGTGGCCGATAAGAATTCCTCTTTTCTTCGCCTCTTGTAAATCGATATTGTCATAGCCTACAGCCATCGTGCTTATGACTTTTAGCTTCTTTGCTTGTTCAAAAAGCTCTTCATCAATATGATCGGCCACGTTTGTAAATAAACCATCTGCATCAACTATTTCTCCAAGTAAACGCTTACGAGACATTAATGCATGATCGCTTTCTACTGTCACTACTTCATATTTTTCTTTTATTGGGTTCATTAATTCATCAGGTATTTTACATGTCATGATCAGTTTCATAGTTTCCCTCAATTCTATATAACGTTAATGAAGAAATAACTGCTTGAAATTCAGATCTTCTTCTCCGATTCCTATATGCTCTAAAAACTCAAACACATCTTTAAAAGAACTTACAGGATATTGTGTCTTACACAAGTTAGACACTTGATTCACATTTGAAAGAAAGCTTTGATCATGTGCTAAGTCTTCATCCAATTGTAATAATAACTGTAAAACTTCTTGATCTTTTTCAAATGTGACATACCCTTCACTTTCATTAAAATATACAATAAGTGGAACGTGGGTATAAGGATGGATAAAATGAGCTTTATAAACGTCCATATTGTCTCTCCTTTTTTCGTTAACCTAACATTAGGTGATGCTTACTTTTATTCTTACTATTAATTATGTAGTCATACTGAAATAATAGAGGCAGGCATAACAGTAAAGATAACTTTTAATTACTGCTTGCATTTAAATTATAACATTTGTATTTATTAATCAGACAAAAGATTTTCGACTGCAGCCAAAAAATTATATTCCAGTACTTTGATTTGTGTTTCCTAATTAATACAAGTCACCAAGTAACATTGGGCCTTGGTGACAAGCTTCAGTATTGTTATGGGATATCATGTCCCATTGAACTCTGTAAAATCTCAAACCATTGATCTAATGTTATGTGATAATCCAGGGCTTGAACAGCACGCATGAGTCGTTCCTTTTTGCTAGTGCCTATAATAGGCATTATCTCGGCAGGATGAGCGAGTAGCCATGCATAAGCAACTTCATCGATAGTTATAGCTCCAATTTCATCCCTGACCTTTTCCAGTGCTTTTTGAAGTCTTATGCTCTTAGGATCTACTCCCGTAAATAATTTCCCACCAGCTAACGGAGACCACGCCATCGGTTTCACTCTTTTTTCGAGACAAAGGTTCAATGTTCCATCCTCAATATTTTCTAATTGATACGGAGATAGCTCAATTTGATTTGTAACTAATTTATCCTCAACGTACGATTGCAGCATTGTAAATTGATGGTGCTTAAAGTTAGATACGCCAAAATATCGGACTTTGCCAGATGTTTTCAACTTAGAAAAAGCTTCTGCAACTTCTTCTGGATTCATAAATGGATCTGGACGATGGATTAGTAAGACATCAATGTAATCTGTTTTTAAATCTCTTAAAGAATTATTTACAGATTCAATGATATGTTTTTTGCTTGTATTGTAGTGATGAGATTTATGTTGAGGTCTTGCAGTTGCTTCAAAGACAATGCCACACTTTGTTACAATCTCCATCTTCTCTCTTAAAGAGGGTTCTAATGCTAGTGCTTCTCCAAAAAGGCTTTCACACGTATATGCTCCATAAATATCTGCATGATCAAATGTAGTAATCCCTTGCTCTAATCCAAATTTAATTAAATCAAGTGTTTCCTCTTTCGTTTGGTTCCACTCATTAAGACGCCAAAATCCATGAACAAGTCTTGAAAAAGATAAATCATTTGCTAATTGAATACGATCCATAACATCCTCCTCTGAAATTGCAGTTATTTATTTAGAATCTATGTAATACGCTTAAGTATATCAGTTACTTTATAAGGGGGTAAAACATCATGACAACCGGTTCTATGCAACCTCTTAAAAACGCTGGATTAGCTGCTGTATTAAGTGCCCTTTGGTGTGGGTTAGGTCAAATTTATAACGGACAAATTGGAAAAGGAATCGCCTTCATGTTAATCCAGTTTATTAATGCATTGCTTATGTTTATACTTATTGGCTTTATTACGTACCCGATTATGTGGATATGGGGTATGATTGATGCTTATCGCCAAGCAGAAGAAATCAATCGTCAAAACTCAATCGAGCAAGATCATCCATAAACCTTAAGAGGATGACCAAGTTTCTTACTCCTTGGTTCATCCTTTTTTCATTCTCTATTTTTCTAGCCCTTTAGGAACTTTAACAAAATCGAAAAGGTTTGATTTCTAATAACATCACCCTCATTCAATAACTGATGATGACCATTTCCCATGATAATCACTTGGCTATTAGGATAAGATTCTTGTACTTTTTTTAATCCATATTTACTATCAATTGTTTTATCATGATCACCTTGAATCATAAGAAACGAAAGATCCTCTGATGTATGATGATCATTAAAACGCAACCATTTGTTAAGCGCTTCGAGCCAAGACAATGGTAATCTTTTTTCTTGTAATGGATCCCTTTTCGTAAACAATAAGTAATCCTGGTCTGAGGAATTAGTTTGAAAGATCCGTTTAAATGAATTTATGAACATAATTTTTCTTGTGAACAACAAACCTATTTTGGAAAGTTGCCACAAGGGAGGTCTAAAAAGAGGAGCAACAAGTGCCATCTTAGCAAATCTTTCAACTGACCTCTTAGCAAATTCTAGGCCAATCATTGCCCCTGTACTATGTGCGATAAAGTATGGGCGTTGCGTTAAAGATGGAACAACACGATCATATATCACTTGTAATGATGTAATATAATCCTCAAAACTAGAGATAGTTGCTCGCTCACCGCTTGATAAACCATGCCCAGGTAGATCATAACAAACGACTTCAAAATGATTCTCTATTAGAAAAGTGATTAACCTGTTAAAAGAACCAGCATGATCTAGATAGCCATGCAGCAATATTACCATTGCACTTTGATTAGATGGCTTAAAGCATTGAGTAAATAATTGATATTCTCCTGCTCTAATATAGCCGTACTCATGTTTAACCTTTATACTAGGCAACTTGTAATAGCTCCTGTACAAATCCATATATGGTGAATAAGTTCCAAATGGTAAGCAATCCCTCCGGATCATTGTAAGCGCATGTTGTATCATTTTTCTCTTACTAATTCCGTTATGCTCTCAACTTGTGCTGTCCAGGGAAACATATCAATTGGTTGAATAGATTTAACTTTATACCCTTTCTTAGTAAGTAAATCGACGTCTTTTGCTAAAGTAGATGGGTTACACGAAACATACACCATACGCTTTGGTTTCACTTCTAAGATGGTTTTTAACAACTGTTTATCACAACCTGTACGTGGTGGGTCGACTACTACTACGTCTGGTCTCCAACCTTCTTTCTGCCAGCGTGGAAGCCATTCTTCAGCCTTACCTACTTCATAGGAAACATGCTGGTAACGGTGATTTTCAGCATTCTTTCTTGCATCTTTTATGGAAGCTTCAATAACGTCCATTCCTCTTACTTCGGCAGCATCTTTTGCTAGCCATAAACCAATTGTCCCAACCCCGCAGTAGGCATCTACCACTTTTTCTTTTCCTGTTAATTTTGCTGCTTTTTTTACTTCATTGTAAAGCTTTACTGTTTGTACTGGGTTTAATTGAAAGAAAGCACGAGCTGATAGTGAGAAGGAAAGTTCTCCAAGCTTCTCCTCAATCGCTTCTTCACCAGCTAAATGTATCGTTTTGCCACCAAAGATCAAAGACGTCTTTTGACTATTTACATTTTGAATAATTGAAGTTACTTGTGGCAGCCTTCTTTTGATTTCACTGACAATCGCCTCCTTACGAGGAAGTTCCTCTTCTTTCGTAACAAGGACGACCTGAACTTGATTCGTTTCAAAACCTACACGTGTTACAATCGTTCTGATGATACCTTTATGCTTTCTTTCGTTATAAATAGGCACATTGAGATCAGCAAGTATTAGTTTTACTGTCTGTGTTACTTTGTTGGTTGCTTGATGCTGCACTTTACAGTCAGAGAGATCAATTAATTTATGAGAATTCATAGCGTATAACCCGGCTATAACATTCTCTCCTTTCTTTGCAACTTGTAACTGACTTTTATTCCGATAATTCCATGGATCTTTCATTCCAATCGTTTCGTGTACTTTTAGTTTCTCTACATTTAGTTTCGTATGCCGTTCAAAAGCTTGCTTTACTATATCTCTCTTTTCTCTCAATGTCGCTTGGTAGTCCATATGCTGAAGTTGACAACCACCACATTCAAAATAAATAGGGCAAGGTGGTTCAATTCTTTCTTTTGACCGTTTCCGTACTTTTATCATTTTGGCTTCAGAAAAGCGAGGACTAGTTTTAGTTACTTCAGCAACAATTTCCTCTCCTGGAAGAGCCCCAGGAACAAAAACAACTTGTCGTTTAAAATAGCCCACTCCTTCCCCATTGATCCCAAGACGCTTAATGGTAAGTGGGAACTGTTGTCCAATTGATATATTTGCGGTTTTTTTTGTTTGATTTTCATTCATATTTTCAACTCCGTCCTCATAATGCGCCTCTATTATAGCATGTTCGAACATTTCTTCCTAAACTTGCTAGACCGGTAACCTATATAAATCTGCTAAAATAGGTTAAAGATGACCGAATAGAGGAGAGATGATTTTGTCTATACCTACAGATGTGGCTTCATTACAAATTATGGCCCACGTATTTAAAAAGGAAAGCCTTAATTCAATTTTTGAGAAAACGGTTGAGAGTCTTGTTGAGCAAGTTCCTTATATCGATTGGGTAGGAATCTACATGTATGAGAATCTTGACCATAAATTAGTTGCAGCCTCTTCATTTGAAGATGACTTAAGGTGGGAGTGTAACGGTGAGTTAAAATTCCCTATTACGAATTCGATGGAAGAAGAGATTGGCATGATGATTGTCCGTAGCAGGCATCCAATTGCTTTTGATGTAACAGATGTAAGTACACTAGAAACCATTGCAGCAGCAATTGGGCAAGAAAGCTACGCAAACTAAAGGATGATCCCGCTATAAGCTTATAGCGGGATCTTTTTTACGTGTCTCTTACTTCATGGAAAGGGTAGTGCTTCTGTTTGCTTTTGAAACATAAGATCGTCCAGACTTCTAAATTCATACCCTTGTTTACGAGCATCGTCAATTACCCTTGGCAACGCCTCTGCATTATCACTTGAAACAGAATGAATTAACATAATCGCCCCAGGATGAATTCGTTTCATAATTTGATTATATGCGTAGTCTCCACCCTTTTGTTTGTCAACTTCCCAGTCTTTATAAGCCATCGACCAAAAGACATTTGTGTAACCTAGCTTTTCAGATAATTCTAAAGACCGTTCACTAAATTGACCTCTCGGTGGGCGTAGATAGTTCATTTCTTTAACACCCGTAATTTCCGTAAAACGTTCCTTTACTTTAGTTAGTTCATTGATTAAGCGACCATCTCCTACTTCAGGTAAACTAGGATGATGCCATGAATGATTTCCAACAATATGACCTTCTTCCACCATTCTCTTTACAAGGTCAGTGGCATTATCAAGGTAATGTCCGGTAACAAAAAAAGTAGCAGGGACATTCTTTTCTTTCAATACATCTAACACTTTAGCTGTATAACCATTTTCGTAACCATTATCAAAAGTTAAATACAATTCCTTCTTAGTAGTGTCACCGATAAAGTAGCCATTGGCATTTTCAAGCAACCTTAAGAATTCAGGTTCTGTCGTGACTGGCTTATTGTCTTTCTCGGGCTTATAACTCCAGTTATGTGTTGTATTGTCATAAGCTTCGGCAACTGAAGAAAAACTAACAAAAATGGCTACAATGAAAAGTACTGCAAGGAAAGGTGTCTTTTTTCTCATGTTCCAATCTGCTCCCTCTCTTTTTTTTGTTAGTGTTTCACGAGTTAAACTGTTTATGTATGATTAACTTTTTGATATGTAAATGTTTACTGCTAAAGTTGTTAGTTGTGCAGTATCAACTAATTTAATTTATTTTATTTAAAAACCGGTTCTTTAAATTGTGCTAACTTTTCTAAAGATGACTTGTCTACATCAGCATGCAAACTGTTTCCGTGCGAATCCATCGTCACAATTGCTGCAAATCCTTCTACTTCAAGGTGCCACATTGCTTCTGGAATCCCAAATTCCATTAAATCTACACCTTTTACTTTCTTAATACAGTCTGCGTAATATTGTGCAGCTCCACCAATTGCATTTAAGTATACCCCACCATGCTCCTGTAATGCCTTTAATGTTTTAGGACCCATTCCACCTTTACCAATGACAGCACGAATGCCAAACTTTTTCATGATATCTCCTTGATATGGCTCCTCACGAATACTTGTAGTTGGTCCAGCTGCCTTTACATGCCATTCTCCTTGATCATCTTTCATCATAACAGGACCGCAGTGATAAATCACTTGTCCATTTAGATCGATTGGAGCGTCATGGTCCATTAAGTGATGATGAATTGCATCTCGACCAGTATGCATCATACCGTTAATGATCACTACATCTCCAACTTTCAATTCACGAATTTGTTCTTCAGTGATTGGAGCTTGTAGCACAACTTCACGAACATCTGTAACTTCCTCTGTAGCAGCTACTTCTTTTTCAGCATCGCTTAAATCTACTTTTTCTCCATCTTTATAAAGCCATTCTTGAATAGCTCCTTCTTGGTCAAGAACAACTCCGAGACGGCGGTATGCCCAACAGTTGTAAGCGACAGATACGAAGAAGCTTGCTGGTAAACGGTTCATTGCACCGACTTTACATCCAAGGAGCGTAGCTTCTCCACCAAATCCCATTGTTCCAATTCCTAATTTATTCGCATTTTCTAATACATAGTCTTCGAGCTTCTGTAAATCCGGATTCTCATTCACATCATCAACCGCACGGAAAAGTTGTTCTTTCGCTAAAGAATAGCTTGTTGTACGGTCTCCTCCAATTCCAACTCCAATAAAGCCAGCACTACAGCCTTGCCCTTGTGCCTGGTAAACTGAGTGCATAATACATTTACGGATACCATCTAAATCACGACCTGCACGTCCTAAACCTTCTAATTCCGCCGGTAAGCTATACTGAATATTCTTATTCTCACAGCCACCGCCTTTTAAGATTAATCGAACATCAATAACATCCTTTTCCCATTGTTCGAAATGAATGACTGGTGTCCCCTCCCCAAGGTTATCACCTGTGTTCTTCCCTGTAAGTGAATCAACAGAGTTTGGACGAAGTTTCGAATCCTTTGTAGCTCTAGCAATCGCAGCATAAATAGCCTTTTTCATTTCAATTTGGTTGACACCAATTGGCACTTTAATTTCAAAAGTTGGCATCCCCGTATCTTGACAGATTGGTGAAACGTTCTCATCAGCCATTCCAATATTTTCAGTGATTGTAGACAGTGAAAGTGCAGCACGTGTTCCTGCATTCTCTTTTGCTTTAGCAGCAGCAATCGCACGACGTACATCATTGGGTAAATTTGTTGATGTTTCAACAATCAGTTGATACATACTTTCTTCTAATTTTTTCATTTCATCCATCTCCTTTTCCGTACAAACTTTTTCTTTGTCATTACTATTATAATGCTAGTCCAAAAATTCCGAAAGAGAAAAGTGGAAGCGCGTTCAACCTAACATATGGAAAATCAAAAGAAAAAACGCCCTAATAGGACGCCTCTATAATAACCTCATATTTGAATTCAGTTTCGCTTCTGTCACTAAATGTGTCGTTCGATTCACATAATGGAAGATTGGATTTCTACGATTTTTGGGCCATTCTATATGACTAATACTTGTATTACCGATTTGAAATGGACGGTGAAGGGTATGCCACTGATCTCCGGCGATTAGATACATTAAAAATATACTAATAAATCCACCATGCGATACAATTGCAACATTATTATTCTTATGAGCAATTTGTAGCTGCTGTACAATATACTGACATCGTTTCGTTAACTCATCAATGGTTTCAGTTCCTTCAACTCCAGAAGTTAAAATAGTCTTAGAAGCTGCGTCAGGGTATTTTTCAAAAATCTCTTGGCGTGACAAGCCTTGAAATGGCCCTAAATGAACTTCTCTAACTTCCTTCCATTTATGTACAGACAGATTCTTTCTAGTAGCAATTGCTTCCGCTGTCTCTGATGCACGTATTAAATCGCTACTATATATATAATCCAACGGTAGTTCTTTGAAATACTCCGCAACAAGTTCAGCTTGGTCTCTTCCTAAGTTTGATAAAGGGAAATCCTTCCAACCTTGAATTTTCCCTGCAACGTTTCCTGTCGATTCACCATGTCGAACTAAGTATAAGTTCACATTACCACTCCCTACTCAGACCAATCATGACGAAATTGCTTACACTTTACTTCAATATCATCTAACATGGCTAACAGTCGATCAATTTCTTCTACTCCAGCCTGTTCTGGATCTATCGTCTCAAGAACATTCATCACCATATTTAATCTATTTTGCAAATAATCCATTTGTTCTTTTTTATCATGAATTGCTCCACCCAATACAATCGCTCCTTTTTACTCATCTTTGTCACCTCGAGTGTAACAGATTCTATTCTTCTATACAATTTTTCACCTAAGTACATAGACAAAAATCGAGAGGCTACTGAAGAAAGTGCGGACCTCACCTTTCGTATTAAAAACCGACCTTTTTCTTTAGACGCTTTTGCGTTAAGATGATAGAAGTGAATTTGTAAAAAGGAGCACGAGTTTTGTGATTGAAACTTTTCCACAGATAACGCCTGCTAATGATCCTTGGGAGGCGTATCAAGATATAGATGAGTTCGGTAAATTAACGTTAACGAATGTCGAGTTCACAACAACTACTTTATGTAATATGCGTTGTGAGCATTGTGCAGTTGGCTATACTTTGCAACCAAAAGACCCGACACCTTTGCCACTTGATTTACTCATTCAACGATTAGAAGAAATTCCAAATCTAAAAGCATTTAGTATTACCGGTGGAGAACCGATGCTCTCAATGAAGTCTGTTGATCATTATGTTGTTCCATTGTTGAAATATGCTCACGAACGTGGTGTTCGCACTCAAATTAACTCTAACTTAACACTAGATCTAAAGAGATATGAGAAAATCATTCCTTATCTAGACGTCCTTCACATTTCCCATAACTATGGAAGCGTTCATGACTTTGCTGAAATCGGGTTTGCCGTAATGAAGCGCAAACCGAGCTTTGAGCAGCGTTCAGCCTTATTCCACCGAATGGTTGAAAATGCTAAGGCTCTAACTAGTCAAGGGGTACTTGTTTCAGCTGAAACGATGATTAACAAAAGAACCCTCCCACATTTAGAAAGCATACATGAACAGATTGTTGAAATGGGTTGCCAGCGTCATGAAATACATCCCATGTACCCAAGCGATTTTGCAAGTACACTTGAAGTTGCTACGTTAGAGGAGATTAGAAATGGTATTAACCGCCTTCTTGATGTAAAAAAGGATGATTATTGGATGCTATTTGGAACATTGCCCTTTTATCCTTGCAGTCAGAATGAAGAAGATCTTCGTCTACAAAAACGATTGCTAACAGAGAAAAACGTAACTGTTCGAAATGACCCAGACGGACGGTCACGGCTAAACGTTAACATTTTTGATGGTAATATTATCGTAACCGATTTCGGTGACACACCTCCGTTAGGAAACATCAAGAATACATCTTTGCCAGAGGCCTATTCCAAATGGATCAAATCAGATCTCGCCAATTCACTTAACTGTCATTGTCCATCTGTTAAATGTTTAGGTCCTAACGTTCTTGTTAAAGACGCTTATTATCCAACTGTTGACTTCACCAAAAAAAGTTCTAATATATAACTGTAAAGAGACGTTTCAAAAGGTCTAATTTGACTTTTTGAAACGTCTCTTTTTTTCTTTATTTAGGTTGATTGGCAGCCACAAAACTAAAGGACAGATGGTCTTGCACGGGAATCCATGCTCCGATTCCTTGCTGCGTTACATTCTTCACTTCTAATTTTCGCTTTCCGCCTTTAAAGGTCAAGTAAACTTCTCCATAAGTAACTTTCCCCTTTTCATTTGCAGCAGGTACATAACTATTTAAATAACCAACTTGTTTTGGAGCGATATTATATGTGTTTCCTTTTTTCGTACCTTGACCGATTACCGTTTCAAAAGATAATGGTAAATTGGTATGTTCAGTTGCTTTAATCATCATCATCTTTTTCACAGCATCGCTATTGGGAATTTTCGCCGTTAGACCACCATTTACCTTTTTTTGTTGTTCCTGATAATAAGTTAATTTCTGTGGAGATCTGCCTCCACGATTATCTAAATAATTCGTATTTACTTTTTGATATTCCCAATTCACTTCAGTTCCATCAGATTGATAAGCTAACGGCCATTCTCCTAAATAGATGGAAGCTCTAAAGCCTAACGCTAATTTGGAATCGTTAATTGTTGATTCATTTAAGATTCTAATTAAATCTGGGTTCTCAATTCTTACATCTGTCGTTGTAAGCAACTCTTTCGCTAACTCACTTGGCTGAAGATAAGGCAAATCTTGAGTTGGATTTGTATAAGTATTTTCCTTTGATATTTTCACTACTGAATCAGGAATTTTGAAATCCTTTTTCTCTTCTTTGTTCTCACCTGCTGCCGAAATGGTCATACTCATGGTTAATAAAAAGATCGCTGTTAAAGCTAAGATCAAACGCTTCATCATTAAACCTCCTAAGTTCATTTAGAGACATGTGGTTATGCTTTAGTTTGAGCGATTCAAAAAAATATTATCCATTGCTTCCGCAAGCAAGTATTTTTTGATAACGTTAAGTGAGTTATCTAAACAGAAGGTTGAGGTAACTTACTTAAGGAGGTTTTATAATGAAAGACATACATATCTTATTTATCGGTGCCGGAAGAATGGCCGAAGCGATCTTTTCTGGAATCCTGCAAAAAGAAAAAGACATTCATATTACAGTTTCCAATGAAAAAGACGTTCAACGATTAAAATCGTTAAAAGAGCAATACGAAATTAATACAACTACCGACTGGCTCTCAGTGCTACATGAAGTAGATGTCGTACTTTTAGCTTGTCCACCTAGTGCTCATGACGAAGTATTAACTAAGATGAACACACATATACGCTCAAATCAGTTTGTGATAACAGTAGCTGCAGGTATTGGGCCAAGTACATTAGAGCGTTATTTGACTGACAAAACCCCTGTTGCTTGGCTTATGCCAAATACTGCAGCAGATGTTGGCAAATCAATGTCGATTTACGCCTTCGGGAAACACGTTAAGAATGAACACGTTGTGCATTTTAACAAAATTGTTTCAGCGATTGGGGCTTCAGAACAACTATCAGAACAGCAAGTTCATGACTTAACTGCTATTACAGGGAGTGCACCAGCATTCTTATATCACTTCATTGAATCACTTGAGGATTCAGCTCATACTTATGGTATCACAAAGAAACAAGCGAGAAAGCTTGTAACTGAAATGATTATCGGTAGCGCTGCAATGCTTGATAAGCATCGTGATCCAATGAAGTTGAGAGATCAAGTTACTTCCCCTGGTGGCGCAACGGCTGCGGGCCTTTCCCTTCTCGCCGAAAATCAATTTGCAACTCTTATAAACAAAGCTGTACAAGCTACAAATGAAAGAGCAAAACAACAAGGTAATAAGTAAATAGAAAAAAGCCGCTCACTCTTGAGCGGCTTTCCAATCAAGCCTCTTTCCCACCCTCGGAAAGAAAAATTGTATTAACGGACCTATTAGAAATGTTACGAATACTGTTCCAATTCCAATTGGTCCGCCCACTATAAAAGCAGCAATTAAGGCAACTAGTTCACCGATCGTTTTCGCTATCATTAAGTTGACTCCTAGAACATGCCTAATAGCAAACATGAAGGCATCAATTGGAATCAAAGCAAATTCGGCTTGCATGTAGATAGATGCCCCAAAAGCAAGAACGACAATTCCAATCAATAAAATAACAACTTGAAGTCCCATTCCACTAAATAATGAGTCATTAAAAACAAAAATCAGCCAAAAATCGATAAAGTAACCTAAAATTAAAATAGTTATCAATGAGTGAATAACTGGCTTTGATTTTGTTAGCAATGCGTTGATAATAATTAATATCATCCCGACAAAGATAACCCAATTACCAACAGAAAATCGAGTACTATTTGCTAACCCAACATTTAATGCATCCCAAGCGCCTGCACCTAGACCAGCGAGGATCGTTAATGTTACTCCGAAAGAGACAATTAATAAACCTCCCGTATAACTTAATGCTCTAATTAAAACAGACTTCATAAATGAATTTCCTCAATTCTTTTAACAAGATTCGATGTTTTCTAATTGTTTCTCTTTATTCCCGATGTTTCCACCGGCTTTTTTCGTCAATTTCCGAGGAAATATTAGCTAAGTTTCTACTAATACATTCTTTAGGAAATCTAACGGCATTTTAACAGTATATAAGCTTTATGCAAAGCCCCTATGCTGAAAGGGAAGTGTTCTCTTTTGTTTTCAAAGAAGAGCGATATAACACTACTTGATTTAATACTTTAGTTGCTACCCATTGAGTTATAACTGCATAAATAAATAATTGCCAATCAATTACGTATGCAACAAGTGAAAAGACAATCAGATTCATCCAAAACATTGACTTTCCAGGAAGAATCTTTGCGACAACAAAAAGAATATGAGCAATAATCGCCAAGCCACCAGAAGAGGCACCGAAGCGAAAAAGAAGGCCTACCCCTATTCCAAATAAAACGGCACCTATTACCATACTCATTATCATTGGTAAATTCCATGATATTTGTATATATTCAGTAAACCAAAGTGTTAATGAAGTAATGGACACCGTATAAACGGTTTTCATACAACTTTTGATACCTATCCATCTTATGGCTAGCATTAACAGAGTAATATTCATTCCCCAAATTGTTAGTGCATATGAAACCTCAAACCATCTCTCAAATAAAATCGCGATTCCCGCTGCCCCACCAGATGCAATCTCAAACGGAAATAAGAAAAAAGCCATTGCCAATCCTTGAACAAAAGCTCCAAATGCTAATGCAAGTAGGGCACGAAAGTCATTATGCATCTTAAACTTGTTCAAAAGTTTCAGTTATACGAATGGAGTCTTTTACCGATTGAACAATTGGACAGTTTTTTGTTGTAACTTCTAGTGCTTTTGCGATCTTTTCATCATTAGCATCTGATCCTGAAATTAGGAAATGAAGATGTATATCAGTTACCTCATTTGCACCTGCTTCATTCCGAGTAACATCAGCTGTAATTTTTATATCGTTATATGAGATTCTTTTTTTAGTCAATACTTTCCTTAGTACGCCCCCACTACACACAGCTATGGAAGAAACTAATAATTGATAAGGGCGAAACCCATATTCAGCATTTCCAGACACTTCTAATTGACCAAACTCTAAATCTGTAACAAAACTGTTTTCCTTCATATGAAATTCCATCTTACTGCCTCCTTCATTTGACTGCTTTTATTGTACCAGTCTCCCCCTCTATCGTCATGCTCTTTTACATAAATCCTATAGCCAAGGAAGAGATAACGCGATAAAATAAATAAATCGCTTCAGCAAATGAGGGAAGGACATGAAACGACTACATTTTTGGATTTTAGTTAGTATTGTTGCGATTAGTGGATTTAGTCAAGGAATGTTGCTGCCGCTCATTTCCATCATCTTTGAACAAGATGGTGTATCAGCAACTTTAAATGGTTTAAACGCAACTGCACTTTATATTGGAATTCTAATTATCTCTCCTTTTATGGAACCTCCACTTAGAAAATTTGGTTATAAGCCGATTATTGTTACTGGCGGCTTAATCGTTGTCATTGCATTAGCTTTTTTCCCATTATGGAAGTCATTCTGGTTCTGGTTCTTTTTGCGTCTATGTATAGGCATTGGCGATAATGCTCTGCATTTCGGAACACAAACATGGATTACTTCAGTAACTCCTAAAGCACAACGTGGTCGCAATATTAGTATTTACGGTCTCTTTTTCGGCATTGGATTTGCTGTTGGGCCCTTAATGACACCTTTAATGAAATATAATGAAGCTCTCCCGTTCATCGTCTCCGCTGCACTCTGTTTCATTGCTTGGTTACTTTTGTTTTTCCTTCATAATGACTTTCCTGAACAGGCAGTTGAATTAACTTCCTTTCGAGATACAGCTGGGCGCTTTGGAAGAACACTTAAATATTCATGGGTCGCCCTACTTCCTCCATTAGGGTATGGCTTTTTAGAAGCATCTCTAAATGGGAGTTTCCCTATTTACGCTTTACGTATTGGAATAGACGTAACAAGCGTTTCGATACTCTTAGCTTCCTTTGCTTTTGGAGGTATTATCTTTCAATTGCCTCTTGGAATCATAAGTGACAAATATGGTAGAAAGATCATTATTAAGTTACTATTATTATTAGGAAGCTTTTCCTTTTTTGTTGCGAGCTTCTTAGAGAATACTACACTCGGACTGACAATTTGTTTATTTATTGCAGGTATGTTAGTCGGATCCACTTTTTCTATGGGAATAAGCTTCATGACTGATTTAACCCCTAAATCACTATTACCTACAGGAAATATTCTTTGTGGAATCGCCTTTAGTATTGGGAGCTTACTCGGACCTTACTTAGGGGGGTATTTATTCAATTTTTAAGCGGGGTTAGCTATTTCATTATTATAGGACTAATGTTGCTACTCATCTTTTTTATTATTGTGATTTTTACTAGGACACCAAAAAGCTTCTATTAATTAAAAGGGCATCTAAAAGATCTTTTATGACCTGCTTTAGACGCCCTTTTTTATAAACTTGCCAAGCCTCTTGTTATTGTTTAGACTCTACCTCTGAACTAGGTAAACTCTGTTTCAAGTTTCTCATCCCATCTGCTGCTTCTTTCGTTGCTTTCATAATTTCTTCGGAGCTATCCTTTAGATGAGAAGCTGTTTCGCTAAGCTTCTTAACATCGCTCGTAATATCTCGAACAACTGTTGAAATCTCAGTAGCAGTTGTTCTAACCTGGTCAACGATTTGTTCTCGGTTTTCTTTAATAAATTCAACCGCCTGTTCAGTTGACTCACGAGCATGTTTTAATTCAGCTAGCAACTTTGTTCTCCATTCTTTCTTAGCTAATACAACTGAAATGATAATCAATCCAAAAATCCACACTAACTTAAAAGAACTTCTTTCTTGCTTTTTCAAACTAGCCCCTCCTCCTACTATTACTCCCTTTATTTTATCAGGAATAGGAATGAAAAGGAAAGGCAAGCTTTCTATCCTTTCAGCAATATGAATGATTAATCACTCATTATAGTACAAATAAATTCCTTTTTCTTTTGTTACATTGATTTCTCCTAACTCTAGCAATAAGTCTAAATGTCCCATTGTTTCAGAGAAAGTTAATGTTGGTTCCTTTATATGCTTTTCTTGAAACAATATAGAGCTAATTTGGTTTGCTGTCCACCTGTAATTTGCAAGTAATTTCTTAATCACCTTTGCTCGCTTAAGATGCCCTTGTAGCCTTTGTTCTATTAGTTCATCTACATTCGTAATGATATCACCATGTCCAGGCAGTAAGACCTTCAACTCTAATTCCCTTATCTGTTTCAGTGAGCGTCTATATTGAAGTAATGTTTTCGGTCGCTCCATCCTTTCTTCCATCGGTGGTTCTAAAAGAGCATTGGAAGATATCGTACTGAGAAGCACATCGCCTCCAATTGCTACACGATCCACCTCACGCATAAGGAGAATGTGAGTCTGAGCATGACCAGGCACCTCAAATACTTTCCAGCCTGTAAGTCCCGTTAGGTCATCTCCGTTTGTTACACATACATCCAAGTCGGTTTTTACTGTATGTTTTAAATACCCACTATTTGATTGGACTGTTTTTTCAATTAAGTCAGCCGGAACTCCATTCTCCTGATACAAAGCATCAAAAAATTGTTGATAACGTTGAAAGAAAGAATCATTTTTCTGTAACCACGTCTTTAAGTAAGGATGACCAATTTTTAATGCAGAAGGAAATTGCGCTGTTAAACCAACATGGTCAGGATGATGGTGGGTTAGTACGACTCTCTCAACGTCTTGAAATGTGAAGCCAAGTTTCTTTAATTCATTCTCAAGTATTTCTTTAGCCTTCTTTGTTAATGGTCCTGTATCTACAAGAGTTAACGATTCACCACAAATTAAATAAACATGAACGGGTCCTACTAAAAAAGGCGTAGGTAGGGTAAATTGATAAATTTGCTCTCGGCGATGAGTCATTATACTGCTCCCTTCTTATTTTTAACCAGTAAAAAAGAGTGACCTAAAAAATAGATATTTTAGGCACTCTTTGTCGATTAATTATAGGCTTGAGTTAGAAAACGATCAGTCTCTAACTTTTCAAAACCATCATGGCTTGACTTTTTTAATTCATTTAACTCTGTAGCAAGTCGATCTAATTTCTTTTGCATGTCTTCAATCATCTTTTTTTCTGAAACTGTCATGGTTCTCTCTCCCTTTTTTCTTTTTATCGATTGAGCAGTCGCTCACTTTCTAAGTACTACCTCTTTAACTTTTTCTAATTGTTAAAAATATTCTAACAATAATAAACTGTTTTGTAAATACTTTTTTATATCGTACATGCACCTTTATTTATCCACAAAGTTTTCCACATTTATGTTAATAAGTAAGCGTTTCACTGTGAATAAACAAGGTATACTGTTAATAAATTTACCGATTTCTGTGGGCAACTTCCACTCTCATTAACCTTCTACTAGATTCGACATTTTCCGGTAAAATTTATTTATTCAAACAATTGTAACAATTTCAACTACTAAACGAATGATTATTTGCTATACTTATGATAGTTAGTAATTTCACTACTATGAGGTGGGATGTAAAAATGCGTAGACAAGTAACTTCTTTTGAGGAGTTAGTTTTAGAAAATAAAAAACAATTACTTAATGACCCTGTCGCGTTAGAAAAAATCGATGAGAGAATTGATGAGCGTAAATCAAAAGAAACAACAAACCAACAGGAACCTAAATAAAAAAGAGCGAGTTTGCCACATTGGCAACTCGCTCTTTTCTTTTTAAAAAATGGAAAATCATACGAATATTACAAGAGCTGATAACGCACAGTAAGAGTTGTGTAGATTCACTTTATACATACCTACTTTTATTTTTGAAGGAGCGTAAGAAAATGGATAATGTATTGCTGGCTCGAACTATATTTGGTTCTTCCATTGCTTTTCATATTATCTTTGCAACATTAGGAGTAGGAATCACTTTAATGATCCTTCTTGCTGAGATCATGCGAATCATTCGCAAAGATGATGATTATGGGACGCTTGCCAAAAGATGGACAAAAGGAGTAGCTATTTTATTAGGCGTTGCCATTCCTTCTGGGACCATTGTAGCTGTTATGCTTAGTTTGCTTTGGCCTGGGTTTATGGAAATTGTAGGACAAGTCATTGCCCTTCCATTCCAAATTGAAATATTTGCTTTCTTTCTTGAAGCTCTCTTCTTATCCATTTATGTATACGCAGCAGATCGACTTTCGCCAACGATGAGAATAATTAGTGTTTTCTTTGTCGCATTAGGCGCTACAGCTTCTGCTGTTCTAATTACAGATGCTCATGCATGGATGAATACACCTCGTGGCTTTGATGTAGTAGATGGTCAAATAACGAATGTTCAACCGCTGGCAGCTGTTTTTAACCCAAGCTTCTTCGTTACTTCTTTTCATGTTGTCGGAAGCGCCTATATGACGGGTGCCTTTGTACTTGCTGCAGTTGCAGCTTACAAATTATTTCGAGGAGGTCTTAGTGTTCGAGAAATCACGTATCACAAAAAAGGATTATCTTTATCTTTAGCCGTTGCACTTGCAATGAGTGTGTATACAGCTAATAGCGGCCACGATACAGCTATATTACTTCATGAACATATTCCCGTGAAGCTCGCAGCTGCAGAAGGTTTATTTGAAACTCAATCGAACGCGCCTTTAGCAATCATGGGTACTCCTGATCCAGAGGCTGGTAGAGTCGTTGGAGGAATTGAGATACCAGGGATGCTTAGTTGGCTTGCAACAGGCTCAACTGACGGAGTAGTAAGAGGCTTATATGATTATCCACAAGAAGAATGGCCTCCATTATTCGTTCACACCTTATTTAATGTGATGGTCGGAATTGGTTCTGTTCTTCTTCTCCTAGCGGGAGTGTATTGGTTGTATTGGTTCAAAAACCGTAAAAGCGAAAAGCCTTTCCCAAAATGGTTGTTAGCTGGAATCGTAGTTTCTGGTCCCCTCGCTATGGTTGGAATTGAGACAGGATGGATCTTCAGCTGTACCGGCCGGCAACCATGGACGATCTATGGCTTTCAACTTACAAGTGAGGCTGCTACGAATTCAGGGAATTTAGGAATGCTCTTTATCTTGTTCGTCTCCCTATATGTAGTACTTCTCGTTATTACAGCACTTGTCATGCATTTCTATTTCAATCGCAACCCGGTTTCAAAAGATTTACACAGCATCACTTAAAAATATGAGGTGAGGAGTGATAAGATGGAGCCTGTCTATATAGCGATTACGATTTTATGGATCTTTTTATTCATGTATGCCATTGCTGGGTC